>NZ_CACZTX010000002.1 GCF_902784195.1 uncultured Methanobrevibacter sp.
TCTGAGGGGAAGGTGGCTCCAGTACGAGAGGAACGAGTTGTCGGTGCCTCTGGTTTACCAGTTGTCTGATAAGGCATTGCTGGGCAGCTACGCACTGGACGATAAAGGCTGAAAGCATCTAAGCCTGAGGTGTCCCCTGAAAATAGATTGCTTAGGACGCGAGTAGAAGACTCGTTTGATGGGGTAGGGATGTGAGCTTCGAGGTTTTTTTCCGAGTTGTTTAGTCCGCTGCTTCCAATTGTTCGCTTGCTTTATTTTCTTTTTATTACTTAAGGAAAATATTTAGTTAATTTGAATTCCTATGTGTTTATTACTTTTATGTAATGGGCAGTTAGGATTCGGTTTGGTGTATTCAGTTTGGGTGAAAATGTACGTTTATTTAAGATCATTTATTTTATGAGTCAAATTATGTCTTGATTCTTCATAATCATATAGGTTTGGCGGTCATAGCGATGGGGTTACACCTGGTCTCGTTTCGATCCCAGAAGTTAAGTCTTTTCGCGTTTTGTTTGTGTACTATGGGTTTCGGTCTATGGGAATTTCATTTAGCTGCCAGCCTTTTTTTATCTTTATTTCTTCAAATATTTTTTTAATTTATTAAACTATAATTGAGAGTATATTTATATATTTTCAATAACATATTTTTTAATTACAGTATTAAATTAATTAAAGTTCATTATATTTTTTAACTTTTTTTAAAAGGTTATTGCAATGAATATAGTTTATTTGATATTAAATTAATTTTAATTTACAATTATTTTCAATAATTATTTTTTTAACAGATAATAAAGGTTTTAAAATGGAAAAGGGAACATTATACGGAGTAAGTATTGGGCCAGGAGATCCTGAGTTAATCACTGTAAAGGCAATGAATATTATATCAGAGTGCAAATATATAGCAACACCTCATACAGGAACTGGTGATTCATTGGCATTATCAATTGTATCTCAAGCAACAGATTTATCCCAAAAGGAAATAATGTTTTTAGAGTTTCCAATGACTAAGGATAAGGACATTTTAGCTGAAAGTCATAAAAATGCTGCAGAATCAATTGCTAAGGTTCTTGATGAAGGTGAAGATGTAGCCATGTTAAATTTAGGTGATGTAACTATCTTCTCAACATTTGCATATACAATGGACCAATTATTGGAAAAAGATTATGATGTAGAGGTCATTCCAGGAGTAACAAGCTTTTGTGCTTCAGCATCTAAATTAAGGATCGGATTGACTACAATGAATGATCCTTTACATATTATTCCTGCAACAGGAATAGACTTAAAGGAAGCTTTACAAATGCCTGGTTCTAAGGTACTGATGAAAATAGGTAGGTCAGTGCCTAAATTAATCGAAACATTGAGGGAATTAAATCTTCAGGATAATGTCTATGCAGTTGAAAACTGTGGTTTGGAAAATGAAAAGATCTATAATTCTTTAGATGAATTTGATGAAAATATGGGATATTTCACTATCGTCGTTGTAAAGTAATTTAACTCATTAGTTTTATTGGGGATTTCATATGGCAGAAAAACGTTTGGTTAATCAAAAATTATTGCGTTGCGGTTATACAACAGGGACATGTGCAGCGGCAGCTTCTAAGGCGGCTGTGGCAATGCTCTTTAAACAGGAATCAATGGATTCTGTAGCAATCACAACACCTAATCAAACTGATCTCATAATAGATGTTTTAAACCCTCAGTTTAATGATAATGTTGCAAGCTGTTCTATTGAAAAGGATGGCGGTGATGACCCTGACATCACTAATGGAATATTGGTATCTTCCAAAGTGGCTTTATTGCCTGATTCTTCAGAAATTATTATTGAAGGGGGAAAAGGAGTTGGAAAAGTAACCAAAGGTGGGTTAGATCAGCCAGTTGGTATGTCTGCTATAAACTCTGTTCCTCGAAAAATGATAAAGGATTCATTAAATGAATTGGCGATGCAATTTAATTATAGTGGAGGCTTTCATGTTTTAATTTCTGTACCGGAGGGTGAAGAAATAGCAAAGAAAACTTTCAACCCTGAATTAGGTATAGTTGGGGGCATTTCAATTTTGGGTACAACAGGTATTGTTGAGCCAATGAGTGCCAAGGCATTAGCCGATTCAATTAAAGTTGAAATAAGTGTCATTGCTGCAGAAAGCAATGAGTCCATACTTATATTCTTAGGTAATTTTGGTAAAAAGTTCACAGAAGAGGATTTGAATTTATCAACAAAACCTGGAATAATGTGCAGTAATTTCATTGATGTTGCATTGGATAGTTCTGTTGAATTTGGGTTCAAGAATATTCTTTTAGTTGGCCATATAGGCAAATTTGTAAAACTGGGAATAGGAATGTTTAACACCCACTCACATAATGGTGATGGTAGGATAGAAACACTATTGTCCTGTGCGTTGGATGCAGGTGCAAATATTGAAATCCTAAAAGAGATTCAAAAATGTGTAACTACTAATGCAGTATTGGATATCCTATATGAAAATGACTTATTGGATAAGACTATGGAAATCTTAAATGAGAGAATACAACATAATATTGATAGAAGAGTTCCAGATGACATCAATGTTGGATTCATATGCTTTGCAAATACGGGAGAGTATTCTGGAGTTTTATTTGAAAGTGAAAATGTAGATGATCTTAAAAGATTATGGAAAAAATAAAAATTAACTAACTTTAAAGAAGGTTTATTTATCAAAATTTTATTTATAAGAATGTTTATTTGATGATTATTTGAAATTATGGAGGAATAAATAATGATTCATTTTGTTGGAGCAGGAAGTGGAGCTGTTGATTTAATAACTATAAGGGGAGCAGAACTCCTAAAGGAAGCAGATGTAATAATATATGCAGGTTCATTAGTCAATCCTGATTTGTTAAATTATGCTAAGGATTCATGTGAAATTTATGACAGTGCTAAAATGACTTTAGATGAAGTCTTGGAAAAGATGTTTGAAGCTGAAAAGGAAAATAAGATGACTGTCCGTTTGCACACTGGTGATTCAAGTATTTATGGTGCAATCCGTGAACAGATGGACCGTTTAGACGAAGAAGGAATTTCCTATGATGTTTGCCCTGGAGTTTCAAGCTTTTGTGGTGCAGCGGCAGCATTGAAAGCAGAATATACCTTGCCTGATGTTAGCCAAAGTGTAATAATCACTCGTATGGCCGGTAGAACTCCAGTTCCAGAAAAAGAAAGCATTGCATCATTTGCAGAACATGGGGCAACTATGGTTATTTTCTTAAGTACCGGTCTCCTTAAGGACTTATCTAAAGAGCTTGTAAAAGGAAAATATACTGAAAACACTCCTGCAGCAATCGTTTATAAGGCAACCTGGCCAGATGAAAAGGTTATGCGTTGTACTGTTGGAACATTATATGAAACTGCAAAGGAAAACAACATTACAAAAACAGCTTTAATAATTGTTGGAGATGTTTTAGACAGTGAATATTCCTTATCACGTCTTTATGCTGATGATTTTTCAACAGAATTCAGACAAGCTAAAAAATAAATTTGTAGTAATTTCAAGCTAATATGCTTGAATCTGTGAGGTTAAGAATGAAAGTATCAATTATTGCGTTTACAGATAATGGTATGGAAATTGCATATAAATTATCAAATTCATTATCTGAAGCTAATGATGTGGATTTTGCTAGGTGTGGAAAAGGAGCTTTGTCCACTTGGACAGAGGAACATTTCTCTACTAATGATGCCTTAATTTTCATAGGTGCAATAGGAATAGCACTTAGGGCAATCGCTCCCTACATCAAGACAAAAACAAAAGATCCTGCTGTAGTTGTAGTGGATGAATTGGGACAGTTTTCTATACCTATTCTCTCTGGACATATTGGGGGAGCTAATGAATTGGCACTTCAAATAGCTGAGGATTTAGGTTCTATTCCAGTAATCACAACTGCCACTGATATCAATAAGGTATTTGCAGTGGATACTTGGGCAAAAAGTCAGGGATTACAGATTTTAAATCCGCAATGCATTAAATTGGTTTCATCTAAGTTACTAAAGGGAGAATCTGTACATGTCAAATCAGATTATCCCATTCAAGGAAATTTGCCTAAGAATGTTTATCTTAATGATTTAGAAGATTCCAATGTAGGATACGATGTGATAATCACTCATAAAGATTTAGAAAATGAACGTAAGAATGATACATTATTATTAGTCCCACAAATCATTACAGTTGGCATTGGATGTAGAAAAGACATAAGCTTTGAATCGGTAGAAAGCTCCATTTTAAATATATTGAAAAGTGAAAATTATCATATTTTGTCTATAAATGCTTTGGCAAGCATTGATAAAAAGGCTAATGAAAAAGGAATCTTAGAATTTGCTAAGAAATATGATTTGCCATTTAATACTTATAGTGCAGAGGAACTAAACAGTCTTGAAGGAGACTTTACAAAGTCTGAATTTGTTAAAAGTGTTGTGGAAGTGGATAATGTCTGTGAACGTTCCGCAATTATGGAAAGCAATGGAAAATTGATTAGGAGTAAAGACACTTGTGATGGAGCAGGTGTGACTGTTGCTTTAGCAATAAATGACCCAAATATTTCTTGGGAATAATAATTCAATAATAATATAATTCAATAATAATATAATTCAATAATAATATAATTTAATAATTTAATATATTCAATAAAAGTTAATTCATAATTATAATTTAATAATAATATTAAAATCATAAGGTGTCTATTGGAGGAAATAATTTATGAAATGTGTATCTGTAGTGGGTATTGGTCCTGGAAATGAGTTATACCTTAGCATTGCTGCTAAAGAGACTCTTGAGGATTCAGATTTGATTGTAGGTTATAAAAAATATGTAGAACTTGTAGAAGAGTACTTGCCTGAAAAAGAGTATTTGTACACTGGAATGACAAAAGAGGTGGACCGTTGTAAGATGGCATTGGAAAAGGCAGCAGAGGGAAATGCAGTATCTGTAGTCTGCAGTGGAGATGCTGGAGTGTATGGTATGGCAGGTCTGGTCTATGAACTCTCAGTTGACTATCCTGATGTTGAAATTGATATTGTTCCAGGTATTAGTGCTGTTTTAAGTGGATCTGCAGTTTTAGGTGCTCCAATAGGTCATGACTTTGCTGTAATCAGTTTATCAGATTTATTAACCCCTTGGGAATTGATTGAAAAAAGATTGGCATTAGCTGGTGAAGGAGATTTCTGTATTTGCCTTTATAATCCTTCAAGTCATAAAAGAAAGGATTACTTGAAAAAGGCATGTGAAATCTTATTGAAATTCAAAGGTGAAGACACTATTTGTGGATATGTTAGAAACATCGGTAGAGATGGTGAAGAATATCATATCACTAACCTTTTAGAGCTTAAGGACACAGAAGTGGATATGTTTACCACAGTTTTCATTGGAAATGCCAATACAAAAGTCATTGATGATAAAATGGTAACACCTAGAGGTTATAAAGGTGTATAAATGATATAAATTTATAAAAGGATAAAAATTTATAAAAGTTATAATTATTATATTAATTAATAAATTATCAAATTAGAATATTATTTAACTAATGAGTTCTCTTAATTAGAGGTGTGGATATGCACAAAATTGTTTTATTTGGAGGAACTACTGAAGGACGTTTATTAACTGAATTCTTATCTCAAAATAAGATTCCTGCTATAGTTTGTGTTGCTACAGAATACGGGGAGAAAGTATTGGAATATGAACCTCCTGTCATTGTTCAGCCTAAAAGATTAAAGCCTGACCCTATGAGAAAACTATTTGAAGAAGAGAAGACGGAATTTGTTTTTGATGCTACACATCCTTATGCTACAGAAATCAGCAAACACATTAAGGAGATTTGTGAGGAACAGAATATTGAATACATTAGAGTCTTAAGAGAATCAATTGAGATTGAAGATGCTGTAAAAGTATCCAGTATGGAAGAATTGATTGATTATCTTAACACTACTGAAGGATTGATTTTTTCTTCAATGGGGGCGAAAGAGGCTCCTGCGTTAACAGAGGTGGAAAACTTCCAGGAAAGGGTTTATTTAAGAATGTTGCCTTCACCAGAAGGAATGAAGCAATGCCTTGAATTAGGTTACCCTATGAAAAACCTTTGCGGAATGCAAGGTCCTTTTTCTAAGGAATTCAATATGGCACAATTCAAGGAAATTGGTGCAGGCATACTTATAACTAAAGAATCTGGTAATGTTGGAGGTTTTTTAGAAAAGACAGATGCTGCAAAGGAATGTGGCATGGAAGTTGTCGTTTTATCCAGATTAGTTAATGAAGAGGGTATTAGTGTAGAAGAAGCTAAAGACACCATTAGGAGTAAATGCTTATGAAGGAAATCAATATTATTGGAATGGGTATGAGTGAAAAAACCATCACTGCTGAAGCTTTGGAGTTGATTATTGAAGCCGATATTTTA
Source organism: uncultured Methanobrevibacter sp. (assembly GCF_902784195.1). Classification (NCBI taxonomy): domain Archaea; kingdom Methanobacteriati; phylum Methanobacteriota; class Methanobacteria; order Methanobacteriales; family Methanobacteriaceae; genus Methanobrevibacter; species uncultured Methanobrevibacter sp. The sequence goes on from NZ_CACZTX010000002.1 coordinate 6,412, forward strand.
TTAGGGGCTAAACGATTAATCAATGAGTTTTCTCACATGAAAAAACCTAGTTATAATGCTTATTTATCTGATGATATACTTGAGATAATAGAAAAGACAGATGCAGAAAAAATAGCTATCCTAGTTTCTGGAGATGTTGGCTTTTATAGTGCAGCTGAGAAATTATTGGATGTCTTAACGGATTATAATCCTAATTTAGTTTCTGGAATATCCTCTGTATCATACTTTTTTGCAAAATGCAGTCTTCCTTGGAAAGATGCAAATTTGATAAGCTGTCATGGGCTTGATACTAATATTGTTTCATCAGTTCGAAGAAATAGGTACACTTTTGCTTTAACAGGCAAAAATATTCCAGAATTGCAGAAAGAATTGGTTAAATATGGATTCGGTGATTTGAAGGTTTGGATTGGTGAGAATTTGGGCTCAGATGAAGAGTCCATTCAAGAATCCAAGATAGCTAATTTGGCTGGAATGGAATTCAGTTCTCTAACTGTTTTGATTATAGAAAATCCTGATTTTGATTCAAGAATCAGAACTGGAATTCCAGATGATGAATTCATTAGAGGAAAAGTCCCAATGACAAAGTCAGAAGTTCGAGCTGTATGCTTGTCTAAGCTATCAATTAATCCTGATGATGTGGCTTATGATATTGGCTGTGGAACCGGTTCTGTAACAATTGAAATGGCGTTTTCAGCATATGAAGGAAAGGTTTATGCCTTTGACAAGAATGAAGAGGCAATTGCATTGTTAAATCAAAATTGCCAAAAGTTCCACTTGGATAATGTGGAGGCGCTATGTGGATTGGCACCAGAATGCCTAAAGGATTTGCCTGTTCCGAATGTGGCATTTATTGGAGGAAGCTCTGGAAATATGGGAGAAATTGTCAGTTATCTTTATGGAATTAATGATAAAATGAAATTTGTCATAACTGCAGTGACTATTGAAAGTGCAATGGCTGGATTGGAATCCTTAAAGAATGTTGGAATAAATGGGGATATTGTTCAAGTTGCAGTTTCAAAAGGCAGACAAATCGGTGACTTGCATATGCTAATGGCTCAAAATCCTATATTCATTATTAGTGGAAGTGGTGCTCATGAATAGAATTTTGATTTCAGGAACCAACAGTAACTGTGGAAAGACAACAATAACTATGGCTTTGCTTGCAGCATTCCAAAATAGAGGTTTGGAAATCGCTTCCTTCAAATCAGGTCCTGATTATATTGACCCAATGTTCCATCGTAAGGTCTTTAATGTAGAGACTCATAATTTGGATCCTTACTTTTCAACTGAGCAAATGTTATGTGACCAATTCATTAGAAATTGCGGTAAGGACTTAAGCATAATTGAAGGAGCTATGGGCTTTTATGATGGAATCGGTGTTGAAGGCAGAGCAAGTGCTTGGGAAGTTGCTAAATCCATTAAAGCTCCTGCAGTTCTTATTATTGATGCTAAAGGAATGAGCAATTCTGCAGCAGCAATCATAAAAGGTTTCAAGGAATTCAAGGAAGAAAGCATGGTTGAAGGAGTAATATTCAATGGGATTTCTCCTATGTTGTATCCTCTTTTAAGGGATATTGTCCAAAAAGAAGGCATTAAGGCCTATGGTTTCTTGCCTAGAGAAGAGAAGTATTCCATTGGAAGCAGAAACTTAGGATTGATCACTGCAGATGAAATTGAAGACATTAAAGAGAAAATAAATGGTCTTAGGGAATTGGCAGAGAAATACATTGATTTGGATGGATTGTTTGAATTGGCTAAATCAGCTCCAGTCCTTGAAGCAAGTGATGATTTTAAAGAGTTGATTCAAAGCAGCAAAACTGATTACAACGAAGCTAAAACTCGAATAGCAGTTTCTCGTGATAATGCCTTTTGCTTTATGTATAAGGAAAACATTGAAATATTGGAAGATTTAGGATGTGAAGTAGTCTATTTCAGCCCATTGGAAGATGAAGAGCTTCCTAAAGATATTTCTGGATTATATTTATGTGGAGGTTATCCTGAACTATATACCGAAGAATTGTCTAAAAATAGGAAATTATGTGATGAAATTAAAGACATAATAGAAAGGGGAATTCCTACAATAGCTGAATGTGGAGGTTTCATGTATTTGCATGATTCCATTGAAGAAATCCCTATGGTTGGATTTATCAAGGGGAATTGTATAAAAACCGACAAATTGCAAAGATTTGGCTATATTGAAATCACTGCTTTGGAAGATAATCTCTTATGCAAAAAGGATGATAGCATCAGAGTGCATGAATTCCATTATTATGATAGTGAAAACTGTGGAGAAGCATTTATGGCTAAAAAGGCATCCAATGGTTTGGAATATCTTTGCTGTCACGGTTCTGACAGTCTTTATGCAGGTTTCCCACATATTTATCTTCCTGCAAATCCTGATTTTGCAAAGTCTTTTGTGGATAATGCAAGGAAATGGAAAGGTTAAAATTTATATTTATTAGTAGTTAATTAATTATGTAATTTAGTAGTTATTCATTGTAAAATTGAAGTGATAGTATGAAAATTGAATTAGAACAAGTTGAACCTGCTGAAATTGAAAGCAGGAGTATGGAAATCATTGAATCTGAACTTCCTCATGAAATTGACCCTAAATTAGCGCCAATTATTAAAAGAGCAGTTCACACTGCTGCTGATTTTGATTATGTAGATAACTTATGCTTTTCAGAAGATGTAGTCGATAAGGCATTGGAAGCAATTAAGAATGGTGCTTGCATTGTTACTGACACAAATATGGCAAAGGCAGGAATCAATAAGGCAGAGCTTAAGAAGCATGGTGGCGAAGTCTTCTGCTTTATGAGTGATGATGATGTTAGAGACATTGCAAAAAAGAATGGATCTACACGTGCAAGAACTTCCATGGATAAGGCAGCAAGTTTGGATAAACCTTTGATTTTTGCAATAGGAAACGCTCCAACCGCTTTGATTCGATTATATGAATTGATTCAAGAAGGAAAACTCAATCCTGAACTCATCATAGGAGTTCCAGTAGGATTTGTTAATGTAGTCCAATCAAAAGAGTTGATTATGCAATGTGATGTTCCTTACATCGTTGCTCGTGGACGTAAAGGTGGAAGTAATGTTGCAGCGGCTATTTCAAATGCATTATTGTACATGCTAAGAGATCAAAATAAATAGCTTTTATTTTTTTAATTTTATCTTTAATTTCTCATTTTTTATTATTTTCATTTCATGAAATTTCATGAATCTTATTTTTCCTTCTTTTTTAATTCTTTTTTCATTTCATTAATTATTTTTAATCAATATTTTTAAATATTTCTTTAAATAAAGTATAATTTAGTAATGTTAAATTTTTCTTTAAAAAATTTAATTTGATTTATTTAATCAATAAAATGAAATATTTTTTATTTTTTAGGATGATATTATGGCTGATAAGATTATTTTAGTAGTAAGTTTTGGTACTTCTTATAACAATAACCGTGCTCTTACCATTGGAGCTATCGAAAAGGACATTGATGAAGCATTTCCTGATTATGAAATGAGAAGAGCATTCACAAGCCAAATGGTTATAAACATTTTGAAAAAACGTGATGATTTGGCTATTGACAATGTGGAAGAAGCATTGGAAAGAGCATTGGCTGATGGTGTAAAGACTGTTATCATTCAACCAACTCACATCATGAACGGTACTGAATACCATTTCAAGATCAAGGATACTGTAGACAAATACATTGACAAGTTTGAAAACATTCCAATTGCAGAACCTTTATTAATCTCTGATGAAGACTTTGAAGACCTGATTGCAAGCATCACCTCTAAAGGAGATTATGATGACGATACTGCAGTTGTATTCATGGGTCACGGTTCTCCTGCAGAAAGTAATATTGTTTACACCAAATTGCAAGGAATGCTAAAGGATAAAGGATTCGATAATTATTATATCGGAACTGTTGAAGCAAAACCTGACTATGATGATGTCTTGGCTATGGTAAAGGAAGGGGACTACAAGAAGATAGTGCTCAAGCCTTTAATGGTTGTAGCTGGAGACCATGCTCAAAACGACATGGCAGGGGATGAAGATGATTCCTGGAAATCAATGTTTGCATCCGAAGGCTATGAAGTTGAATGTGTAATTGAAGGACTCGCTCAATCTAAAGACATTAGAGATGTTTACATTAAGCATGTTCAAAATGCAATTGATGGTTTAAATTAAATCATCTTTCTTTCTTTTTTTATTTTTTCATAATTATTTTTTTATTCTTTTTTTATTCCGCAAACTCTAGTTTTAAGAACTTTTTTCACTAACTTTTTTTCAATTCATTAACTTTAAATACTATCGTTTCTATATTTTATTTGCTAATTATGATTGAAAATATTTAAAAAAGAATGATTTAAAGGGTGATAGTATGAAGTGTAATGCATGTGGCAATAAGTATTCAGATGAATTTGATTTCTGTCCATTCTGTGGTGCCTACCCTAAAAAGTTTTGTCCAAAATGCTTTAAGGAAATTAATGATGGTGGAGATGTATGTTCAGACTGCGGAACGGAACTTTTGCCATTTGAAGGCTTCAAGAAGTATCAGGATCTTAAGGAGAAGGCTCTTGAATACTTGGATAAGGATAATTTTAAAAAATCAACGGAATATTCTGAAAGGATATTGGAGGATTGGCCTCAAGTTGAAGAGGTAAATTTTCTTTTGGCTGAGAATTATGCATTCTTAGGCGAGATTGATAAGTCTTTAAGACAGTATGAGAGATTAGCTGAAATTAATCCAAGATATATGGGAGTATATTCCCGAATAGCTAAGATATACATTGAAAAAGAAGAGATTGAAAAGGCTAAGGAGTATCTTCAAAAGGAACATGATGCATATCCATTTGAAAATGAGCATTATATCTATTCAATGCACATTTGCTTTTTGGAAGATGATTTTGAAAAGGCAAACAGAATTCTTGATAGATTATTTGCAATTGGGCCTAATGAAGATGATTTATTGATTTTCAAAATTAACAATGACTTGAATTTGAAATTAGTTGAGTATGATCCGGAACTTGCAGACTTAAATGAAAGGGTTAAGGCGTATTTGGAGAAAAATTTCAATTATTCCTTTTAATTTTTTTTAAGAAGGTTGAGAGTGATTTCATAGTATGTTTAGGGGGTTGAAATATGGAAGTAATGGATGTCATTAATGAGATAGAAACCAATAATAATCCATTTCAAGATGGCTTGGATTATTATATGGATTGTATTGTGAATGTAAATAGTGTTAGAACAAGATGTGAACAGGTTAGTATTGTCCAATGTGATATGGATGGTTCTGATTATGGTAGAAATGGGATTCATCTTTTGATTGAACTTCGAAGAGGTGAATGGATCACTTGGATTTTCCTTGATGAAGTGGAATCCTTAGAGGTTAAGGAGTTTCATAAAAAATAATGGGTGGTTGTGAAAAATGATTATTTCACATTTCATTTAACCGCTATTCTATTTTTTAAAATCATCACAGCTTGTTATTTCATCATTATCCTTAATGGAACAAACTCCATTCTGTGATAAAGCGCAGTTTAAGCAGTTTTGCTCTTCCTCTGGATCTGGAGCTGCGACTATTTGCTGGAGGGATAATGTGAAAATACCATTTAAATGTTCTCCATTTGTTTTTTTAGGGCCTCTGCCTACAATAGGTGATAAGCTTTTCATATAACATGGGATCTCTCCAGTTCCTCCAATATCCACTTTAATCTGTTCATAAGTGTTGAATGTGTTGAAAAATTCTGCTCCTTCTTTTAATATATCTTGAGAAGCTTCAAATTTAAATATTAACATTTTGTTTTCTAAAGAAGTTAATTGGACATATTTGTCATCAAAGGTAAACTCTTCTCCATTTTCTTTTTTAAAAATAACTATTCTTGCAATGTCAGTCATGTTTAATCTCCTAATATTATATGTATGATAATGGTATCTTATAGTATATGATTGTTTGCATTTATTAAAACTATTTTTATTGAAAAATTAATTGCACTAATATGACGATATCGGAACTAACAACTCCATGTATCCTTCAGCATATCCTAATTCCAGATCATCTGGGTCATAGATGGAATTGCCGCATTCAGCACATCTATAATATCCATCAATTTCATATATTGATTCGCTTCCACAGTATGGGCAAGTCAATACATAACCTTCTTTTCTATCAGATTCTAGTTTATTAAGGCTGTTTGTAGCTTTAGAATTTCCTGAACTGTAATCTCTGCCACCTTTATTCTTTGAAGCATTTCTTTCCATTTCTTCCATTAATCTTCGATAGTCTGCTTCATATACATTGCCGTTGGCTTTAGATTGATACACATCAAATTCATAACCAGTCAAATAGCCATTTTCATCCTTATCCGACTTTCTAAATAGATCATATAGCATATCTTGTGGTGTATGTGAGACAATGTGATTCACTTCATTGAATTCTAATTTGCCATCATCATTAAGGTCCAGATTATTAAATTCATCAGGATAATTGGTTTCATAATCTGCTGGATGCAATCCTTTAATGAAAAGATTTGCATCGCTAGCTATTGAAATCACCAATATAAAAATTAATGGAAAAACACAACAAATATATAAAACAGGGTGTTTTTTAAAACGTGCACTGAATGTTTCAGATTCATCCACCTTTCTTATTTTAAAAAGAGACCAAATACTATCTGAACTAGAATCATCTGTTTCAATATCAGTGCTTAGAGCAGATGGGCCATTATCTAATTTAGTTCCACAATCTGCACAAAAAATAGCATCATCAACGTTTTCCTTTCCGCATTTGGAACATTTTATCATAGAATCCCCCAATACAATTTTAAAAGTAATCTAGAAAATTTGACATTACTTTACTTATGAAATATTTTATGCTTTTTGATTTATATTGTTTTTGAAAAGATTTTCTAATATAAATTTAATAAATTTAATCCTTTTTACAAAATTATATATACAATTTTAAATAAAAATTATATTGTCGCATCATATTTATGACTGATGCCTATGGTCCTTCTATGAGGGAAGCTTTAGCTGTCGATGATTAGGAGAAACCCAGCATTAGATAGGCTGCCTGTTTCGAGGGTTACTCGTGGAGGAAAGGGTAAACTACCTGTGAAGCAAGAGAGTTAGTATACAGGCAACATTATTTTTCATTATTATAAGAAATCTTTTGGATGGAAAAAAATTGATTGTGGCGGGTACTTTAACAGTTATTGCTGTAGCATGCATTGAATTATTTTTATCAGATATTCATTATTATTGTATAGCAGAATCCGGTCCTTTTTTATTGTTTTTTTTGTTGGAATTTTATTATATCATTTCAATGAAAAAATTGAGAAATGGAATTCAAAAATATACTACATAATCTCATTAGCTTTGTTTGCAGTATTGGGGTTAATTATTTATTCAAATATTGATAATACTGTTGTTTATTATATTAGGGATATTTCAGGGGCAGCATTGTTTTATTTCATATTTATGGCAGTTTCAAGAACTTCCTTTTCTGATAAGCTCAATCAGTCAAGATTTTATAATTTTTGCGAATCCCGTTCCATGAATATTTATCTGCTGAATTGTCCGTTTATGCAAATTTATTTCCTTTTACTTAATCCTTTAATAGGAACAAATGTTTATTTAACTATTCTGTGTCTTTGGATATTGTCATATCCTTCAATATTCCTTGCAGTATGGATTCAGAATAAACTGAAAATAGCTTTAGTCAATAAAATTCCAATTCAAAAAACCGGCGGTTAACAGTAATTGATGATAATCGTATTATTCAATATATTGAATAGGTGATTATCTGACAAAACAATATGGTGTTAATGTAATATTTTTGACATAAAAAATCGAGTTTATAAATGAACATTTGAATGCAATATATGATGAACTTCAGATTCAAAGCAAATAATATTAAACCATGAGGTAAATGATAATGAAACTTGAAAATTACCAATACAAAACATATGACAATAACATAATCAACTATTATGAAGCTGACAGCAACAATCCTATACTCTTGATAATACATGCCCAAAGTGCAAACTCAAGTAGCTATTCCGGTGTAATCAAAGATTTGTCCAAAAAATTTCATTTAATTATAATTGATTGCTATGGACATGGTAAAAGTGCTCATAACAAGGAAAAATACAATATAATCAGCCAGGGTGATGATTTAATCGAATTTATTCAATATAAAACTGATGAAAAAATATCTATATTGGGTCATTCCTCCGGAGGTCTTATTGCCTGCTATATCGCTTCAAAATCAAATGTTTGCGATAATCTGATACTTGAAGACCCTCCACTTTTTTCAAGTGTTGGCGAAAAAAGGTTCAATTATTACAACTATAATGATCTTTCAACGATTTGTCACAATTTCATCAATCAAGATGAAGAAGAGGATTTTGTGTACTATTACTTCATGAATCAGTACATGTGGAATTTCTTTCCTGAAAATTCAAGGGAAAAAATCAGAAACAAATCCGGAACATCTGCACTGAAATATAGGAAAAAACATCCTGACAAGCCACTGAAAATCAGATTTTGGCCTAAAAAATTCCTAGAAGCATTCAACGGTATGGAGCAATATGATCCTTACTTTGGAGAGAACTTCTACAACGACACATTCAACTGCAACATCAATTACAGCAAACTACTTTCAGAAATAAACTGCAAAACATTATTCATGAAGGCAAATACCAAAATTGGGGATGATGGTATTATTATGGGGGCTCTGACTGATGAAGACCTTCAACGGGTAACAGGCCTAATCAAAAATATTAGAGTAGAATATTTCAACTGCGGCCATGGAATCCATAATGAAAAGAAAAAAGAGTTTGTAAAAAGTGTGATTGAAACTATAAATGAGTGAGATTTAAATCAATTTGTCATTTAATATCCTAAGAATCATATAATTATTATACCCTTTTAACTTTTTCAAAGTTTTCGCCTATTTTTGCTGTTAATATGTAATATTTTTAAAAACAAACTTTGAGTGTTGATGTTAAAAATGTAATGTATTTGATGAATATGTAATTTCAGATTATGGTGAGAAAGTTAAAAGCAGTAAATATTTTTTGTATAATATATTGCCAAATAAAATCTATTTTTTTGAGTTATTTAACTTATTAATAATTACTGGTTAATTAAAGTAATAATTTTTATTAGGTATATTGCGGTGTTTTTAAGTATTATAAATTAAATATTTTAGTGTAGGGGCTATAAGTACATTATATTTTGTATAGTATACGGGCAAAATATCAATATTTAAAAATTTATAATTTTAGATTTTTTCAAATCTATTATTTATAAATATTTTAAATAATTACTTTTTTTAGATAATTACTATTTTTAAAACAATTTTTATTCTAAAACTTTTCCAATATCTTACCATATACCTTTTTGAGTTCTGGTGGTGAATTGTTATACATTCTTTTTATAATTAATTCTGGTGTACTTTTTGCCAAATAATTCATCTTAGGTGTCCTATCAACAATAAGATTATAGTTTTCATCGAGCCCTGTAGCTTCGATTCCATCTATACGGATGTCTGTGTATTTCATTAGCTCATTTGCCATGTGGGTTACGATTATTGCAAAGGAATTGCTTTCCTCAATCATTTCTATGAAACTGGATATGATCTTTACAGCTGCTTCCAATTCTGTGATTCCTTCAAGTTCGTCAAGGAGAACCAGTTTCTCGCTATCACTTGTAACGATTGGCATGAATACATTGAGGAATGATTCAAAAGCACCTGCATCCAATGATCTCTTTTTGGAAAAGTGATAGATTTCATCCAATAGTTTTATCTTGGCGGATTTAGCTGGAACAGGAAGTCCCATCTGTCCAAGAATAGCTATTTGGCTGATGGTCTCAAGAAGGGTTGTCTTACCTCCACTATTTGCTCCAGTTAGGAGTGCAATGTTTTCCTCTTCATTCAACTTATAATCCACTCTTTGAATTCCTTCTTTGATTGTCCTTTCCCTTAGGCATAAGTTCAAGTGCAATGCTTGATGAAGGTCATATTCATCAGCAAATTCTGGCTTGTTCAAGTCATAAAGATAAGCAAAACTGCCTAAAGCGTATTCATAGTCAAACTTGATTATATCACTGACTTCCCTTTCAGCATCTTCCTTAATTGATGCCAATTGCTCTGCAGCAGTGCTCTTCTTATCAAAATAATTGTTTTCAGAATTTGATAGGATTTCAGTCTTCACCCTTTCCATTTCCATGTCATCGATTTCAATCGGATACTTCCTGATGAATGGGTCAAAATCAATACCACTTTCTAACTTGATAGTTTCTTTTGATTTACTTAAAATTTCGTTAAATATTTCTTCTAGTTTTGGTGGTAAAGCATTGTTTAATAAATCGAGAACTTCATCTCCTTCAAGGTCAATGTTTTGAATCCTTTCTTTCAACTCACGGTCTATATATCTCTTCTCATTATTAACAATTTCATCCAAATCCACTTCTTTGGTTTTATAGGATTCAAGTTCATCAAGTATTGGGCCAATGTCATTAAGAACAGTTTCTTCACCTAATATTGCTTTTATTTTTGAGACTCTTTCAAATAAATCCCTGTTTTCCTTGAAGTAGTCTAAAATAACTTCAGGAACAAGTTGATAGATAGGAGCATCCTTGTTTATCATGATTAGATTCGGTATGTCTCCCAAGTCAAGGAATCCTTCAGTGTAAATGTAATAAATCAATTCATATCCTCTCAATTCTTCCTGGAAGAATGGTGAATCTGATGCAGTCAATATTGTGTAGTATCTGTTCAATCCAAGATCCATTAAATAATCTGCATCTTCATGGCTTTCTACGAGAATTGCTTTGCTTGCATCATAATTAGGTTTGGATTGCTTTGGTGCACTCAAGTGTTTCATTAGCTTATCCAGTTCATATAGAGGCAATTCGCTTACTTTTTCTTTAGCATTCATTACAAAATTCAATCGTTCTTCGATGATTTCCTCATCTTTTACAGGAGCAAGGAGCAAAATTCTGTTTTTAGCATAGCTTGTATTGGAATAGCTTACAATCTTTTCAATGATTTCCTCGTAAAGTTGGATTGCCCTGTCGCTTTTCAAGAATTTTTGAGCAGGATTTCCGATTAATTGATTCATTATTTCAATGGCTTTCCTTTGGCTGATTCCATCAATATTGATCAATCTTTCCAAATCAAGGTTTTCAATAACTTGATTTAATTCATCTTCCCCTCCTAACTCATCGATGATCTTTTGGGATAATTTATCTCCAATTCCCTTAATGTTTTGTAATTGTGCTCCTTCCATACGATTACCTCATTTTATGAATATGAGAAAGTATAATAAATTTTATGTTTTTGTTTATTAATTTTTAATATATAGTTAATTTTTTTTATTTTTATATTAATTTTTAAATCTTTTGATTTTCAATAGCTTGAATTTCAAATTGATTAAAATATTGTTTTAATTTGAAAACCATAGTTTTTAATTTCTTTCAACATTTTCTTCCAATATTTTTATCATTTCAATCCTTTTTCAAAATTTGCTTTTGTCAAAATAGGGCAATGTTCATCAATGATCTTTTTAGACTCTTCTAAATTATTTTCACCATCAATAATACCCTTATAGACTTTTCCAATATCATTGATATAGTCTAAGGATTTCCATCTTGCATCTATTGAAAAGTTGGAAATTCCTATTGATTTCAAATAACTGATTTCATCTATCAAGCAAAGCTCTTCGCAGTTCAATATGATTATATGGTCCTCATTCAAATTGGTTTTTATTGGATAATATTGGTCTCTCCTGTTTTTGAGATAGTATTCATTTGAATCAATGTAATAATCGTTTTCCTTGAAATTCTTATTCAGTTTTCTTTGCTTTTGATTATATTTACTTATAAGTTTCAATTGCTTTCTGGAAACCAGTTCCTTTCTTGTAATCATTGATTCTATATTTCCATGAACCAATAACTCCAATTGTGGAATGTCAGTACTGCCTTTTGACAGTTCCTTATAGTAATCTTCCATTAAATCCTTAATGTTCTTCTTATATATCTCAGGAGATATGGATAATGCATTATAATTTTTCAACTCCAATACGGTTTCTATATTATATGCATTTATTGGATAATTTCCATAAAGTTCCACATCAAACTTGTCTTTTAATGAATCGTCCAAACCAATTAAACTGGTCATTATGTCAATGTGCAGATTCATCTTTTTAAGGATTCCCATTATCTTGATTATGGATTCCTTAGATTGCTTGTGTGCAATGTCTGGAAGTTTCCAAATTAATTTATAATTCTGATCTTTAGAAATTTCAATGGCTTCTTTCAGGAAATTGACACAATAGCTTATGTTCAACTCATGTTCTTGAAGATACTTGTTTTCAATAATCTCATGGCTTATTTCTTCAAAGTCCTTGTTTGGAGGAATTTCCAAATAGATTCTATCAAAAACAGATTCTTTCTCTTTGTTTAGTCCTTTCAGGATTTCCAAGCTATTGGCATATGCTGATAGATTATGGTCATTATCGGTTTTGTCTTGAACCTTTGATTTCAAATCAATTCTTTTTCTTAAGTCCTCTGTTAATCCATTGATGTTTTCTTCAGCTATTTTCACATCATCCTCTTTTGGCTTGTAGCTGTTTATGATTTCCTCTTCGAGCTCATTGAAGAATCTTCTTCTAAGCTCATTGATTTCGCTTATTGGACTGAATAAGCTTTTATTGTTATTTATTGTAATCTTTTCAATATAATAAGGTAATTCTCCAATCTTTAGCAATTGCTTCTTGATTGTTTCATTGGATATTGGCTTTTTGATTGCTTCCTCCCAAGGATTTTCACCTTTGATCTTTAATGTGATCACTTTTCCATTATCCAATTTCAAATTGCCCTTTAAGTGAGGATAATTGTCGCTATCTATTCTAAAGTAAAGTTCAAGCAATGATTTCTTTATGTAATGGTTCTCCTTCTTATGATTGAGGTCTTTAACTTCATTCAATAATGAGTTTTTCTTGGTTAGATAAACCTTTGAACCTTTTGGAAGTGGGAAATTAAGCTTTCTGTTTTCTCTAACCCTTTTAATGACAAGAAGTTTTCCTTCAATGTCCTTGTCCTTTTCCCTTTTTCTCCAATGCTTGTCTTTTGAGTCCTTTAAGACAGGTTTTGAAGAAATGTCAAATCCATATGTTTGAATGAATCCATTATTTTGATTGCCTTGGCCATCTTGATTTTTCTGATTAATTTCCTTTCTGGTTCTTTTTTCTTTCCTTTTAGCTCTTTTATCCTGTTTTGTCTTTAATCTTTTATTGTCTTTAGAGTTATTTCCTGTAGTATTTTGATTATTATCATTTTCTAAATTAGGGTTTGTTTCTATTAGTATTCCATCTCCCTTTTCAGGTATGTGGATGAGATTGTTCCTTAGCAAAATATGAATCTCTTCAGTCTGAGGATTGTATCTGTGAATCTTTCCAATGTATAATCCCTGATGCCCTGGCTTTTTCCTGTTCATGATCATTGGATTGTTTTTAGGAATGAGATGTCCAGTTGTAAACTCTCTATTGAACACTAATTCAAGCTCTTCAAGGGATTCAAGGTTTTGGAGTTTCTGCTCTTCTTTAAGTTTGGCTATATTTTCCTTTTCCTGTGCCTTTTTCAAATCGGTGCTTCTTCCTTTTTTGCCCTTGCTTTTTCTTTCCAATTCCTTGATGTTTCTGTTCAATGCTTGGCTTGTTTTGTCATATCTTAATTTATTGAGTCTTTTCCTATAGTTTTTGATGACAGTTGCAACATAATCATTGCTTCTCATTCTGCCTTCTATCTTTATGCTGTCAACTTCAAGATTGACTATTTCGTCAAGATGCTCAAACAATGACAGGTCTCTTGGTGATAAAAGGTAATCCCCTTCATTTTTCGGATTGATCTTTTTGCCTTTATTGATGTTCAGTTCATATTTTTCTCTGCATGGTTGAGCGCAAGTTCCTCTGTTTCCGCTTCTTCCTCCTTGCATGGAAGATAGTAAGCAATGCCCTGAATAGCTGTAACAAAGAGCACCGTGTGAAAATATCTCTATTTCAACTCCAAGTGTGTGAGCATAGTCAAGAATCTCTTTAAGTTCGTTCATTTCAGTTTCTCTTGGAAGAACAACTCTTTTTATATTATGTTCTGATGCCCATTTGATTCCTTCAATGTTGTGAAGATTCATTTGGGTTGAAGCATGAATCGCTAGTTTAGGAATGTTTTCATTAATGATTTTTACAAGACCGACATCTTGAATAAGAACTGCATCGACACCTATTTTGTATAATTCCAAAAGGTAATTGGCTACTTTTTCCAATTCCCCTTCCTTGATTAGGATATTGACTGTAACATAAACTTTCACGTTATGCAAGTGAGCATACTTGACGGCTTCTCTTATTTCTGGTACTGTGAAGTTTTCTGCAAATTTCCTTGCTCCAAAGTTCTCTCCAGAGAGATAAATGGAATTTGCACCAGATAATATTGCAAGCTTCAAATGCTCTGCAGATCCTACAGGTGCCAATAATTCAGGTAATTTCATTGTTTTTCCTCTAGTAATAAATATAATAATTGTATTTAAATAGCCAAAAGTCAAATGGCCAGAAGTTAAATAGTTAAAAGTCAGTTACCATAACTTAACATGATTTTTCATGTATCCTTCCATTAATGAAGTTTCCTTTATTTAATCTTGATAATGTAATGTTTTTAATTTGTTCTTTCAGTAAGTTTAAATCGTAAGTGTTGTCCTCTTTTAATGCTTGTGAGTAAAGTGAGACAATTGTGGAGCTGTATTGAGGGGATGAGAATCTGCAATCGATTATGCAGGAGTTCACTCCAGTGTCCTTGATTAGTTCCACTTCATCTATTAGGCATAAGCAGTCCTTGTTGATGAAATGGCTGTGTCTATTGTAATCGAAAACAACCTTGTATTTGAACTTCTTACGCTTTTGGTCTTCAAGTATTGCATAATCTGAAGAGTCCTTGATTATGAAGTCTTTTCCATCATTAAGATTTGAAAAGTCATCCTTGCTGCTCATGACTTCAAGGTTTCCTTGGATGATGATGTTTAAGTCTACATCTTCATCTCCTTTGATGAATTGGTATTTGGAAACCAATTCCTTGATTTCTGCATGTGACAATTCAGAAGATAATATTATGCTTTTAAAGTCTGCATCAGATAAGTTTTTTACATTATAACTATTCCAGACATTTAGGTTATGGTTTCCATAAACCTTATTTCTAAAGCTTTTAGCTATTCCTGGAGTGTCATACATAATTGGAATTCTCATTCCTTCGTCTTCCAATTCTTCTATGATTGCGCTGATTCTTTCTATTTCCTCATCGCTTATGAATGATGATAAGACCAATACCAATTTATCATCCATATTTTCCTTACCTTTATAAACGATGGAATATGCTTCTTTGAGTAATTCCTTGATGTTTTCAAAGTATTCCTCTTGACTTCTGTATGAAAAGGACGGGTCAAAGAAATACTTGTGGATTGGCAATTTGGAAGTCATCTTTAAAAGTTCCAAATTGTCTGCAAATATTGAAAGATTCAATCTTTCATTTCTAACTGGAATATCACCATAAGTTTTATACTCTTTAACAAATTGACTAATAAGCTTATTAGTTTTCCTGATTTCCTTTTTATCCGGTTTATAATAAACCAATAATAATTCAGTAGCCTTATCCAGGATTTGTCTCCTAATTTTATTCAGCTTTCCAATTGGCACAAAGCTGTTTTCAGGCATGCCAGTTATAGTTAAGTTGTTAATGAAGAATGATGTTGAACCGGTTTTAAGCATTTGCTTTTCAATGTCTTCAATGTTCACAGGTCTTTTTTGTGCAGGCTCGAATTTGGTTTCTGATATGTATCTGAAAGTGAATTCCTCTTCCTTGTTTTCATTGTTGATTCCCTTTTCGACGATCTTGAATTTAGCACCAATGTTAAGTCTTAAATCTTCAGTCCATTTGATGTCCAAGTCTAATGGAATGTTTTGCTTTATGGTTTCGCTTTTGAATTTCTTAAGGTTGTCATGTGTGGATTTGGAATAGCTTAAGAGAACCTTGTCACCTTCACGAACGTTCCTTGTTGTTTCAAGCTTTATGTATTCATCAGTTTGTTCCTTGATATTGTCGATGTAGATTCCTTTGATCTTATCCTTGTATTTGAATCCAATTCCATCTCCAATGTCAAGGTTTATCTTGAATTCCTCATTTTCTTTAGCTATTGTGATTATATCCCCTTTCTTTTCAATGATTTTACCAATATAAACTCCTTCATGACCTGAACTTTCTCTTCCTAAAACCTGTCCTGGCTTTTGATTAAGGATATAACCGTCAGTGAATTGTCTATTGAAAACGAGACTTAAGTCCTTGTCATAGTCTCCCTCATCACCATCAATCAAATGTCTGTATGCATTTGTGATTGTTCCAACGTAATCTGCAGATTTCATTCTTCCTTCAAGCTTAAGTGAAAAGACTCCTGCATCTTCTATTTTGTCTAATCCTTTGTAAACTGCAAGATCGTGAGTTGACAATAAATATCCGTTTCCGACATTGTAATTCTTATATTTCAACTTGTATTGCTTACGGCAAGGCTGTGCACATGCTCCCCTGTTTCCACTACGTCCGCTGTTGTATGATGAGATGTAGCAGTTTCCACTGAAGCAGTAGCAGAGAGCCCCATGCCCAAAGACTTCAAGCTCCATATTTATCTTGGATTCCTGTAATTTTCTTGATATTTCAGCTATTTTGTCAACGCTTATTTCACGTGGGAAAACTATCCTTGAGATATTGTTTTCAACAGCCCATAAGATACAATCATAATCACTTAATGTCATTTGTGTGGAAGCATGAACTTCAAGACCTGGAATAAGGTTTTTAATGAGTTCTATGATTCCCAAGTCCTGTACAATAACCGCATCAACGCCTATTTTGTATAGGTAGAACAGGTATTTCACAACGTCTATGACTTCAAAGTTGTTTATCAAGGTGTTTACGGTTACATGTATTTTTGCGCCGTTCAAGTGAGCGTATTCCACACTTTTTTCTATCTCTTCCAGAGTGAAGTTTTTGGCAAATGCTCTTGCTCCAAACCTTTCTCCAGATATGTATACTGCATCAGCACCTGCATTGATTGCAGTGACCAAGATGTCATAGTCTCCTGCAGGCGCTAATAATTCAGGTAATGTCATTAAGTAATCTCCTAAAATTTTGATTGTTTTTATGATTGTATTTTTTATTTAATTTATGATTGTATTTTTTATTTATTTAGTTTAATTGGATAATATTTTATTTAAAATAATTTAACTATTAATAAATTTGTTAATTTTATTATATACATATTTTTAATATTATAATAATTTATTGATAATTAATATTTTAATAAATTATATTGATTATTGTGATAGCTTGTGAAAACTAATCAAATTACAATAGAATTTATATATTCTTAAAAATAAATTCTATTCTATGTATATTGTATTGGAAGGAATAGATGGCGCTGGAAAATCAACTCAAATTAAAATGTTAAAGGAATGGCTGGAAAGCAATGGATTAAGAGTTGAGACAATTGTTGAACCGACTGATTTGGAAGTTGGAAAGCTTATTCGTAAGCTTTTAACTCGTTCTGATGCAACAAGTGACACAATGCAAAAGACATTAGGTCTATTGTTTGCAGCAGACAGATTAATCTTAATGGATAAGATAGAACAATTGGAAAAAGATAATGTTGTAGTAATAAGTGATAGGTCTTTCTATTCCAGCTTATCATATCAAGATCCACAGGATTGGATTAAAGAGATAAATAAATTTGCCAAAATTCCTGATTTGGTTTTGCTCTTGGATTTGGATGTAAAGAAATCCGTTGAAAGATGTGATGGAACTGATGAGTTTGAAAACGAAGAGTTCCTCACTGGAGTAAAACAGAACTATTTGGATTTAGCTAAGTCCAATGACAATTTTAAAATAATTGATGCAAATAATGGTCCGAATAAGGTCTCTTCTGATATTAAAAAAGCAGTTGCTCCATTATTTGACATTTGCAAGGATTGCATTTTATAATCTAAAAATAGAAAATTTAAGTAAATCTTAAATTATATTAAATTTTAACTAATTATTTTTAAAATAAGGAAGTAAGTGTAAAGTAAAGATAAATAAAGATAGTAGATAAGATAGTAAATAAGATAATAAAATAGATTATCTTCTATTTAATTCATCTAATCTTTCTTTCATTACTTTAACAATGTAATCTTGTGCTTTTTCAAGCTCTTCTTTTGTACCTTGGAGTTTTGGTCCAAATTCAGTTTGCTTAAGTTCAACATCGAACTGTTCAATAACATGAGCAAGCATTTGTTCTCCAATTCCATTGGTAAGTTTCATTTCATATACTGGTTCTTCTTCCATTCTATCCCTCTTTTTGATCTTTTTTTAAAAATTAATAAATGATTATTTTTATTTTTAGATTTAATTTTAATTATTTTTATTCTTGTTATCATTCTTATTCTTGTGACTCCATAAAGTCTCTAACTGGTTTTAAGAAATCAATTAAGTATTGTGTAATTGCATTCTTCAAGTCCATTGGGTGTAAGTTTTCTTCTCCATACATAGTGTATAGTTCATCTTTAGAGAGTTCTAAGTTTCCACCAAATTTCTCAGGTCTTTCTATAAGCAAAGTGTCTTGTTGTGAGAAAACAAAATGGTCTGCAATTTCCAAAATAGGGTTTCCTTCAGTTTCTCCCATAGGACAGTAGCTTTTCTTGATCTTATCCTTGATTGTCTTTTCATCATCGTCAACAGCGATGTAGTTTCCTTTGCTTGAGGACATCTTGTCATCACCGTCAAGACCATGAATCAATGGAGTGTGAATACAGACAGGAGCTTCTTTTCCTATTCTAGGTAAGTTTTCCCTTGCTAACATTTGGATTTTTCTTTGTTCCATACCACCTAAAGCAACATCAACTTCTAAAGCGGACATATCTGCAGTTTGCATCAATGGATAAACTACACTAGCCACTTTAGGGTTGTCATCATGTCTGCTGACTTGATCCATACTTCTTTTTGCCCTTTTTAAGGTGGTTAAAGTGGCTAATTGATAAACGTCATTGGTGTATTCGCTTCCGGTTTGGAAAGATGAACCTAAAATGTATTCAGTGTCATCAGCGAGTCCTAATCCTTGGAAGCATCTTTTATTGTATTCTGCAGTTTCAGCTATTTCCTCTACAGTTCCTTTTCCATTCAAGAAAGCATGATAATCTGCAAGTAAGATTTTGATTTGAAATCCTAAATCTTGTAATTGTTTAAGTTTCATTATTGTCACTGCATGACCTAAATGAATTTTTCCAGAAGGTTCATATCCAGTATAAGCAATAGGATGCTCTTTTTCAAGCTTTTCTTTCAATTCATCTACATCAATGATTTCTAAAGTTCCTTCTTGAATTAATTCAATTTTTTCTTCAATGTTCATGTAATCACACTTTTGTTTTTGTAATAGATAATAGATAATTATTAATTATTTTTGTAATTGTTTAATAGATAAATTATATAATTATGATTTTTTTGTTTATGATTTTAGATAATATAGATTTTTCCATCTATTTTTATAACATCTATTTCTTCGCCAATATTGTATTTTTCCATATTTTCATTCATTTCCAAATCAATTGGACTGTAGTCATCCGGATCAAGAATTTGCATCATGCTTGGAGATTTCGCTGTAATGATTGCCTTTTGGACCCCTTCCAAATGCTCTATTTTTTCTATGGAATCGTATTCTCTCCATTTTAAAGCGATTATGTCTTGATTTTCCAGGTTTATGACTTGAATCCTGTTTCCATCAACATCGCTCACTTGATAAACGTTATCATGATATTTTACAAAATCATTCTTAACGAATTTTGGAAGTCTCAATGCTATCCAAATTCTATATAATCCTTTTCCAGTAGACTTGTCCTCACTGATAAGTCTTGGGGATTCTTTAGTGGTTCCTCCAAATTCCTCTTTAAGATGCTCTACAACCTTTTTTGCAGATTTCAAAGAGCCTATGTAATAGTCATTTCCTTCCTTAAGCTTTGCAACTTGAGGAATATAAGCCAATTTGTCCTTTTTGAATTGCTTATCAAGGGTTCTATTGATTATCTCTTCAGCAATAGCTATTTCCTCTTCTTTGAGTTCCCTATCATCTGCACGCAATTGAATTACCGCTTCATAGTACCCTGCATTTCTTTTACTGCAGTCCGGGCAAACTGAGTAATTGATCTTTACATCTGGAGTGTGTGTTTCAACCACTTCTTCTCCTAAAACAGTTGCAACAGCTTCAACATAACATTCTGCAATTGTTCCTCTCATCTGGTCGATTTCAAGTTCTATCTCCTCATTTTCAGCCAAGTCGGAAATGGTTATGTTTCTCTCCAATGCTCTATAGATGATTTCCTCTTCAGGAATGTACTCATCTTTCCATTTCCCCTCTTCTAATTTGGCATTGCAGTGCTTGCAGATGGTTACAGTGATATTTTCCGGAATTTCCATAAGTTGGAATTTCTTTAAAAAACAGTTTTTGCAGATTCCATCTATCATTTCAACGTCTGTTGCACCACATTCTGGACAAAACATTTTAAAACACTCATAAGATGTAAAATTGAATAAAATTAATGGTTTAAGTTTAATGGCTATTTAATTTTTTTAAAAATAAAAAATATAAAAGAAGAGAAAATTTATAATGGTTTTAGTGGAGCTTTTGCACCACATGCTGCACATTTTAAGATAAAAATTCTGTCCTCTCTTATGATTTGAGTATCTGGTCTGTTACATTCATGACAGATAACGTATTTTTCAATGTATTCATCGATTCTCTCATTGATTAGGAAATGATTGAATTTACCTTGCAAGATTGCTCTTACTCCTTCTAAGTTACCTGCAGTACCTAATTCTCTTAATAAGTATTTTAATACGTGTTGTGGGTCTCTGTTTAATGAGTCTGCCACATCTTTGAAATTTTGAATAAAGGTTCTATTACCTTGAATAACAGAGTATGCTTTAACAGGTTCAAATCTTTTTGTTTCAAATACCTCAGGAGGCAATTGATCAATAGCTCTGTTTAATAAGTTTTCATATTCATCCATTTTTTCACCTCTTTGGAATAGTAAAATTAATTTAAAGTAAGTATAATCAAATAAAATTTATGATAAATATTTATAAAATTAGTATTTGAGTTATATTAATATAAAATATATTTTTTATCATTTATTAATGTATTTATTATATAATAATTTATATAAAGAAAAATCTTATTATTTTTTGATAAGTAATATGAAAAATTTCAATGAAATTTTGAAAATAAAAAATAGAAAAATGCTTGATAATTATCAAGCATAAAATTTAATTTTATTTAGTAGTTTTTGCACTGTTTTAATCTTCCAGTCTTTTTACCACACCATGATGAGGTTCATAAATAATTCCTTTAGATCTAAGTATTCTTAAGATCTCATCTGTTTTCTCTTCACTCATCTCGTGGTTTTCAGCAAGATGATCTTTTAGGATATTCACTGGAACTTCAACGAATTCTTCTTCCAATGCTTTAATCGCTTCTTGCACTACACGCATCTTATCTCTTTCAGAGGTTGGAGTTCTTCCTTCAACTCTCGCAATATCGATTTTACCTGTATCAGGATCCATTCCGATTTTCTCTAAACATCTTCTTTGCAAGTTAATTGCTCTATGCGCATCTGAAGCTTCAACCTCATTTTTAAGTTGAAGTTTTGCACTAGCTTCAGCTAAACGAATGGTTGCTTCCAATTGCCTTGGAGTGATAGGTACAGGAGTTCCCTCTTCCATACCTCCAGTTCTCACAGATACATAAAACTCTTCCAATACTTTATTTGCTTCATCTGTAAGTACCGGATGGATATTTTTACGTGCATAAGCGATATATTTTCTTAAGAGTTCAGGCTCTATATCATATGCTATGTTAGAGTATTGGTGAGTCTTAAGAATGTGTTGTGCCAATTCCCTATCCTTTTCAACATCTGGTCTGTCTTCAATTACAAATATCAAATCGAAACGAGAAAGAATCGGTGAAGGCAAGTCAATTTGGTTTGCTAAAGTTTTATATTGGTCAAATGTACCGAATTTAGGGTTTGCCGCTGCAAGAACTGAACATCTTGTATTCAATGTTGCCATGATTCCCGCTTTTGCAATACTTACTGTTTGCTGTTCCAATGCTTCGTGAAGTGCAGATCTATCTTCTGAACGCATCTTATCCAATTCGTCAACACATACGTTACCTTGGTCCCCAAGTACTAATGCACCTGCTTCAAGAGACCATCCTCCAAGTTCATCTCTAACCGCAGCTGCAGTTAATCCTGCACCGGATGTACCTTTACCACTGGTGTAAACACTTCTTGGAGCTAATTTTGAAACGTATTTAAGTATTTGGGACTTACCGATACCAGGGTCCCCGACAATAAGAATGTGAAGGTCTCCTCTTAAACGAGTTCCATCCTCTAATTGTTGCACTGTTCCACCAAAGAGCTGCAATGCAATAGCTTCCTTTACATCTCTGTGACCTTTGATTGAAGGAGCAGTTGAATTAATGATTTTATCGTGTATATGAGGGTCTCTGGATAATTCCAAGATTCTCTCTTCATCCTCTTCACTAAGTTCCAATTCCTCAAATTCCTGTTCCAATGGTTCGATATGATTTACATAGATGTAGTTTTTGAATTTTCCACTTCTCTCTTCCCTAAATGTCTTTAGGGTTCCTGTGATTCTAACTTTATCTCCAGGATTCAATTCATCTACTAAATCATCTTCTAAAACCATAAGCATTTGTTTTGGTTCAGTTCCTCCAGACAAGTTTTCTAAAGGTTCCTGCATTCTAGCGCTTTGTGTATCAATATATTTTGAGTCCTCTTGAAGCAATCTAAAGGATCTCCCACCACATTCGCTGCATAATGAAGGTTCCATAATATGGTTTCCAGAGGTTTGTTCCACTTCAGTTATTCTCATGCAACCTCTGCATTCGAATACTCCTGTTTCAATACGTGGACGAATCTCATCAGTTTTTCTTACAATTCCATCAGCAGATACAAAGCTTCCAATGTATTTACTCAATAAGTCGCTTAATGGAATGTTATTTGTAAGATTTTCAAATCTGATGTTCAATTCAGCATCTTTCATTAATGGGTCGATATTCTTGATAGCTTTCTGTGAAGCTAAAATAACCTCATCAGGCTTTTCTATCAATAAATCTGCTAAATCAGGATCAAACATCTCTAAGTCTTCATAATTGACTGTAAGTGACCTTTCATCAGGATATTTTTCTAAAATTTCAAATACATCATCCTTGTAAATTGTTGAGAAAAATTCTTCAAATTTTGCAAGTGATGTTTTTGTTTTGTTAGTGGAATTCATTGTAATATAGTTTTTATATTTAATATTATAAAAGTTTAATTAATTTTTAAATTTTTCATTATAATTGCATTGAAAAATTGTTATGATTTCGTTATAATTTTTTATATGAATTGATAATTTCATGTTGAAAACTTGTTCTAATTTTGTTATAATCTTAATATAAATTGATAATTTTAAATAGGTGTAAAATTAAAAGTATTAATAATACTATTTATTTTTTTAAATAATATTATGGTGAATTTATGAGAAAATCAAGATTGAATCTATTCAAATCAACTTCTATGTTAATTTCTGTTTTAGGAGTTATAATGATTGTAGCTACTGTAGCTGCAATTGCTTATGTTGGTTTTAGCGTAGTTTCTTCTAGTTTAACTGGTGGAATTTCTTCAGGCACTCAATATGACCAGTTAGCTGAATTGAAGAACAATTATTCCAATTTGGAAGTTCAATATAATGAAACTGGTAATAAGATTTATATGATGGACAATATCACTTTAGAAAGAGAATTTGTAAATGCACAAGTGGAACTTGTAAGAGTAAAAAATGACATAAGTGATGTTGAAAGTGCTTTATCTATGGGGAAACAAGCTTCAGAAGTTGATAAAAGGTTACAACTAGCAAAAGACGATTTAAAAATAGCTCAAGAAGCTTATAACAGTTTATCAGTTAAATAATTTTTATTTAACTTTCTTTTTTTTATTTTATTATTTTTTCTTAATTTTTAAAAATTATTTTTTCTTTTTAGGCCCTTTTCTATAACCTAAACCTACAATATACATCTCTTTGCTTTTTTGCCTTGATGATGGAGGTTTAGTTGATTTGACTTTTCTGAAATCGTATTTTATGCTGTCTAAAAGACGTTTGTATTCAGAACCTTGAAATGCCTTGATGACTAAATTTCCTTCGGTTCCAAGTATGTTGTCTGCAATTTTCAACACTGTTTCAACAAGGTCTACAGACCTTAAGTGGTCTAAATCCTTCACTCCAGTTAATGAAGGTGCAGCATCTGACATCAGAACTTTCACTTTTCCGTTGGTTAATTCCATGACCTTTTGTTGAACGACCTCTTTTGTAAAGTCCCCTCTAATTCCATAGTAATTAGGTTCGTGGAATGGCTTGATTCTATTTAAATCGACTCCTACAACGATTCCCTCTTCACCTACCTTTTCCAATGCCACTTGAGACCATCCCCCCGGAGCGGCACCTAAGTCCACCACGGTGTCTCCTTCCTTAATGATCTTGTATTTTTTATCAAGTTGCTTAAGCTTATATGATGCTCTTGAACGATACTCTTCACTTTTAGCTCTTTTGTAATAAGGGTCATTCTTCTTTTCCACTTGCCATCTGCTTCCCATTTTAACCCTCCTATAATTTCTTAATTGATTCAGTTTTTTTTCTGTTTTTTTTATTTTTTTTATTTTTTTTATTAATTGCCTAATTTATCTTTTTTCAAAATTAGTCTTTGTTGTCTTTATTCTTCTTTCTTTGCCTTCTCTTCAAAGAAATTCAATGCTGAGCAAACTGGCCTTCCAGTTTGAATGAATTCTATGCTAATGTCATTGCCATTTATTTCCATCAATGCAACTGATGGGTCTGATAATCTTGGGTTTGTTGGACTTCCAGGATTTACCAAAATAACATTTTTAATCTTTTCAAGCTGTGCAATATGTGAATGCCCACTTACAAGGATGTCAACTTCCAATTGCAATGCATGATAATATAATTGTTGTGTATCTCCTCTCGGATAGACCTCCCCATGCATTACTCCAATCTTATGGCCTTCCGCCTCTATGATTTCAGAAGGATTCAAGTCAATTTCTCCATGAACACGATCCATATTTCCTTCAACTGCAACTACCGGAGCTATTGCCTCCAATTCATCTATAACGCTTTGGCTGGTTATGTCTCCTGCATGGATAATTAAATCCACTCCTTCAAAACTTTCCAAAACCTTTTGAGGAAGCTTGATTCTCCTATCTGGAATATGGGTATCTGATACTAATCCAATCAACATATTTTCACATTAAATGATAATTATGAATTTAATAACAATTGAAATTTATTAGCTATTAATTCGTTTTCGTCTAACAATAATAATTTTGTTTAATATTGATTATATAGTTTATTAGAAAATTGCTTAGAAAATTGTGGTCTCAGTTCATTAATTTTAATTTTCTTTGCATTTTTTTAGTTTCATAATATATGAATTAAAATTTAATAATAAAACTTTATAAGTTTATAAAAATATAATATTATTATTGATAAATAATTTTTATCTTTTAGTTGATTTCTGAAAAATATTAGTTCAGGAGATTAAAAATGGGAAAAGTTAGTAAAGAAAAAATATTGGAGATTTTAGAAGGGTATGATAAAGACAATATCACTATCGCAACTCTAGGTAGTCACACCTCTTTACATATTCTTAATGGTGCTAAACAAGAAGGATTTAGAACTGCTATTGTTTGTGCAAAGGGTAGAGAAGTGCCTTATCAACGTTTTGATGTTGCAGATGAATATATTATTGTCGATAAATTCGAAGACATTGTAAACGAAGATGTTCAACAAAAATTAAGAGACATGAACGCAATTGTTATTCCTCATGGATCCTTTGTTGCATATGCAGGTTTAGACAATGTTGAAGATAAATTCAATGTGCCTATGTTTGGTAACAGAGACATCTTAAGATGGGAAGCTGAAAGAGACTTGGAAAGACAATTGCTCGTTAACGGTAAGATCAGAATCCCAATGAAATATGATGACCCTGCTGAAATTGACCGTGCTGTAATGGTTAAATTCCCTGGAGCAAGAGGTGGAAGAGGATACTTTGTAGCTTCATCTCCTGAAGAATTTAATGAAAAGATTGATGCAATGAAAGAACGTGGATGGATTGAAGATGCAGATGTGGAACAAGCTCACATTGAAGAGTATGTGTCTGGTTGTAACTACTGTATCCACTACTTCTACTCAGCATTGAATGATGAAGTGGAACTTATGGGTATGGACAGCAGATACGAATCCAGTATTGATGGATTTGTAAGAATGCCTGCTAAAGACCAATTGTCCATTGACATTAGCCCCTCCTATGTTGTAACTGGTAACCATCCAGTTGTAATGAGAGAATCATTGCTTCCACAAGCATTTGAAATCGGTGACAAATTAGTTAAAAGTGCAGCAGAATTAGTAAAACCTGGTTTAAACGGTCCATTCTGTATCCAAACTCTTGTAAACGATAACCTTGAAGTTGTTGTATTTGAAACAAGTGCAAGAACTGATGGTGGTACAAACACCTTTATGGAAGGTTCCGCATATAGTTACCTCAAATATGGTGAAGGTATGAGTATGGGAAGAAGAGTTGCACGTGAAATTAAAATGGCACTCGAAAATGGCGGATTTGAAAAGATTATCACATAATCTTTTAAAACTTTTGGAAAAAGTTTAATCAAAACTTTTTCAACTTTTTTTTATTTTTTTATTAGTTTTTACTATTTTTTTCTTTGTTTCACTGTACTTTTTAACTTTTTTTCTTTAATATTTTTTAAAAATAGTAAGTTCTGTGTAAAAATAATTTTTTGTTTTTTGAGATTTAAAAAAAAGAATTGTATAAAAAAAGAATTGAGAATTCCAAATGGAATTCATTGAATTAAAATTATTTTTTCCTTCTGCCTTTTGGAAGGAATAAGTTAGCAATGTTCTTTTTAACATTACCAGTATCTTCGAATTTTTTCTCTTTTGGTTTAACTGGAACATTTTTAGTTCCTTTGGTGCCTTTTGCAATGTCATATTCTTCTTTAGCTTTTGCTCTTCCTTGATAGAGGTACGCTCCAAAGAATGCCATCAATGCACCAAGACCAAGTATAGCCACACTTGTAATAAGGTCTCCCATTTCAGTTGGGGTGTATGCTCCTAAAAATCCAGCAAATGCCATGTAGAGAAGTGGTGTTGCACCAACGATTCCTAAAATGGTTGCTTTAAGATAGGATTTTGCTTCATAACCAATATAAAGTGGCCCAATAGCTGAAAATGCCATTAAAAGATCTATTCCATATTGGGTTGCAACAAGTGGGAAAAACGCATATGCTGCTGCACCGAATATCAATGATTTTAAATTTATATCAGGTAAATTAGAATTTTTATTCTTTTTTACTTTAGGTTGTTTTGCCTTTTCTGCATCTACCATTAAATCACCTAAAACTTTAAAATTATATTTATCTCATAATCATTATTTAATTAAAAAAATTTTATGATTCCTATTTATTTTTCTAAATAAATTTTTATTTTTCATATAATTTAAAGTTTAATATTTTTTTTAAAAATTAGGATAAATTGATAAAATTTGAATTAAAAAAAGTGAAAAGTGTTTAAAAAAGAAAAACAGTTAAGGTGAAAGAATTAAGTAAATTAATAAAAAAAGAATAAAAAAGAAAATAATTAAAAAATTATTTAATCTTTCTTACTAGTTAAAGCTCCACCAAGAGCACCAGTTATGCCCATAGTTATCATATATTTTATTATATTGTAGATAATTATGAATAAGCTTGAAACTCCAGATACAGTGAATCCGCTAAGTCCTCCAAGAGGTCCCATCAATGCGGTTCCACCTACAGTAACAAGTAAGATGAATAGGAATGATGCTACAATTGTTCCGAATGCTCCTGCAAGTGCTGCATTCCACATTCCTCCCAATATTCCTTCGTGAGCTATGTATCCGACAATGAATCCCACAATTAAAAGACCCCAGAATTCATAACGTCCGAAGAATAAATAAACGACTAATGTCAATAGGAATCCTAAAAACACTGAACTCATTTTAGCCATTTTATCACCTCATTTTACATTAATTATTTAAATTAAATATTGCTTTTTTATTATAATTTTCACGTATTTAAGTTTAGTTATCAAGTATTTAAACTTTGCTTTTTGTTGCTGTTTTATATTTGATTAATAATAATCATTTTCCATTTGCCCTTTTATCTTTTCTATAACTGCCCTATGCATTCTTTTGGTAAATTCTGATTTATCGTTCTGCTTAAGGACTTCCAAGTATCCTTGTGATACAAGATTAAATGCAAATGGGCTTGGAATGATTGTATTTATTGTCTTGATTTCCATTTCGCCACTTGAAATCCATGAAATGACTCTTTTAGCATTTTTAATGTCCATATAGTCTTCAGTGGCTTCCCTTCTGGATTCCTTAAGTATTGGGAAATTATTGTCCATTTCCTGAATGTACTTGAGCAATATTTTACCTCTGACCTGCTGTCTTCCTACTGACTTTTCATGCCCTTTGTATCTTCTTAGGGTCATGAGGGATCTTCCAGCGCAATGCCTGAATCTGCTTGCCAATGTTTCTGTTTTGTCAAGTGACCTTATCAGGATGTTTTCAAAGTTGTTCGGATTCAATCTTTTCAATGCTTCCAATGCACCCATCTTGCCATCTGAGCTTAAATAGAATCCATTGTCTGTAATTGAAATTGTAATGTTCCTTTTGTTTCTATCACTTGCCACATAAGCTACTGCTCTTGCAATTGCATCATTTGTCTTTCTTCCGAACAAGCTATGGAAAACAACGAATTTCCTTCCACCAAATCCAGTGTAATATTCAACAAGAAGCTTTTGCTTATGGGGGATTTGAGCATATAGGAACTGTTCATTAAAGTATTCATAGATGGAATTTGCAGCAAATTCATCAACATAGAGATATTCATGAAGGAATTCTATTATTTCCTCTTTAGATCTTCCATATTGGAATTTGCTTTCAAGAATGTATCTGAATCTTTGGATGTCTACCGCAAGGTCAAATGCAAGAGGCAATTGCTCTGAATACCATGAAGGAATTGTAGGCGGTCCTGATGCTGGAGAAACGTTTATGGTCATCCCTTTTCCGTAATTGAATTTATAGGTTCTTCCACCTAGAACGAAACTGTCTCCTTTTTTCAGTTTTTCCATAAAGTCCTCTTCAACCTTTCCTATTGGCTCACCATCACATTTTACAATGACTGCAGAATGGTCCGGTATGGTTCCAATGTTGGTTGAGTAAAGCATTCTTGCTAATTTTCCTCTTTTTCCAAAGGTGTTTTCCTTATAGTCAATCCAGATTTTAGCATAAACATAACGCTCTTCAAGCTCTACATATTCTCCTGCCAAATAGCTTAGGACATCCTCATAGTCATCTCTTTCCAGGTCATTATAGCAATAGCTTTTTCTGATTACATCATATGCATAATCGATGTCCCAAGGGTTTTCAATTCCCATTCCATAAATGTGCTGTGAAAGCACATCAAGACAGTCCTTAGGGATTTTTATATTGTCAATTTTTCCTTCCTTGGCATTTTTCAAGAGAACAGAGCATTCTACAAGTTCGTCCCTATCTGTAACGATTATCCTTCCTTTTGATTTTTCATGTAATCTATGGCCACTTCTACCTATTCTTTGAAGGGCTCTTGAAACTGATTTTGGTGAATTGATTAGTATAACCAGGTCGATGTAACCGATATCTATTCCAAGTTCAAGAGAGGTAGAGGATACAACCGCCTTAAGTTCTCCTTTTTTCAATTTTTCTTCAGTTTCAAGTCTTGATTCTTTTGACAGTGAAGAGTGGTGTGCCATAATGTTATTGCTGTTGAAATGTTCTCCATAAAGTTTCTTAAGGTTGTAAACATAGCGTTCTGTAGCACTACGAGTATTTGTAAATATGAGAGTTGTCTTATGTTCCATTACCAGGTCATCTATTAAGGCATAAGTTGCCATTCTCGTATCTTCATCATCAGCTATCACTATATCATCCACTGGGGAGATAACCTCTATATCCAGTTCCTTCAGATAATTGATATCCACTAGGATACAGTCCCTTTCAACCCCATACTCATATCCTACAAGGAATTTTGCAACCTCTTCAAGTGGGCTGACTGTAGCAGATAATCCAATCCTTGTAAAACCGCCGATTAGATGTTGCAATCTTTCTAATGATAAGCTTAAGTGAACTCCCCTTTTGTTTTCAGCCAATGAATGAATCTCATCAACGATCACATACTTTACATGTGACAATTTTTCCCTGAATTTAGGGGCAACAAGCAATATTGACAATGTTTCAGGTGTTGTGATTAGGATATGTGGAGGATGCTTTAACATCTTTGTTCTTTGATATTGGGTAGTATCTCCAGTTCTAACAGCTTTTCTGATTCCTAATGGCTTTTCAGCTATTTTTTCTATTTCCTTAAGTGGCTGCTCCAGGTTTCTTTCAATATCATTGTCCAATGCCTTTAGTGGAGATATGTAAATGCAATAAACCTTATCTTCAAGTTCCCCTTTGTCTGCAAGAGCAGTCAGTTCATTTATCACAGATAAGAATGCAGTCAAGGTCTTCCCAGACCCTGTTGGTGATGAAACAAGTATATTGTTCCCTTTGTGGATTTCAGGAATCGCTTGTTTTTGTGCAGGTGTAAAGTCATCAAAGCTATTCTCAAACCATTCCTTGACATAAGGATGGAGTTTTTTATAGATTTCCTTTTTGGAATAGCTTTTTGTCTGTTTTTTAATCATATTATCAAATCTTTAATTTCAAATCATTGGTGTTTTTGCGTTTTATTTTAAAATAGTTACTCATTTATTTATGTAATTTATTTATTTTATAGTTTAGTTTTTACTTATTCAAATTAATTTAAATATTAGTTTTAACTTAAATATTATTAAATTAAGAATTAAGTTTAAAAATTTAGTTAAAATTAATCTATGTTTTTTAAAATTTTAATTATTTTAATTATTTTAGTTTTATGAGGATTTAATATGCTAGGAAATTTATCAATTGAAGAAGCTATTGAGGCATTAAAGGATGAAGATGTGGCAACTAGAAAATCAGCTATAGCAAGTTTGGAAAAGGTGAATGATGAATCCATTATCAATCCATTGATTGTAGCTACCACAGATGAAAATGCACAGGTACGTTTTAAAGCTGCAGAAATCTTAGGTAATATGGGAGAGGTAGCTGTAGATAAATTGATTGAAGAGTTTGCAAATGCGGAAGGAAAGGATAAAAGATTTTTAGCATTTGCGCTTAAGGAAACTGAAGATCCAAAGGTTATTCCTTATTTCGTCGAATCCATTGATGATGAGGATTTCGGAGTTAGAAAAGTTGCTGTAAGGGCTTTAGGAGAACTTCAAGCAGAAGATGAATTGGATAGCATTGCAAAATGTCTTGAAGATGAGGATTGGGGTGTAAAGTTAGCAGCAGTTCAGGCTTTAGGAGACCTCGCTACTGATGATTCAATTAAGTTAATCAAAAAGGCAAGAAAAAATGAGGAAGACAAGGACTTCAAGAAATCCTGTAATAAGGCAATCAAAAAAGCTGAAAAAAGAAAAAAGGCAAAGGCCTCTGGAAAATCTATTGTTAAAGTCATTCCAATGAGTACCATCAAAGAAATGGAAGAAGCTAATCTTAAAAAGGCAATTAAGGAATATGAAAGGTATGTTGAATCAAAACAGCCAAAAGATGCTCCTTATAAAAGATTATGCGTTCTCTATAGAAAGGAAAATGACTATGACAATGAAGTAAGAGTCTTGGAAACCGCATGTGAAGTGTTTGCTGACAATGAGAAAAAATTAGCTTACTTTGAAAAGAGATTAGCAAAATTAAAATAAAATTAAAATAATTTTTAATTAATTTTTATTAATTTATTTTCTCTTTTTTTATTAATTTATTTTCTCTTTTTTTATTAATTTATTTTCTCTTTTTTAATAATTTTCTTTATTATTTTTTTTTTTAAAAATAGTGTCTATTTTTTTTAATTTTTATTTTTTCATGAAATTTCATGTTTATTTCATGAACAAATCTTATTTTATCTATTTTTCATTTATTTCATATAAATCTGTTCTTCTATTCTTTAAAACAGGAATCTCTTCTCTAATTCTTTTTATTTCACCCAAATCGATTTCAACGATTTTTAATTCTTCATTGTAATCCAATTCCTCAATAACTTCTCCCCATGGATTAACAGCTATTGAATGACCATAAGAATTATAACTTGCATCCTTATCTAATGCTGGTGCAACTCCAATTGCATAAACTTGATTGTCCAATGCCCTTGATCTAAATAGGAGTTCCCAGTGTGCAGGGCCTGTAGTCAAATTGAAAGCTCCAGGGAAAATTAATATTTCTGCTCCATTCAATGCCATGATTCTTGAAAGCTCCACAAATCTTATGTCATAGCAGATTCCAATTCCAAAGCTTGCCAACTCTGTTTCGATTATTGTGAAATCATTTCCTGAACTTAAGGTATCTGATTCCTTAAAATAGATTTCCCCCTTAACATCTATGTCAAAGAGATGCATTTTCCTATGCTTTCCTAATGATTTTCCAGTATTGTCGAAGAAAACTGCAGTATTATATATTGATTCAGTGTCTTTCCCATCATCTCTTTCAAGTTCAGGTATGGATCCTGCCAAAACATGAATGTTCTCTTCTTTTGCAATTTTAGCTATTTCCTTTAAAGTATTGCTGCTTTCCAATATTTCAGCATATTCTATGAATTTCTCATTTTCATATGGGCAGTTAAACATTTCAGGAAGAACAGCTAAATATGCTCCTTGCTTTTTTGATTCCTTTATCATTTGAATGGCCTTTTTGATATTCTTTTCCTTATTGTCCACAACATTCATTTGACAAAGAGCTATTTTAATTGTTTTCATGTTTTTTCCTCGATGAGTTGATTTTGATAATAAAAAAATAGATTTAATATTTAATTTAAATTTTAATTAATATTTAATTTAATATTTTATATTTAATATTTTATATTTAATATTTCGAATGATATCTTAAATTATAAAGTTTGTAAAAATTAAAAAAATATAGAAAAATAAAGAAAAATAAAAAAGAAAAAGTAATTATTTTTAAGTGGAAGTTAAAAATAAAAAATAATAGATTAGTTTTAAGCTATTTCTGCACCGTCTGCTGCATCAATTTCAGTTGTTTGAAAACTAATACTATTAATCATATTTTGGATTTCAGTTGTATTCAAAGCGCTAATGTCTTTATTACTTGATTTACCATTATTTATGACAAAGCTGTAATATACTCCATCACGTAATATGCAGTAGTATCTTGAATATCCTTGATCTGCAGTGCTGATTGTCATTCTCAAGGATGGGATTCCACCAACCTCATAAGTTTCAGCGTCTAAAACTTCACCATTCAATGATTGTGATGTTGCATTGATGTCACTTATGATCTTATCATAGGTAATGTCATCACTTTGAATTGTAGTGAATCCAATTAATGTGTTATCTTTAGTTTTGAATGCAATATCGCTGGAATTGCTGTTTCCATCGGTATTGTTGTACATGGACCAATTTCCTGAGTAATTGAAACTGATTATTCCATCAGAATAAGTTTTCACTTCATCAGTGGTTTGGTTTTGTAGTCCATTGATTCCAATTCCCGCAATCAAGAGAATGATTATTGCGAGTATTGCTACAATTGCAATTTTTCTAATGTTTATGCTGGAGCCGCCACTTGATTTTTCAGTGACTTTAGGTTCAGCTTTCTTCTCTTTTTTAGGAATTGATTTTTTAACTTTTTCTTCCTTAGGACTTTCTTTTTTAATTTCCCTAGTGATCTTTTCAGTTTTTGCAGAACTGAATTTTTTAGCAGGGTCTTTAATTCCCTTATCTTTTTGCTTGAATCCTTCAGTTGCAGTTTTGCTAAATGAAGGTTTAGCGCTTTTTTGAGCTTGAGCGTGACTTTTTTGTTCTTTCTCTCTAGAAACACTACTAAATTTACTTAAATCGAAGCTACCTAACTTGCTGGATAATCCTTTTCCAAAGCCGGATGAACTGCCTGAGAATATTGAATCATTAGTGCTAGTGATTACTCCTGGCTTGAACTTATCATCTAACTTAGGTGGTCTAGAATTTGCTTCAGATTTTGGAGGAAGTTTAGCACCACAGTTACCACAAACTGGTGCACTGTCATAACTTGCATTTCCACACTCTTGACAATATTTTACCAAATTTTAACCTCCTACTTTCGATAATTAGATTAAAATACTTATAAATATTCTTATAAAAATTCTTATGAAAATTTTTTAATATATTATGATATATACTAATATTAATGTTTATATTTAATCTTATATTTAAAATTTAACATATTTTAAGGATATTTTAAACAATTAAGGCAAATTATTTTATTAAGTAATTAGAAATTAATATTTAATTGAAAATTTTTAAAATTTAAAAAATATCTTTTAATAATCTTTAAGAATAATGTGATAATATGGCTGAAGAAAAAGAAATTAAATGTGACAATATCAATTATGCAGTTTATAAAATTGAGGATTGGGAAAATGATTATGAAATAAACATCATTGGGACTGCAAGAGAAAAACCTGTAACTCAACCAACTTTAGATCATATGCTTAAGCAAATGGAACATATAAGAGTGTCTGTATTTGAAATTGGTGGAAAGGAAGTCAATGGGATGATTGGATTAGGCATGCAGCTCAATCAATCCATGCAAAAAAGAGATTTGGATGAGCTTATTCAACAGGAAGAAAAAGAGTACCAATCAATTATGGAAGAATTGAATGCCCTTGAATTAAAATCCGCTGAGGACACTATTTCTTTAGATACTGATGAGTATGTTATTTATAAATTAGAGTATGATGGACATACATTATCCCCTAAGCCTTATAATGATTATGCTATAAGACATCAAAAGGAAGAAATCGAACGTCTTAAGAAAGAAAGTGGGCAAAAATTCGTTTTAGATCTTTAATTATTATTAAAAAAAGATTTGAGCTTTAATATTCTAAAGCTCATTTAACTATTTTTATAAAACCAATATTCCTAATCCTTCAAGGAGGATTTTTACACCAAGCAAGATTAAGATTACTCCACCAAGTATTTCAAACTTGTCTCCGAAGTAATTTCCTATTTTTTTACCTAAATAAAGGCCAATTATTGTGAAAATAAATGCTGTAACCCCAATCATGATTATTGGAATCAAGATGTCTGTTTTCAATACTGCATAGGTTATTCCAACTGCAAATGCATCTATGCTTGTAGCTATTGCAAGCAATGTCAACTCTTTAAATGAAAACTTATCAGATGAATCCTCTTCTTCTTCATTGGAGAAGCTTTCCCTAATCATGTTTGATCCAATCAAAAGAAGCAGGATAAATGCTATCCAAGGAGCGAATGTAGTTATGAGCCATTCAAGTTGAATTCCACCTAACCAACCTAATACCGGCATTAAAGCTTGAAATCCTCCAAAGAATATTGCAAACCATAAGACTTGGCTTTTGGTGATTTTCTTTAATGTGAATCCTTTTGTAAGTGAAACGCTGAATGCATCCATTGCAAGTGCAATTGCAATGAGTAATGTTGAAATAAAATCCATAATAATCATCAATGTTTAAACATAAGTTCTATCCAAAGGCATCTAAAGTAACCTTTTTATCCTTTTTAAGTTCTCTTGGAGGCTCTACAGCTACAAATTCGATTCCTTCCTCTTCAAGAAGCTCAAGTGCATCGTCACCTATTGAAGGTGCTACAAGCAAACCTCTGATTTTCTGTTTTTCTCCAGTTTTTCCTTTGATTTCCTTGTTTTCCCTATTTTCAAAGTCAGACAAGTATCTTCTGATTTGCTTAACTGCAGCTATTCCTGCCTTACGTGCTTTCAATTCCAGAATCATAAGGTTTCCTTCACTATCCTTTCCAAGAATGTCAATGAACCCATGTTCGGTAGCATATTCCCTTACGCTTGGACGGAATCCTTCCTCAATTATGTGAGGCTTTTCCCAAATCATGTCCCCCATATCCTTTTCATAGCCTGCTCTTTCAAGCTCTTCATAATCTTCAATTAGGTTATAGTTAGCGTAATGAACCTTTCTGACTTCAACTTCCAATCTTTCAGGAGGACTGCGCCTATGGCTTTCCAAAAAGAGTATTTCATCTTTGATATAAGCTCTTGGTCTTGATTTAGGAGGTTGCCAGTTAACTGGATCAACCTTATTATCCTGATGAATCAAGAAGCATCCATCCGGTTTCATCATGATGATTCTTTCACCATAATCAAGTTCACTTAATGCACGGCCTTCATAGCTAACTCTACAGCATGCAAAAAGCAATATGGTCGCCTTTTTCCTAAGGCCTTCCTCAATAAGCTCATAAGTCTCTTCATAATTAGGATTTTCTAAAATTTTGTATTTCATTTTATCAATTATAATTTTTATAAATAGTAAGTTATTTGTAAAGTTATTTGTACAATTTGTTTTATTTCCACTAATCAATATTTGTTTTTATTTTTTATAAATTTAATCAATTTATTACTTTTTTATGAATTTTTTAAATGTTAATAATACCCTTAAAATTTTATATATGACTATGTATATATTAATAATAGTTAGGAAATGATTATTATGGAAATGAATGAAAATGTTGAAATGATTACAGGAGACCCAAAGAAAGCTATTAATAAGCTTGCATGGCCTATGATAGCAAGTATGTTTTTAATTTTTTTAAATAATATTGTGGATAGTATTTGGGTAGCAGGATTAGGTCCGGCTCCTTTGGCAGCACTTGGATATGTCACTCCATTGTTTATGGTGCTTGTAGGATTTGGAAATGGTATAGGTGCTGGTGCAACCTCTCTCATTTCTCGTTATATTGGTGCTGAAAAAAGAGATGAGGCAAATAATGCCGCTATTCACTCTGCTATTTTAAGTGTAATTGTTTCATTAATTCTTACAGTATTTTTCCTTTTATCTTTAGAATCCTTATTGAAGATAATGGGAGCTAGTGATGTATTGAAATATGCTATGGATTATGGTATAATCGTATTTGCTTTCACTGCCCCTATTTTAATTCCCCCTATTTTTGGAGGAGCATTTAGGGCAGAAGGGGATGTAAAAAGAGCTACTTTGCCTATTGCTGTTGTAGCTATTATCAATATGGTTTTAGATCCAATATTTATTTATTCATTTGGTTGGGGAGTTTCAGGTGCAGCTCTTGCAACAGGATTATCTCCTTTATTTGCTATTCTAATGATGTTATATTGGATTTTCATTAAGAAAGATACCTACTTATCATATAATAAAAAGGATTTCCATAATAATTTTAAAATGTATAAGGACATTTTAGTTGTAGGTATTCCAGCAAGTTTGGAACAATTGATCATGGCAGCTCTTGCTGTTACTGTCAATTATATGCTTACTTTGGTTTCAGGTTCAACTGCTGTAGCCGTTTATACTGCAGGTTGGAGAATCATATCCCTTGGCCTATTGCCCGCTATTGGTGTTGGAACTGCAGCAATCACCGTTGCAGGTGTTGCATATGGTGCGAAGAAGTATGAAAATATTAGAACTGCATGCAGATATTCCGTTAAGCTAGGTCTAATCTCCTCTATTATAGTTTGCATATTGCTCTTTGTATTTGCAAATCAAGTTGCATTCATATTCTCTTATTCAGAGGCAAGCTCACATCTTGAACCGTTGATTGCTTCATTCATTCAATTGATGTGCCTTTTCATATTGTATGTCCCATTTGGTGCAAGTGCAGGAAACGTATTCCAAGGGCTTGGAAAAGGAACAACTTCCTTTATTTTAACCACATTCAGGGAATTTGTCCTCGTATTGATATTTGCATACCTTTTAGGATTTGTATTCAATATGGGTGAGCGTGGAATTTATTACGGTATGCTTTTAGGTGGTTTTTTAGGTTCCGTAATAGCTTATGGATACATTGAACTTTATGTGGACAGATTGATTAAGGGAAAAGTTAAAGGAAGCGAGATTTAGCTTTAGCTTTTCAACTTCTATTTTATTTTTATCTTATTTCATTTCTTTAAAATTTATTTCATCCATTACAATTTATTTAAATTACTTAATCTGGTAATATAAACTTTTTTAAATGATTTGATACAAATTAATTAATAGAAAAAATATTTTATAATTTATAATTTTTTTAGGCGGTTAATTTAATATGCAAAAAGTAATTAATTCTCATTGTCACATTTATCCAGATAAGATTGCAGCAAAGGCTGTAAAGGGGATACGTGATTTTTATGACCTTCATATGTCTTTAAATGGGACTGTAAAGGATTTGATTGAAGATGGAAACAAGGTCGGTGCTGTTCATTATCTTATCCATTCAGTTGCAACAACTCCAAAGCAGGTTCAATCAATCAATGAATTCATCAGCTTTGAGGTTAAATCCCACCCAGGCCTTTTTACAGGTTTTGGAACATTGCATCCTGATAGTGAAGACATTGAAGGTGACTTGGATTACATTATTGAACTTGGCCTTAAAGGGGTTAAAGTTCATCCTGATTTCCAGCAATTTGCCTTAAATGAGGAAAAGGCATTTAAAATGGGAGAAGCAATCAATGAAAGAGGATTGCCGATCATGATTCATTGTGGCGACTTTAGGTATAACTATTCCAATCCGGAGCATCTAAAGCCATTCCTTGAAAGGTTCCCAGATCTCACTGTCATTGGGGCTCATTTTGCAGGATGGAGCATATGGGAAAAGGCAACTGAAGAATTGGCTGGAACTCCTAATCTATTTGTGGATTGCAGTTCAAGCTTATATGCATTGTCTCCTGAAACTGCAAAGGATTTGATTCATGCATATGGTGCAGATAAGGTCTTATGGGCAACTGATTTTCCAATGTGGGAATCAACAAGTGAGATGGAAATGTTCAATAAGATTGATTTAACTGAAGAAGAGCGCAATTTGATTCTTTATGAAAATGCAGCTAAACTTTTAGGTTTAAAATAAAAATAATCATTTTAACAATTTTTTTATTAATTGGAATTTATTTCCAATTTTATTTTCTTATTTTTTATGGTTGATATCATGTTTGATGTAGAAGCTATTGAAGCAGAGTATTTTTATTTGTATGAGTTTAAATTCAATAATGGAGAAGTCTTGAAGGATGCAAAAGTTGAATACATCACCTTTGGAACTCCACAATATGATAATGAGGGAATCATTTCAAATGCTGTGATTTACTTTCATGGTTCAAGCGGCAGCTGTTACTCTGCAAGACGTATTTCTGAGGATATGGGAAGTGGAGAGATATTTGATACAGATAAATTCTTCTTTATTTCAGTTAGTGCTCTTGGCTGTCCAGGTTCTGCCAGCCCATCAACAACAGGGCTTATGAATAGGTTTCCTGAATATGATGTGGGGGATATGGTTAATTTCCAAAAGCAATTCATAGAAGAGAAATTTGGAATCACTCATGTGAAAGGGCTAATTGGAAACTCAATGGGTGGTTTTGAAGTCTTGACTTGGGGATGCATTTATCCGGATTCAGTTGATTTTATCATTTCTCTTGTAAGCAGCTTTAAGGTAGGTGGACATAATTATGCCTTAAGCAAGATAATGAACAATATTTTGGAATCAGATCCGGATTATAATGATGGGGCTTATGATTTGCCTCTTTCAGACTCATTGAAGAGAAGCTTAAAGCTTTCATCAGATGCAATGTATTGCTATGGATTGTCAAGAGAGGAATATAGAAACAATATGACAAATGAGGAAATTGAACTTGCTATGGCTGAATTTGCTGAAGAAAGCTTAGAGGAAGATCCTAACGATTTGATTTATATGAATAACTCTTCCTTAGACTATGACTTGACTGACCAGTTGGAAAATATAACTGCTAAAGTATTGATTATAGCAATTAATCAAGATCAATACTTCCCACCAAATCTTGATGCAATTCCAATGAGCAAAATGATTAAGGATAACAAATTGCTTATTTTTGACTCTTGCATGGGTCATGTAGGTTCTAGTGAATTGTTTAAGGTAAAAGAGGATTTGGAAGAGTTCATTAAAGAATTTAGAGACATTTAAAATGTTAGGATATTTAGATATTTTAAGGTGTTTTAATGGAAATAACTTACAAAGATATTCATGATTTTACAGAAGAAGATTTAAAAGACCTGTTCCTATCAGTTGACTGGTCTTCAGGCCATTTCCCAGACAAACTTGTAATTGCCATGAAAAACTTCGAAACAGTATGTTCTGCATGGGATGGAGAAAAGCTAGTTGGTATGGTTTGTGCAATGGATGATGGGATAATGACAGCTTATGTCCATTATGTTCTTATCAGACCGGATTATCAAGGAATGGGAATTGGAAAGGAAATGATGAAAAGAGTGACTGATAAGTATAAGGACTATTTGCGTATTGTAGTTGTTTCCTACAATGATGAGATTGAGTTCTATGAGCATTGTGGATTTGAAAAGGCGGATGATGCAAGTCCAATGTTCATTACAGATTTATGGACATAGTTAACATTTAGAAAAATATTAAAATTTAAAAATTCATATCTTAATTTAAGGGTATAATAGATTTAAAGGGATTAATATGTTAAGCGTTAAAGTTGAGGATTATGGAGAAACTGAAGATCAAATGCACTATGTAACTTATAGGGCATCTGGCTTAAGTGAAAAGGAATTGGATTTTTTATTGAATAACTTGGAAGGAGAAACCATAGTGGAAGATGGTGATTTGCTCCTTAATATATTCTATTCCAGAAAATTCTTCCCATTCGCTTCAGATGATGCACATTTTAAACTTGAAGATTTCATAAAAAGGGAAGAGATTGAAATGACTTATTTCATTGCAAGCTTCTTGGAAGACATGAAATGAGTTTTAACTATTTTAAAAAAAGTTTTTTTTTTTTAATTGTTTAATTCTTATTAAAATTTCGATTTTATAAAAAAAGAGAGGATAAAAAGAAATTTTCTTTTTATCTAATTTTTATTTACTATTTTTATTTAGATGCTTCAAGCATTCTTTCTACAGCATTGATTGATTTTTCAGCTATTTCATCAGGGACAATGATTTTAGGTTCTTCATTGATTAAGCAGTCCCTTACTTTTTCCAATGTGTGGAGTTTCATGGTTTTGCAAATAGCTCCTTCAAGCAATGGGTAGTAGGTTTTGTCTGGACACTCTGATTTAAGTCTTGTAATCATGTCAACTTCGGTTCCAATGACAAATTCCTTATCCTGGCTGTCCCTTACATGTGCAAGCATTCCACCAGTACTTAAGACATAATCTGCCATTTCCTGAACCTCTTTGTTGGATTCAGGGTGAATTAAGATGTCTACACCAGGATATTTTTTCCTTGCATCTTCAATGTCCTCTTTGTGGAATAGCTTGTGAACATAACAGTGTCCGTCACCTGGAATAGGAATGATCTTTTTGTCAGTGAATGGCTGAACGAATTCTCCAAGATTGGTATCTGGTCCAAAGAGAATTGTGTCTTCTTCTAAGCTTGCTACAACCTTTTTTACATTTCCAGAAGTACAGAGAATGTCGGATTCCGCTTTTGCTTCACCAAGGCTGTTTACATATAAGCAGACT
This sequence comes from uncultured Methanobrevibacter sp., assembly GCF_902784195.1. NCBI lineage: Archaea > Methanobacteriati > Methanobacteriota > Methanobacteria > Methanobacteriales > Methanobacteriaceae > Methanobrevibacter > uncultured Methanobrevibacter sp. The sequence goes on from NZ_CACZTX010000002.1 coordinate 48,214, forward strand.
GCAGCATTAGGATATTTTGCTTTTGCTTCTCTGACTTGCTCTCCAGTAAGCATATGTGCCATAGGGCATTCTGCATCAATATCTGGGATTAAAACATTTTTATCAGGGTTTAGCATATATGCAGTTTCTGCCATAAAGTCTACTCCGCAGAATACAATGATGTCCCTATCTTCCACTTCTGCAGCTTTATTACATAATTCTAAAGAGTCTCCAAGGAAATCAGCTATTTCCTGAATTTCTTTTGGTTGGTAGTTATGTGCGAGTATAATCGCATTCTTCTCTTCTTTCAATTGAATAATTTCTTTCTGTAATTCATTCATTTTTATCCCTCTTTACAATGGGATTAGTATAATATTTTTAGTTATTATATTATCTTTATTCTTTTTGCTTAAAAAAATTAACTATTGTTATTTTTTTAAATCTTTTTAATTTTTTTAATTAAAAATAATTATTATTTCTTATACTTTATCTTGATTTTTCTTGTTCTTATATTCATCAATCAATCTATTGATATTTTCCAAGATTGTGACTTTACCGCAGTCAATGTACTTATAGTCTGTTATCCAATAGCTTACCTCAACTTTAGGGCCCCATTCAGTGTAATCCTTTGAAAATATTGAAGTTTTATCATTCACTACCCAATCGTATTCATACATGATCTTATCAAGCTCTTGTTTGAATTCTGGAATATTCATTCCATGAGGCAAGGTTGCAATGATTCTTAGCCTATGGTCTTCAGTTGGCTTATACATCTTATAGATATTTTTTGATAAAACAGAGTTAGGGATTGTTATTTCGTAGTTGTCCTGATTTATCATAGTCGTATTTCTGAATCCGACTTTCTTTATTGTTCCCTTAAATCCATTGACTTCAATGACCTCTCCAACTTTGATTCTTTTATCACTGATTACAAAGATTCCTGAAATGAAGTTGGAGACAATGTCTTGTGATGCAAAACCTATTACAATACCTACAACACCTAAACTGATTATGATGCTTTCTAAATTGATTCCAAGAACATGCAATATCCATGCAATGGCTACAATAATCACTGTGTATTTCACTATGTCCTTAAATAGATAATGGGCAGTGAGATTCAAATCGAATTTTTGCTCTAGCTTAGTGAGCATTTTATCTCCTATTCTGATGAAGATGAGCCCACCTATTATAATCAGCAAAATGTATATGATATTCCTTAAATTAAAAAGATGAAACATAACGTCCAATATTTGAGATGTGAAATCCATTTTATCCCTATCCTCTTTTATTTTTTCTTCTCTTTTTAATAATAGTTTCCATTAGTTTTCTATTCTTTTTAATCATTGTTTACGGTTAATATGTTCTTGAAATTTATGGAAGTCTTGTCTTTTCCAATGTTAATTTCAGTAAAGTCATTTGCCACAATGGTATTTTCAAATATTTCCTTAGCTTCATTCTTTATATTCAAATCACTTGTATACCTTGTGCTTATGTGAGTCAAGACCAATAATTTGACATTTGCCTCTTTAGCTATTTCTGCAGCTTCCTTTGAAGTGGAATGGCAATTTTCAATTGCCTTGTCTTTGTCCGCATCCTCGTAAGTTGCTTCATGAATAAGAACGTCGCTGTCTTTAGCAAGTTCAATCAGTTTTTCACAAGGCCTTGTATCTCCAGAGTAAGTGACTTTCTTTCCAGCTCTTGGAGGTCCTAATACCTGTTCAGGCTTGATTATCTTTCCATCCACTTCAACCTCTTGGCCACTGTGAAGCTTTCCAAAGGCAGGGCCTACTGGAACTCCAAGCTCAATTGCCTTTTCCCTTAAGAAGCGAGGCTTTTTCTTTTCATAAATTGAATAAGCGATATTTGGAATGTTATGCTCTGCAATTATTGACTTGATGATGTATTCATCAGTTTCCACAACTATTCCTTCATCGATTTCATGAATGTTTATATTGAAATTTATTTGGAAAAATCCATAGTTGGAAATCACAGTTTTTATCTTTTCCAGTCCTTTAGGTCCATAGATATCCAAGTCTTCCTCTCTACCTCTAAATCCCATGGATTGAATAAGTCCTGCCAAACCTAGGATATGGTCTCCATGAAAGTGGCTGATGAATATCTTGTCTATTTTCATAGGGCTTATCTTAGCATAAGTCAATTGTCTTTGTGTTCCTTCCCCACAATCAAAGAGCAGTGTATCCTTAAAGTATTTCAAGATTATTCCTGCATGGTTTCTATATTTTGAAGGCACTGCAGATGAGGTTCCTAAAAATGTAATTTCCATAAAATCACTTAAATTATAAATTTTATCAGCTATTTTCGGTTGAATAGTTGAATTAAATTATATTTTGTCTTATAATTAATATTTTGTTAATTTACATATATAAATTGATTTAAATATTGATTTGATATGTAATATATATTAATGGTTTAAAACATATATTATTGTAATCAATTTTGATTTTTTATAAATGTTTTCAATAATTTTGGTGTAAAAATGGATGAAATTATAAAGTACATGCTTAGTGAGGATGAAGGTTTTGGAGATATCACTTCAAACGCATTAATTCCAGAAAATAAGATATTTTATGCTAAATTGATCACTAAAGATGATGGAATCCTTGCAGGAATTGAAATCATAAAGGAAATGTTTTTAGAGTATGGCATTGAAATCATATCCTCTAAAAAGGATGGGGATGAGATTGCTAAAGGGGATATCCTTTTAGAGATTGAAGGTAATGCCCGCAAGATTCTTCTTTTAGAGCGCACTGCACTTAATTTGCTTATGAGAATGTCTGGTGTTGCTACCATAACAAATAGGATAGTCAATAAGGTTCATGATGTGAACCCTAAAATAAGGGTTGCAGGAACCCGTAAGACTGCTCCTGCACTTCAGAAGTATGATAAGTTAGCTATTGCAATTGGTGGGGGAGACAGTCATAGGAATGCATTGGATGACATGATATTGATTAAGGACAATCATATTGCTGTTGTCGGTTCAGTCAAAAAGGCTCTTGAATTGGCTAAAGAGAACAATAGCTTTTCCAAAAAGATTGAAATTGAAGTTGAATCAACTGAAGATGCAATCATTGCCTGTGAAAACGGTGCAGACATTGTCATGTTTGATAACATGACTCCTCAGGAAGTTCAAGACACTCTAAATGCATTGGAAGAAAAGGATTTGAGAAAAGATGTCTTGATTGAGATTTCCGGCGGAATCACTGAAGACAACATATTGGATTATGCACCATTGGATGTGGACATTATCTCTTTAGGTTCAATAACCCATCAGGCAAGCAGCTTGAACTTTAGTTTGGACATGGATTAAAAACCCTTTCGGCTTATTGGATAGATGAAAAGTTTATATGTAATATTGCATAATGTTTATATAACTTTAATATGAGGTGAAATTATGGCAAATCTTGAAAAGAATATAGAAGAAAAACTCACTGAAGTATTTAAAGGCGAATTTGAAAAGGAAGATTTTGAATTGAATTATCTTATAACCGATGATGTAATCACTTTCTTCTTCCCAATAGCAGAAGGAAAAGAGCTTTCACTTGATTCAATTGAAAAGATCTCAAGCATTATCGATGGAAGATTCGAAGGTTCCAATATTGTAAACCAAGAATACAGATATGCTTTCAATCTTGATCCTTGTGCTGACTAAAATTATTGGTTTTTAAAATAAAATTTTAAATTTTATTTTTTTATTTATTATTTTTTTTATTATTATTCTATTATTATTTTATTATTATTTTTTTATAATTTTTATTTTCAAAAAATTTTCACTGCTTCTTTCACTATTGTTTCAATTATAGTATACTATTTCTATTTTTTACAACAATTTTCATTGATTTTCCATTTAATAATTTTTATATTTTTTATATGCTTTATAGTTTTAAAAAAGGGATTTTTCAATTTTTATAAGCTATCAAAATTATTGACTTTTGCTATAATTATTCATATAGTTATAGAGTAAACTATATGAAAAAATAATCATAAAATTAAAATAATACGATACCTTTATATATTCCTTTAAACAAATATATTATTACATCTAGATAAGCAAATGGATTTTTTAGATTTCAAATCAATTTTTATTAAAAAATAAAAATAATTTTTAATCCAAATTTATATTTCACTTGCTTTTCATGATTTATTTAAAATTTAGATAAATTTTATTAATATTAAAATTCTTATTGTAATTTTTCATTTATGATAAATTTTTATGAACTAATTATTGCATTAGCCAGTTAATAATTCAGTTGTAATCAATTATTAATAAAATTTATAATATTTATTATGGAGACGTTATTATGGCTGAAGAAGAAATCAATAATGTTGAAATCGAAGAAGAGGAAGATGAATACTTACCTTTCGCTAAAGCAGAAGTTGTTCGTTTAATGAAACAAAACCTTGATGATGACAAAATGATCAGGGAAAGAGTAAAAGTAGAAATGAACAAGTTCTTAGGAGACATCCTCAAGCAAGTTTGTGAACAACTCAATGAGTACCCATACACAACCATTGAGTATGAAATGCTTAAAGAGTCAACCTATCCATACACTAACATCAAAAGAATCAACCAAGAAAAAGAAAGAATCTTATTACACTTAAATGCTATTAAAGCAGATTGTGATGCATTAGCTATGGATGTTCAAAAGACTCTTAAATTAAAAGACGTTGTAGATGAAGATGAGTTCACTCCATTATCTATGACAAAACAAGAAGAAGATGAAGAAGAAATAGAAGAATAAATCTTCTAATTTTCTTATTTTTTTTATTTTTAATAATTTTATTTTTAATATTTATAAATAAATTCAATTTTAACTACTTTTTTCAAAATTTTAATTTTTCAAATTATTTTATCTTTTAAAATTTTCACTATTTTTAATAATCTAATCAATTACAGTATAACCTGTTTTTAGATTTTTAAGTTCCTCATCAGTTAATGGTTCTGTCTTTGCACGAACATCCATGATTTTGCTTTGTCCGAATGGATCTTCGATAAGCAAGAGAGTTTCAAGTTCACCCTCTAAAATCTTGTGCAGGTTTTCAATAACCATTTTTCCATTTTGTTGAGATGTCTCATCAGTAAACATATTCAATGCCCTTTCAGTTGCTTCAATGAATCTTACAATAACACCTTCAACATTTGAGATGTACCCTTCAGACTTTGGGCCTGGTTCAACTTTGATTCCAACTTCAGGAAGTGAAACTGTAGCTGATTGTGATCTGACCACCCTTGAGTCCAAAGATTTTTTGGTAATTATCAAACTATGTTTGGCAGGGTCTTTCTGTTCAGTTGCCAAAACGTCATTATGTCTGAACCCACATCTTTCACATTGTATTGTTGATTCAACAACCTCTCCAAAATAAGCAAGTTCATGAGTTTGAGTAGTGTAAGTTGCAGTTCCTTTTCCTCCACATACTGGACAATCCATCTTCATTTCTGCACTTTTTCCAGTTGTAACATCATCTGTGTTCATATTAATTCTCTCCTTTATTAATTTTCATACTTGTGCAATAGTTATTGATAATTATTAAGTCTAAGTCTTATAATTTGAATAGTTGTTACTAAGTGTCTATTTTGTATTTTCTAGATGTAGATGCACTTATCAATAAATCACATAATTAAACAATTTTTCAGATTTTCTATATTTTTTATATATAATTTTTTCAATTTTCTATTATAATTTTTATACAAGATTTTATTTAAAGATTTTTTAAAACAAAAATCTATCTTTAATTGTTTTATGCTAATATTTATAAATAATAATAAATATATACATACATTAAGATAAATTCTATGATGTTGGATAATGTATTATTTATTTCATTAGTATATAATAAATTTATTTAAAGAAGTTCAATGTTTAACAATTTATCAAAATAATATTTTTATCAAAATTACACAATTTTTAAAAGAGGAGTGATTACTTGTATTCTATAAATTCTGTTGAAGATCTTCAAGAATTGAATCCTTATATTATAGTAGGATGTGGAGGTGGAGGAGAAAAGTTCTCTAACCTCGAAGGGATTGAAACAGTAGGATTCCTTGATGATAACCCTGCAAAACAAGGAAAACCTTTCTGTGGTCTTGAAGTGGCATCAAACTTATCAGATTTATTTGAATCTACTGAAGCAAATACTGTAGCAATCATGTTGCCTATTGGAGCTGAAGGGACTGCTTTAAAATATGCAGTTCAAGCATTGGCAAATGGTAAGAATGCAGTTGTTTCATTTAGATCTTTATCATTATCTGAAAATGAATCTTTATTAAAACTTGCTGAACAAAATGATGTTTGCATTAAAGAGATTAGTCCAAGATTGGATGTTGTACGTAAGATTTGCGGTGTAGCGCCTGAAAAATGCTGTGAAGTATTGCCTAAGATTTCATATGAAGCAAAGGCACCTGTTATTTTTGTTGGAGGTACTTCCCAGGAATGTGGTAAAAGAACCACTACCAAATCATTAGGAATTGAAGCTATGAAAAGAGGAATGAAAGCTTCTATCATTTCCACTGATGAAATGGGATTGGAACAGCCTACTGCATTTAACTTCAGAGCAGGAAGCTTATCTGCAATGGACATTCCTTCAGCTATTTTAAGTTCAATCAAATATGTTGAGGAAAATGACCAACCGGACATTATCTTTATCGAAGGGCAATCAAGCTTAACTGAAGATGGAAACCCTCACCCAAGAGGATTGTCTGCATGTATCCTAATCGGTGCAGATCCAGATGCAGTTATCGTAGGTCACAGACCAAACCATCCATACCGTGAACCAAGAGGTATTGATTATGAGGTAAAAGCTATTGAAGCTGTTGTACCTACCACTAAAGTCGTTGGATTATCAATTAACTTAAGAAATGCTGATGAAGACATGACTTTAGAAAGCTTTGAAGAGAAATACGGCTTGCCTGCAGCAGATATGTATTTTGGTGGAGCAGCTAAAATATTAGATGCAATTTTAGAATATTTAGATAAAAACTAATTGATTTTTATTTAATTATTTTATTTCTTTTTTTACTATTTTTTTTTAAAACTTTTCATATTTTTTTACTATTTTTTTTAAAACTTTTAATATTTTTTAATATTTTTTCATGCCCTATCATAAAATTCTATTTTTATAAAATCCATTTTTTCATAAAAAAAATAATAACTTTTATAACTATAAAAAAATATATACTTTAATGTAACAAAGTTTAATTTATTAAACTTTTAAATTATTAAACAAATTTTTTATTAAATATGTATAAAATTTTAAAATTTTTTTAAATTTATTTAAATTAATTAATCAATTTTATTTATTAAATTTAAGGGAAGATCAAAATGAGTTTTACAGATAATTTAAAGAAAAGCCTTGGTTTTGAAGAAGATGACTTTGGCACTGCATACGGAATTAGCGATTACGGAGAAGAAGATTTTTTCGAAGATGAATTCACTACAATCTCTCCAGAACAAACTTTTTATGAAATTGTCTTAATCAGACCAAAATCCGTAGATGATATGGATTACATCTTTGACCAAATCGTTGAAGAAAACAATCCTGTAATTCTTGATTTAAAATTCCTTGAAAAACAAAGTGAAAAGGACTTCAGACAAGCAGGAGAAATCTTAAAGCTTTTAAGACATCAATATGGTGCAGAAGCAATTTTGCTTTCACAAACTGAAGACAAGAACTTAATTATTGTAACTCCATCTAGAGTTAAATTAGTTAGAAAAGATTAAATGGAACAATACTCATATTGTTTTTCCTATTTACTTTTTTTTCTATTTTTTTATTTTTTTATTTTTTTCAAGTATTTTAAATTCTTTTTTTATTAATTTTTTAAATAATTAGTTTATTTTAGTATTATTATTATCATTATTATCATTATTATTATATTTTAGTTTTATTTGGAGTGGTATCATGAGTCATGTGGAAAGATCAGTGGAATTATTCGGATTAAAGTTCAATTGTGCACAGGCTGTTTTTGCAAGCTTTTCTGACGAATTAGGGATTGATGAAAAACAGGCACTTAAAATAGGGGGATGCTTTGGAAGTGGCATGCGTAAAGGTGAGGTTTGTGGAGCATGCACTGGTGCATTAATGGCTTTAGGATTGAAGTATGGTCAAAGTGAAGTCGGTGATGTGGATAGCAAACTAAAGTCAGATGATGTTTGCGTCAAGTTTTTAGAGGAATTTGAATCAAAAAACGGTTCTTATATCTGCAATGAATTGTTAGGGTGTGACATTAGAACTAAAGAAGGAGTTGAATATGCAGTGGAAAATAAGCTTTTCACTGAATTTTGTCCTAAAATGGTTGAATCCGCTACATTAATTGCGGAAAAATTAATCATGGAATAATTTTTTAATTATTCCCCTTTTCAATTTTTTAATACTTTTTTTCAAAATTTCTATTTTTTATTCATTTAAATATTGAAAAAGCTTTTTGCATTTTCAAATGCTACTTTATTTATCTCTTTTTTATCGTATCCTAATCTTTTTAGTGTTCTGACTGTTTTTGGAACAGAAAGGGGATTAGATGGCTTATTGCTTATGTCACTATTCAATAGGAATTTATCAAATCCATATTTGTCCAAAATTTCAATTGCCTCTTCAACTTCCATCTTTTGAGGCTGTACAGTCAATCCTATGGTAAAATCTTCATCAATTACCTCTTCAACGGTGTTAAGGTTTATATGATCGATGACTACAAGCTTTGGATTGATGTTTTCAAGAACTATGTCCTTAATGTCCTTTAAGACTTCAAGCTTGTTTTTTCTGGGAGTGTGAATAATGACTTTTGATTTGCTATCTTCTGCCAATTCCAATTGCTTTTTAAAAACTTCCTTTTCCAAATCAGTATTCTCATCCAATCCTATTTCTCCAATAGCTATTATGTCCCTATTTTCTATCCATCTCTCTAATGCTTCGAATATGATTTCATTGTTCTTCAATGCATTAGCTGGATGAATCCCCAATGCAACCCTTAAGTCAAGGCCATATTCTCCTGCTCTCCTTGGTTCAAAGTTTAGGATTCTATTTAAGTGGTTTAAAAGTATTTTTGGGTTGTTATCAATTTTATACGGATAGTAAGAGCAAGTTATTGCAGTATCTATTCCACTAATAAACATTTTTTCAAAGTCTTCACTGCTTCTTGAGTCAGCATGCATATGTGTATCAATCATATTTTCACCATTTTTAGGAATTTGTTAAATTTTTTTCTAGCTATTGGGATTTTTGTTAAAATATTATTATGAATAGTTAAGAATTTGTTTCTAATTATATTTTTCTTCGTTTTATATATTATTTTTTCTAAAAATCATTTTAATTCAATATTTTTATAAAAATTAACAGTTTCACATCAATATTGATGTCATTTTGAAATTCTATTTCCCGTTTTTCTAGCATGTTTATATATGTGTTTATGAAAATTACTAATTGAGTTAACTATTTGTTAACATTGATTTTTTTCAAATCTTTAACTTTTTACTGGGGTTATCGATTTGATTGGGGTGTTTTGAGTAGTGAGGTTTAAATTTTGTTGATTTTTCTGTTTGATTTTTTGTTGATTTTTCGTATTAATTTTATAATTTTTAAAATCATGGTTTATATAAACTTAAAGGTATTTTAGTTTATCAATGATTTGATAGTTAGTTATATAAATGGTGATAATATGGATTATTTCTCAGTTGTTGGAGATGAGTTAAAGTTTTTAAACAATTCTGATATTAGAATAAAAGTCTTGATAGACTTATTGGATGGTCCCTTGAAAATAAGGGATATAAATAAACGGTCTTTATTAAGTTACAGTTCAATTTCAAGCAATATTCATAAATTATGTGCTGAAGGGTATGTTGAAAAAATTCATAACAGCTTCCAGCTAACAAATTTAGGGTTGATTTATACAACTATATTGATGGATTTTAGAGATGTTATTGCTACAATAAGCAATAATGCGGATTTTTGGTTGGATCATGACATCAGTTCATTATCCATTGAAGATTTAAATAAACTATCCTCTTTGGAAGGCTCTGAATTGATAAGATGCAATTCAATGGATATCTACAAGACACATAAGGAGTTTAAACGATTATTTAAAAATTCAAAAAATTTGAAGGTCATATTTCCCTATCTTCACCCTGAATATCCTAAATTGATAAGAAGATTAATCTTAAAAGGAATCAAGGTGGAATTGGTAGTTTCTAGGGACATATTGGATAGTTTCATAAGAGACATTGGGAATGATGTTGTTAAGAAAGGCATTTATGATGGCAATTTTTCCATAAAATATTTGGATGAGGATATTAAGATTGCCCTAGCCATTTCCAATGAATTCATTACAGTGGGATTGTTTAAGCTAGATGGAACTTATGATCAAAACAGATTATTGTTATCCAATAGGAAAAAGGCAATTGATTGGGGATTAAGCATTTTTGATTCCTATGCTCAATGTGCTTTGGCTTTGATTTTGAATTAATTTTATTTTAAATTTAGGTGGTTTAATGTTTAATGAAGAAGATTCACCAAATAAGTATGTTGATTTTTTAACTGTTCGATTTTTATTGGCTTCTAAGATGAGGCCTTTGCTATTGTTGTTATTATCTGATAAGGAGTATGATTTAAATGATTTTAGAGAAGAATTGAATAAGCCTTCAGCTTCAATATTGCACGGATTAAAGGAATTGGAACGGATTAATTTAATCAAGAAGAATTTTAAAAAGTATTCCCTATCCTCTAAAGGGGTTTTATGTTCTGCAAGTTTGAAAAAGCTTTTTAAGGATTTGTATATTTTTGAAATCAATAGGGATTTTTGGCTTAATCATTCTATAGAATCCATTCCTATAGAGTCATTTAAAAATACCTATCTTTTGAAGGATTCTGTTTTTGTCGAGTCTGATGAGCATAACCTTTCAAAATCCTTTACCCAATACCTTGAACTCTTAAGCAATTGCGGTAATATGGAAATAATTCTGCCTATATTCCTTGAGGAACATTTGGAGATAATATTGGAAAATCTTGAAAATGGAGATAATTTGATTTTAATTACAAATGAGGAAGTATTGTCATCTTTAAAGAAATCCAAATATTATGATGACTTGATTGATTTTTCAAAAAAGAGCCAGCTTATAATCAGAAAAGTTGATTATGACTTAAAGATATTCTTAACAATCTGTGATGATTTCATGTCTTTAAGTCTGTTTTTTAAGGATGGGCTTTTTGACAATTCCTGCTTTATTCTTAATGAACATTCCGATGGGATTAAGTGGGCCAGAATATTGTTTAAGAAGTTTTCTGAAAAGTCAATCAGGGCACTTTAAGGTTTTCATTTATAAAAAAAGGATGTTAAATCTTATTTGGTATTTTTTAAAGTTAGAAAAAGTTAAAAAAAGTATTAGGAGTTTTAAATAAGTATAAAAAAGTATTTGGCTTTTTAAAAATTTAAATAAGTATTAAAAAGTATAAATATATTTTAAAAAAGTAGAAGTTAAAAAAAGTTTAAAAATTTAAAAAAGTTTATTGAAGTTTTGCTTCAATAACTTCTTTTAAATCTTCTATTTTTACTCTTTCCTGTTCTTCAGTGTCCCTGTCTCTTATTGTTACAGTATTGTCTTCTTTGGTGTCAAAGTCAACTGTAATAGCTATTGGAACACCTACTTCATCTGCACGAGCATATCTTTTACCGATGGTTCCTGAAGTGTCATTGTCTACAGTGAAACCCGCTTCACGAAGTTTGTGAGTGATGTCAATTGCTATTTCACCGAGCCCTTCCTTGTTCATCAATGGGAAGACACTTACTTGAATTGGTGCAATCTCTTTTGCAAACTTGAAGTATTCCTTTTCAAATCCTTCTTCTTCAGTCTTAAATGAATGCAATAATGTGCAGTAAAGGATACGGTCGATACCAAATGAAGGTTCAATTACATGAGGAATGATTCTTTCCCCTTTAACTTCCTCTTCAATGTCTTCAAATATTAAGTGCTCTTCAAGAATCTCAAAGGTGTTGTCAAGTTCAAGGATGAATTTTCCTTCACTTTCGATTTGTTCCTTAAGTGCTAGAACTTCATCATCTGATAAGTTTTCGATATAAGTCTTGATTTTTGGAGAATCCCCTTTGAATGCAGGTCCGAATAACTTTAAGTTAGGCTTTACGATGGTTTTAGATACAAGCTTAGGCTCATCGTATTCCATGTAAATGCTCAATTCCTCATTACTGAATTGGCTATGTGCAGTTAGGTCGTAGTTTCCTCTGTCTGCAATACCGATGATTTCCACCCAACCGTATTGGTCAGTCAAGCATTCAACGTCCCAGCAGTCAAGTGCATAATGAGCCATTTCTCCAGGCAAGTGTTGTCTGAATCTCAATACTTCATCAGGGATGCCTAATTCCTTCAAGAATTTTCTTGCAAGATACAATTGATAGATTAATGTTTCAGAAGATACGACACCTTGGTCGAGTGCTTCTTGAGCAGTGATTTCCAAGGTTTCCTTATCATTCATCTGAACATCTTGAGAGGATAAGTATAAAATTTCATCAGCTATTTGGCTGAATTTAGGATGGGTCTTGTCTTCAGGATCAAGGAATATTTCAGCTTCAGCTTGGGTGAATTCTCTTAGACGGATAACCCCTTGTCTTGGAGAGATTTCATTTCTGTATGCTTTTCCAAGTTGCACAGCACCGAATGGGAGCTTGTTTTTAAAGAATCTGGATAATCTTTTGAATAGGATGAAAATTCCTTGTGCTGTTTCAGGTCTCATGTAACCTACTTTGTCACCTTTTGCTCCGATTTCAGTCTTAAACATTAAATTGTAGTTCCAGATGTTTGCTAAGTCTCCACCACAGCTTGGACATTTGATGTTGTTTTCCTTAACGATCTCATCCATTTGGCTATTTTCCAAGCTTTCCACATCTTCACCGATTGCCTCTTCAATGATGTGGTCTGCCCTGAACACTTCACCGCAAGAGAGACATTTGGTCATTGGATCTGTAAAGTTGTCAACGTGTCCAGATGCCTTCAATACTTCCTTAGGCATTACAGTAGGCCCTTCAATTTCGTGGAAACCTTCTCCTGCAATGTATTGCTTTCTCCACTTTTGCATGATGTTATTCTTTAAGCTTGCTCCAAGAGGTCCGTAATCTGTAAATCCAGACACTCCTGAGTAAATCTCAAAAGATGGCCATAAGAAACCTCTTTTACGTGCAATATTAAACATTTTTTCATGATTCATTAATATTTCTCCATAAGTAAAATAATTTTTTAAATTAATTAGAATATTTAATTAGAATATTTATTGAAATAAGTTATTATAATCAAATAATTTAACTTAATAATTTAACATTTTAATTTTTCTTTTTAATTATTATTATAAGTTTTTATAAAATTAGATTGCAAAATTGAAAAAATAAGTTAAATTAAAAAAAGTAATTAAAAAGTATTAGTTAATTATTTTTTATAATCAACTAATTCCCCAATTCTATTTAATACGGAATCAATAGATTTTTGGCTGTAATTCAATTCAATAGCATCGAACTTGCATGTTTGAACACAGTGCCCACAGCCAACACATTTGTCTTGATCAATGCTTATTTTTCCATCTTCAATATAGATTGCATTTCCAAAGCAAACGTCATCACCTAAACATTTTCTGCACATCTTACAGTTATCGCTTACTGTATGCACTTCAACATCTTCAAGCCTCATCACCTTATTGCTGATGTCATCATCCAAGTCTGGAAGAACTTTCCATAGGCAACAGCAAGGGCAGCAATGGCAAATTGTCAAGAGTTTTTCCTTTGGCCTTACATTCATCCAAACGCTATCGATCTTGTTTCTACCGATAACATGGCTTAATCCTAATTCATCTGCCTTGCCAACATGTGCTAAGGCCTCTTCAACAGTTGCGCTTCTACCGTATTTTGAAGCTATTTTCCTGCTTGCAGGGCCAATGAAAATACAACCGAAGTCTTGCGGGTAATCCTCACAATTTGCAGAAGTTCTGCAAAGGCATTTGTGCATAATGACAATATCTTCAGCTTCTTTTATAACTTCCTTGATTATTTGGCTCGGCACAAATTCAGAGTCATCTTTTTGGAAGCTTTGGTTGACTTCAATGTTTGTAGTGATGGTCTTATTGACGGCATTTTTGTTTGGAAGGACATAAACTTCATCATCTTCGAAAAGGATTTTATCAATGATTTTTTTAAATATCCTTGATCTTCTTGTCATTCTAGAAAGGAAAAATCGTGTATGGAATGTGTGCCCAACTAAAAATGTAGTTATATCTTCGTAATATCCTTTTCGTCTGTCTTTATCGTCCATAGTTCAGTCCCTTGAATTTTATTATTTATATAAGTCTATATAGATATAATTTTTTAATATTTAAATATTTTTTGATAAGTTTTTAAAGTATAAGGTTTTTTGATTATTCCTCATTGTTTTCTTCTTCTATCTTTTTATTCAATCGTCTTAAAATGCCTTTTAATGTATGTGCCTCTCTTCCAGTAATGAAAGCCCGATTGATAATGTTCTTGAACACTTTCAATCCGTTTTTCTTTTTATGGTCAGGAATGGATAATGTGCTGATTAGTTTCTCCATATCGCTTAACAGATATTCCTTTTCAAGTGCAGTGCTTTCTTCCAATCCTTCAACAGGGTAATTGTTTCTGTTTTTAAAGATTTCATAGAGAATGACTGCTGCTGCATGTGAAATGTTCATTATAGGGTAACTTGGGTCAGTTGGAATGCTTACAGTTATGTCACACATTTCTATTTCTGCATTGGTCAATCCGTTTCCTTCTCTACCAAAAAGGATAGCTATCTTATCGTTGTAGTTCATTGACTTTCCAAGTTCTTCAGGTTTGATTGGAATCCTTGATAGGTTATAGCTTCCTCCAGGGGCTCCTGTTGAACCGACAATAAAGTCAATTTCATTGTCTTTTACAAAGTCTTCAACTGTATCATAAACCAATGCATTTTCAACGGTTTCCCTTGCATGCATAGCCTGATAATAAGCTTCATCCTTAAGGGTGCATGGGTTGATTAGAACTAATTTATGGAGTCCGAAGTTACCCATGGTTCTTGCTAAAAATCCAACATTTCCAGGAGATTCGCATTCTACAAAAACAACATAGATGTTTTCCTTAAGTCTGATAGTCTCTTCATCCTCAACTATTTCCTTAACTTTGCCTCTATCGCTTGATTTGTTTTTGTTTTTCATGATAATCTTCTGTTGATTTTATTGCCTATTCGTCATAAGCCATTTTAAGCAATTGAATAAGATTTAATATTTTTACGTTTTCAAGACCAATTTCGTTCAAACCGTCTTGGATGTTGATTTGACAGAATGGACAGATTGTAGTTACATAATCTGCACCTGTTGCTTTAACCATCTCTGCTTTGTCTTTAGCGAGCCCTAAAGCGATTTCAGGTTTTCCAGATTTGATTCCTCCACCTGCACCACAGCATTGGTTAGGAAGTTCAAGCTCTTCAAATTCAACTCCTGGAATCATTTCAATGATTTTTCTTGGCTCTTCTCTGATGCCTTGGCCTCTTGACAAATGGCAAGGGTCATGCCAGGTTACTTTAGTATTGACCTCTTTCATTTTGCTTGCATCTAATTTGTCAACCAAGAACTCACTTATGTCTTGCACATTAAGGTTAGACCCATATTTTGGATGGTCATTTTTGAGGGTTGCTCCACAACCTGCACAGATAGTGATTACCTTATCGTAATCCTTGAAGATTTCCTTGTTTTTGTCTACAAGCTCTTGAACTACGTCAACTTGACCTGTTCTTAAAAGAGGGGAACCGCAACATACTTGTCCTTCTGGAATGTCTATCTCGATGTTATTTGCCTTCAATACATCAAGTAGTGCATATCCTACTTCTTGGGCTCTGTAATCCACCATACATCCTGTGAATAATGCAACTTTTTCCTTATCTTCATTATCATCAGTATAATATTTGCCTTCTTCATCCCATTTCTTATGAATGGTTTCAATGAATGGCTCTTCAGGTTTGCTCACGCTTCTTCCGCTTGCTACAACATTGTCCTTAAAGACCTTATGGGCATCAAGAGGTCCGAGATTTCCAGCATAAGCCATTGCTCTGAGTTTTTCGATTGCATCCCCAAAGCTGTTGATGTTTTTAGGACAGATTTCTCCACATTTTCCACAGCTTGTACATGAATACATTCCGCTGTCAAGAGCTTCTATCAATCTGTCATATTCATCTCTTGGATCAAAGTCAAACTTGGAGATGTATCTTAAGTAGTAAGGTCCGAGGAATTCTTCATTGAAGTGCTTTACCACCGGACAACTGGATAAACAGGTATAACATTCAATGCAGCTTCTAACCTTTTTGGTATCCTTGATGTCTTCAGGCTTAAGCTTTTCATGGGAAGTTTCGCTGTCACAATCCAAGCTTAACTGCAATTGCTTTACCTTTTCATCAGCTGAACTTCTATCCACAATCAAATCCTTTATGACTGGGAAATCCAATGGTTCAATCAATACATTATCACTAATTTCTGCCTTACATGCAAGTGCACCGTTTCCATTGATTTTCACTCCGCAGGAACCGCATTGTCCTGCAAGGCATGAGCTTCTAAAGCTTATGTCAGCATCATATTTTCTGTTGATCTCTTCCAATGCATCAAGCACTTTCATTCCAGGATATTCTTCAATTTCATAAGATTCAATATGAGCTTCCTCATCAGTTTCTCTGTTGAATCTTTTTACATAAACGGTAATCATAGCAATCCCTTTTTAAAACTATCAAATAATTATTTTATCAATATGATTTTTAAATTGATTTTATATTTTTCCTTAAATTGCATTTATTTATTTTTATATAATAAAATAATAAATCATTTTATATATTTTTATTTATTTAATTATAAAGTTTAGTATTTTTTAATCTCACATTTTTTATGTCACAATTCTTTTATATAATCCTTAGCAACCACTCTAAAATTTCTTAAAAATGCCATGTATTAAATATATAAAGAAACTAATATCTTATTATGATAATTTATGAAATTTTATAAAATTTTATGATATTTTAGCGAATTTTAATTATTATCTTATATTTACAATTTAATTAAAACTTTAGAGATTAATCGATTTATGATTTTTCATCGTTATTTTAGAGAATGATATTAATTGATTGGTCTCGTGTGTGGTGAATTTATATGGCTTATGATCAATTAGTAACTAGTGAAAAAGGAGATAAACTATTCCTTTTAGGTAATGAAGCTGCTGTTAGAGGAGCTATTGAAGCGGGCGTATCAGTTGCAGCAACTTACCCTGGAACTCCTTCATCTGAAATAGGTAACATATTATCAGTTGTTGCTAAAAATGCAGAAATGTACTTTGAATTTTCTGCAAATGAAAAGGTGGCTATGGAGGTGGCAGCTACTGCAGCTGCAAGTGGCCTCAGGTCATTTACTTTCATGAAGCATGTAGGTTTGAATGTAGCTGCGGACTCATTCATGACAACTGCTTACTCTGGTGTTAAGGGAGGAATGATTGTTCTTGTAGCAGATGACCCTTCACTCTTCTCTTCACAGAATGAACAGGATACAAGAAACTATTCAAGGCTTTCTTCCATTCCGATTTTAGAACCATCTTCCCCTCAGGAAATCAAGGACATGATGGTTTACGGGTTTGACTTATCTGAACAGTTTGGAATTCCAGTAATTCTTAGGACAAGCACCCGTGTATCCCATATGAGAGGAATTGTGGAATGCGGGAGACAAGAAAAACCTAAATCCACTACCAAGGAAACAGAATCAGATGGACATTGGTTAAGAGGATACTTCGTTAAAAATCCAAGGGAATTTGTACCTGTTCCTGCAAATGCTCTTGCAATGCATGAAAGACTTGCAGAAAAAATGGAAAGAATGGAAGAGACAGCTAATGAATGTCCAGTAAATGAGGTTTATTCTTTTGAAAACGGTTCACTTCAAGGAGAATATGGTGTTATTTCATCTGGCGGTGCCTTCAATTATGCTTATGATGTTGTTTCTCAAGAGAATTTAGGAATGGATATTCTTAAAATCGCATTGTCTTATCCTACTCCAAAAGATTTGATTTATGACTTCTGCAAAAACTTGGAAGGAGTATTCATAGTAGAGGAAGTGGATCCTGTACTTGAAAGGGATGTTCTTGCTGTTCTTGGTGAAAACAATTTGGATTGTCCTGTTTACGGTAAGTTCGATGGAACTTTCCCAATGGTTCATGAATTTAATCCAGACATTGTAAAGGAATCCATCAATAAGGTCGTTTCTGATTTAACTGATGATGCTGAGTTTAAGGAAGAGTACAAATCAGAAAATGGCAAAGAGCTTGAAGGAGATTTAATTGAAATCGTAGACAAGATGGAATTTACAGATGGATTGAATGACTTGATTGAAAACATTCCAACAAGAGCTCCAACATTATGTGCAGGATGTTCCCATAGGTCTGCTTATTATGCTGCTGTAAAGGCTTACGAAGAACTTGGATATGCTAAGGAAGATATGATTTTTGCATCTGACATTGGATGTTACACTTTAGGAATTTCCCCTCCTTATGAAACTGCAGACTATTTGCTTGCAATGGGGTCATCT
Source organism: uncultured Methanobrevibacter sp. (assembly GCF_902784195.1). NCBI lineage: Archaea > Methanobacteriati > Methanobacteriota > Methanobacteria > Methanobacteriales > Methanobacteriaceae > Methanobrevibacter > uncultured Methanobrevibacter sp. The sequence continues at coordinate 66,796 of NZ_CACZTX010000002.1, forward strand.
GTTGGTGACGGTTGCGGTTTCTCAATTGCAACCAATCAGCATGTAATGAGCTTCATTGGAGATTCCACATTTTTCCACAGTGGACTCTCTCCACTTGTTAATGCAGTTCACAATAAGAACAAGTTCGTTCTTACAATTTTAGATAACAGAATAACTGCAATGACTGGTGGTCAGCCAAATCCAGGCATTCCTGTTGATGGAATGGGGGATGAAGCTCCAGCTGTTTCAATTGAAGATATTGTAGAGGCAATCGGTGTCAAGTTTATGAAGATTGTAAATCCTCACAACATCAAAAAGACTGTTGACATTTACAAGGAAGCACTTGAATACGATGGGGTTGCTGTTGTAATTGCAAGATACCCATGTACATTGATTAAGGGACAAAAGAAAAAGGCCACTATGGTCATCAAGGACAATTGTGTAAAATGCTTGACTTGTGTAAAGACTCTTGCATGTCCTGCAATCTCTTATCTAAATGATGAGGTAGTTGTTGATGAAGCATTATGTAAATCATGTACCGTTTGTATACAAGTCTGTCCGAACAAAGCTATTGGAGTAAAGAAAGGTGATTAAGATGGCGAGTAATGATAATAACAATTACAGTATTTACATTTCTGGTGTAGGTGGTCAAGGAATTATTAAGACATCTGTAATCATTGGAGAAGCTGCAATGCTTGAAGGTTATGATGTTGTAATGAGCGAGATTCATGGGATGAGTCAAAGAGGAGGATCCGTGTCAACTGAACTTAAGATAGGTAATTTCAAATCCTCAATTGTAGAGGAATCCAAGGCAGACCTGATTCTTGCTTTTGAACCTATTGAAGTCTTAAGAGGATTGAATAAGGCAAACAAGGACACAACCTTAATATTCAATACTTTCCCTATTGTGCCTTCAACATTGACTCAAACTGGAGAGACCTATCCTGAAATTGATGATATAATAGCTAATTTAAAAGATAATTTCAAATCTGTTTATCCGTTAGAAGCAAATGGTTTGGCTAAGGATGCAGGCAGTATCTTATCTTTAAATATGGTGCTTTTAGGTGCATGTGTTGCAAATGATGATTTCCCACTTTCTAAGGAAACCGTTGAAACTGCAATGAAAAACAATTTAGCTCCTAAATTCCATGAAATGAATTTAAAAGCTATTGAAAACGGTTATAATGCAATTAAAGATTTATTATAATCTTTAATTCTTCTTTTTTTCTTTCTTTAATTAATTTTTTGAAACTATTTATTTTCCATGCAATTTTATACCACAGATTTTGCATATTGTATCTTCTTCCTTAACCCTATTCCCGCATTGAGGGCAATATTTAGGAAGCTCTGGTTTGGTTGACTTGACTTTCTGATTAAGGAAAATATCTTCTCTGATTTTCCTGTTTTGAATAAGGCAAGCTCTATCCCAATCATGTTCCATCAGTGTCTTCTTAACAAAATAAGCTTCAACCATACTGTCATATTGACCGTAATTCTCTTCCCCTCTTATTACACAGAACTTACGTTCCTTATGGTTGAATACGATTTCCCCTTCCAAATCTTTTTTGAATTTCAGGTTTCCTTCAATACGTCCCCTCGGACGGCTTTCTGGAAATGGGGGAAGATCCATATTCTCATACTTGTTCGGCAAGTCGCATTCCACAAGAAGATCATAGTCAAACTTGCAGTAAAACAGGCAATCCCTTTCATAGAGAGCGTCGGATAGTTTACTGAATTCGCCATAATCTTTGTTATTGTATTTAATACGATATTTCTTACCGGACTTTACAATATTTCTGTAAAAATATCTTATATTATTAGTCTCTATCCTAACACCTCCATTCAAGTCGATTAGATGCAATTGCCAAATTAGTGGTTTATAAAATTTTTTAAAAAAATAAGAAAAAATAATTAAATTTTATAGTAATATTAGTATGTTTTAATAATATATTAAATTTTTTAAATCAATTTTTAAATCATTTTTTTAAAATATTTTTTTTAAAATATTTTCAGTATCCTATTTTTGCATTTCAGCACAATATTTCTGCATCTTGTTAATTTGGATAAGTATTCATTTATATAGGAATAATCTAAGTAATATTATCTAAAAACAAATGGAATTTCATTAATCATTTTAGAAAAACAAAAAAATTAAATTATAATTAAGTGTGATTATATGTCTGAAAGTGAATTATATAGTAGAGCAGAAAAAAGAGTGGATGAAAAGATGAGTTTTTATCATCATTTATACAGTTTCATTGCAGTAAACATAATTCTTATCATTATTAATGTCTTGTTTTCACGTGGTGAATGGTGGTTTTATTGGGTAACCCTTTTCTGGGGAATCGGCTTAGTATCCCATTATCTTAAGACCTTCGTTTTCTTTGAGAAATTTGATGAGAAATACAGAGATCAAATGATTGAAAAGGAAATGGAAAAGATGAGAAAATAAGCATTATTTTAAAAATGTTTATTTTATTAAAAAACAATATTTTTAATTGATTATTATTTATTTAGAAAAAATTGTTTGGCAGTAAAAACAATATTTTTAATTGATTATATTTTATTTAGAAAAAATTGTTTGGTAATTTTATGAAAGTGAATTTGTTTGTTTCAAAAGATCTGGAAGAGCCTTATGCAGAAATCTATACTGATGCATTGACTGACAATATTCAAAAGGCAATGGTTCTTTTGGAGAATGAAACTGAAGCTGAAACTGAAGAAGGAATGAATGACAATTCAATATTGGCTGTTAAAAAGGGACAGGATATTGTTCTTTTGGACTTTGAAGATATCTTCATGATTAGAGTTGAGGAAAAGCAGACTAAAGTCTATACAGAAAATAAGGATTATTTGGTAAAAAAGCCTCTTTATCAGATTGAAGAGAATCTTGACGCTAATTTCGTAAGGGTCTCAAAGGCAACTATTGTCAATTTGAGAAAGATAAAAAGGGTAGCTCCTTCTTTAAGGGGAATGATGTTTATTGAGCTTAAGAACGGATTGAAGGATAACATTTCAAGAAAATACCTATCCGATTTTAAGGAAGCTCTTGACTTATGATATTTATTGATTATGCTTATTTGTAAAGGTGGTTATATGAAATTGGATTTAATAGAAAGATTATCAATGGGAGCATTTGTAGGATGCTTCGTTGTAATGCTTGTAATGGTGTTGGGATCTTATATTGCAGGTCCTGAAAATGTATCATTTAGTGGTGCGGAAATAATCGGTGCATTCTTTGGATCAATAGTTGTTGGATGGGGATTTAGTTTAAGCGGACTCATTTATGAAAAGGAAGAAGTTCCATTTCCACTTCAAGTCATATTCCAAATGGTAATTGGTATGGGTGTATTGTTTGCTGTGGCAGTTTACTTGCAATGGATGCCAATCAGCTTAGGAATCGGTCCAATAATTACTTGGGTTGCAATAGCTTGCATCTTCGCTGCAGTGTTCTGGGCAGGATTTTATGTCTATTTCACTCTTCAAGCAAGGGATATAAATAAGAAATTGGAATCATTCAACAAGCTTTTTTAGTCTTCGACTAAAAAACCTTGACCAAAATATTTTTTTTAGAATGAGTCTTTGACTCTTAATTTTCTTATTTAAATTATTTTAATTTTTTTATTATTTTAATATTTTTTCAGTATTTTTTTAATATTATAGTTTTTTTATTATTTTAGTATCTTTTACAGTTTTTTTAATATTTTAAATTTTTAATTATTATAATAATATTTAACTGTTTTTTCAAAAAAGTTTTTAATCAAGGTGTTTGATGTGAGTAATGGGGCAAGTGATTAAAATGGGATAAATTATTTTTTTCATTACTCACATCAATACTATTTTGCAATGCAAAATAAGAAGGTTGACAAAAATGGGTGGTGATAATTAAATATGGTAAATATATTTAATTATCATGTTTTTAAGACTAAATTCCAGATGCTCCGTCTTGAATATTGTCTATTTCAACTTTTCTGTTTAATAATAATTGATTAATCCAACCAGAAGCCCAATCAGATAAATCATCATTATCAAATGGGGTTGGCAAGTATTTGTCCTTATTATTAATTACTTTTCTAGCAAGTTCTCTGTAAACTTCAGCTTGTTTGGAATCAGGTGCTCCTTCGATAGTTGTCACTCCATCCAATTCACATCTGGTTACTGTAGGAGATCTTGGAACAAACTGAATTACATCACTGTTTGTCCGTTCTGTGAAATCTTTTATCATATCCTCTTGGAGGGATGATTTTATGGAGTTTCCGATAACTCCTCCGAGTAAAGCGCCTCCATTGTTGGAGTATTTTAAAATTCCTTTAAATAGATTATTCACAGCATAAATCGCCATGTAATCAGATGAAGTTACAGTATACACTTGATCTGCAATTCCTTTACGTATAGGCATTGCAAAACCACCGCACACTACATCTCCCAATACATCATAAATAATGATATCTGGGTCATATTCATCTATGATTCCATTATTGTTTAGTAATTCGATAGCTGCAATAATTCCTCTTCCTGCACAGCCAACACCTGGTTCCGGACCTCCCGCTTCAACACAGTAAATTCCATTATATCCTTCATGTACAAGATTATCCAAATCGCTTGATCTTTGCCTTACAGTATCCAATACAGTAGGGATGGATTTACCTTTTCTTAATGTTGTGGTTGAATCGTTTTTAGGGTCACAGCCTATTTGCATTACACTATAACCTAAATCCGATAATGCTGCAGATAAATTTGAAGTTGTGGTGGATTTACCTATTCCACCTTTTCCATAAATTGCTATTTGTTTTGGCATGAATATCACCTTTTAGTATGATTATTGATTTGGCTTAAACAAATCCGTTTTTTTATTTGAGATTTAGGTCCCCATTTATAAAGGACCTACAAATCCGCTTACTACATCTTCCACCACTGTCAATCCACCGTCATATCCACTATAATGTTTTGCAAGAACTGACCTATTATAAATTGGATAGGAAATCGGAATATGCAAAGCATTATAATCTTCTATTGAGGTTGGTGCTTCGATTGAACTTGAAAACAGGAATAGGAATGGCCTGTTTTCCAAGTTTTTTCTAATTTTATAAGTGTCTGCTTCAAATATGATATCCGGTTGGACAACAGTGTCTAAATTCTCTCTAATTTCTCTTATAATTTCTTCTCTAACTTCAAGCGGTGGATTATCAGTTATTTGGATAATATCCGGCAAATAACCAAGCTCATTTGCTAAGAATTTTGTAAATGCAATTGCATAACTGCTTTCAGCAGCTACTGCATAAAATGAATTTGGGCGCACTAAAATAATTGCATCACCAGGATATTCCATTAACCTGTAATACCAGTCTTCTTTTTCTGCTATGTAGTTCTCCACAGTTTCACTAGGTATGGATAATTTTTCACCAACTATTCTTAAAAATTCCGCTGTTTGCTTTGCACCAACTGGAACATTTGGGAATTTAATGAATGGGGTGCCGTATTTCTCCTCTAGCTTTTCCACTGCTCTTACTCCTAGCCATGGATTTACAACTATATTGTATTCCGCTTGAGGTATTTTTTTAATATGGTCCAATCCATTTTTTTCCGTAAATATTATATTGGTTTTAATGCCAATTGATTCCAACAAAATTTTAATGGTTAATAAATCTCCTTTCCAGTAAACATGATTGTATGGAACTACTCCAAAGATATTTACTGTTTTTTCTTCTGTTTCAAAAGTTTCATCAGGTAATAATTGGTCAATTATTGCATCCCAAAATAAATTGTACCCCTCAGGGGAGTTTGCTTTAAATCCGGGTGCATTTACATGGATTATTGCTGCTTGATCTCTAAATTCATCAACCACTTGGTCCACATCGTCACCAATCAATGAAGGCACACATCCTGAAGTCACTACAAATAATTCATCATTTGCTATTTCTATTGTGGATTCGATTAAATTTCTAAGCTTTTCTTCTCCACCTAAAATCACATGTTCTTCTACAAGGCAAGAACAGGGAGTACTTGTTCCACCTTCGTTTCCACCAGCAGATTCTCCTCCAGCGTATAATGTTCCAAATAATTGGCCTACGCCACATCCAGCACCGGAGTGGAGAATTGGTATTCCGCCACGAATTCCCAATGTGGTCCCATAGACTCCTGCAAGTGCACAGCTATATCTTGGAGCTTCCACTGATTCCTTTTCAAAATTATTTATTCCAGTATCAATTCCTGACTGATTTTCTATAGTGTTTTTGCTAGACAAATCATCCCCTCCTTAATCATTTGCTTTCATTTAAATAATACAATGGATTATCCTGTTCGTACCACCAATCTTTATAACTTTTTTCAGTTTTTTCTGATAAAGTTTTATGATAAGACCTATTTTTAAATGCATGCAACAGGAAATTACCAAATGCAACCGCTCCAGCATATCCTGCTTGAGCACTTGTTGGTTCCGGGTCTCCCCTTAATGAATGAATTCTAGTAACATTATTGTCTCTTTCCCAGGTACCTCCTTGGAATGGACAGGTCAATGTTAAATCAGGGTCCAAATTAGTTGTTACATTTGCTTGTTCTGCAGCTTGGAAGGTGTTAACCATCAATTGGAAGTCTCCGCTCTTTTCAATGATTTCCTCAAGTTCATCAATTAGTAAATCATCAAAATCCTGAGCCATTGCTGCAGGTGTTGCAAGGCCTAATTCATCAAAGTAAGGCATTTGAGAAACTAATCTTCCTTGACCTAATGACCCTAATACAGTTGGTTTTTTACCATTTTTCCTTAAACTTACAAATTCCTGTTTAATTGCATTAAGCTTCGGTTCCCAAATCTTATGCTCTTCCTCGATTAATTTTTCAACTTCATCTTCTTTTCCTGTGTATTTTGCAATATTTCTTAACCATTCATCAGTGCTTGATAATCCAACAGGGGATGGGTATAAGAAGTATGGAACTCCATATTTTTGTTCTAATCCCCTTGAAAGGTAATCAGTATATGTTGGACAGATTGGTGCTGTAACCGCTGCTTCGGATAATTGTTCGAAATCAGAAACAGTTGCAAATTCTGGAATGAAATTCACTCTCAAACCTAATTTTCCAAGCAATCTTTTGATTTCAAGTCTATCCTGCCAAGTGTATGACAGCATGCTTGCAACATTTACAAGATCTTTCTGTTTTTTCTCAGGCTCTTTTACCAAATATTTTAATATTGCATGCCAAAATGCATCATAACCGGTTTGCACAAGTCTACTTCTAATTCCTTCACAGTGAATTGGAACGATTTTTGCATTTACTTCTGATTGCACTTCATCGACAGTCCCTTCAATGTCTTCACCAATAATGCCTGTAGTACATGAAGTCAATATGAATATTGCCTGTGGATGGTACCTTTCTTCAGCTTTTAAGATTGCATCTCTTAATTTTTCTGAAGCACCATAAATCACATCTTCCTGTTGTAAATTGGTAGTTAACCAAGCATTGTTATATTCGTTTGTTCTTCCTAATGATTCTGGCACTCCTCTATATAATTCACGATAACCAAGTGAACCTGCTGAACATCCTACAGGTGCATTGAATATTGTAACAGCATCTCTGATTGTTGTTACTCTGTTAGATAAATAGAAGTTTAATACACAACCTCCTGATTGTTGGAATTTCCTATCGGGGATATTTATATTCCCCTCTTTTGCATCTTGTAACAATTGAGATGCCTTTCCATAGTAAACATTAGTACCATTAGCTCTTTGTTCCCTATTTGGGCAAGTGTCTTTATCTAAATCGAGTATTCTTTTAATTTTGTTTTTTCTACATGATCCCCTATGAGGTCCATTGCATTGAACCATAAAATCACCTCTTATTAAATTATAACAATTGTTATATTTTTTGAATAGGTAATTAGGATATTCAAAATATAATATTATAACAATTGTTATATCAAAACTCGTTCGTATAATCAATTGGGTTTAAATTTTTAATTGTTAAATAATAAGGAATCATCAACAATTGTCTTTTGATAATAATTGCTGAATTATGAGGGTGTAATTATTTTTAACAATTAATATCTATTAAAAAAATTTTCTAATAGTTTAAAAAATTGCCCTAAACTTTTTTAATAATTTTTCATTTTTTTAAATAAATTAATTTTTAGGGGCTTTAACAAAGTCATAAAAAATATTACAAAAATTTGATTGTTAATGTTTCCATTATGATTTAATAATGAGCAACATTATTGAAAATCTTAAATTTTTAATTTTTTATAACAATTGTTATAAAAGTAGTCTGGTAATCCTAATTAGATTTAACTAGTATTTAAACTTTACTGTTCATACTTTTAGCTTAAAATATATTATTTTTAATTAGCAAGCAGTTTTACATTATTTAATAAATAAGTATTATATAAATGACTTTAGATATTTTTATACTTTTTTTATATTTTTATTATATGCTTTTATAATTTATTTAAAAAGATAAATTCTTTAAATACTTATAAATAAAACTTATTTTAAAATTATTAATAATGAAAACTATAGCAAATGGATTAATCCTAAAAGGCATTGATTTAAGTCCTGTAAAGGAGAACATTGTCATTGATGATGAAAATAACATCATTGAAATCTCCAAGGATGCTAAAGAAGGAGAAATCATTGATGCATCAAATAAGATTGTATGCCCAAGGTTCATCAATGCACATACACATATTGGGGATTCCATCATTAAGGATGAAGGAGATGGCTTAAGTCTTGATGAGGTTGTAAAGCCACCTCATGGAATTAAGCATCTTGCATTGGAATCTGCAAGTGATGATGAGCTCATTGAAGCCATGAGAGAGTCAATGTGGGACATGCACAATCTTGGAATCAGCCATTTCATTGATTATCGTGAAGGTGGCCTTGAAGGAGTCAAGCTTCTCAAGGAAGCATCTAAGAATATTCCAATCACTCCAATCATTCTTGGAAGAGACAGCTCATTCTATGGCGAAGACCCTAACTATCATCAAGTGAAAGTGGCTATCAGGAAGCTTCTAAAGCATGCTGATGGTATTGGATTAAGTGGTTTTGGTGAAATTGATACAACAGTTGCTGAAATAATCTGTGAAAAATGTGAATCTGCAGGAAAGATATCCTCAATCCATGTGGCTGAAAATGAAAATAACCAATATGTGTCTTTGGAAAAGACAAATAAAACCGAACCTCAAAGGGCATTTGAAGCAGGTTTCAATCAGGTTGTTCATATGACCAATCCAAAAAATGATGACATCAATCTTCTTTCCAAATCAAATAGCTCTCTCACCATTTGTCCAAGATCAAATGGTGCATTAAGTGTTGGAATAATTCCACTTTTTGAAGTGTTGAAAACTGGAGTTAATCCATTGATTGGAAGTGACAATATAATGATAAATAGGCCTAATCTTTTTAGAGAAATGGAATTTACATTAAAGATAATGAAAGGTTTCTCTAAGAATTACATAGCTCCTGTTGAAGTATTGAAAATGGCAACAACAAATGTATGTGTAGACAGTTCATTATCTTCAAAAATCAATAAATCATATGTTGGTGAAGGTCAAAATGCTGAATTCATGATCATAAATCAAAAGTCAAACAATCCATATCTAAGTTTGATAAACAGAACTGAAGTAAATGATATTGTAAAGATACTTTAATAAAAGAAATGTAATTTAGATGTTTTGATTAAACTTAATATTTATTTGATTAATTTAATTTTTAATAACTAAGCTTGTGATAAAATGAGTGAACAATTATATAAAAAAATATTATTGCCAACAGATGGCTCAAAATACTCAGACATATCTGAAAAGCATGCATTATCAATTGCAGCTACAAACAATGCTGAAATAATCGCTTTAAGCGTAATTGAAAACTCTTTTTCAATAGGTCTTCCAGATACCGATACTATCTCTGAAGTGAACAGATTGCTTAAGGAAGAGAATGAAAAGAACCTTAAGAAGGTGGAAAGGCTTAGGGATGAATGTGGAGTGGATGTGAAGATTAGAACATTGGTTAAGGAAGGTTCTCCTGCAAGGGTAATTCTCGAAACCATTGATGAGGAAGACATTGACCTTGTTGTTATGGGGAGTTCAGGAAAGAGCGGAATTGACAAGTTCTTGATGGGCAGTGTAGCGGAAAAGGTCGTCAAGTCTGCAAAATGTTCTGTCTTAGTTGTTCATTGATTGCATTTAATAGGCGTTTTAAATGAAGGAAATAGAATTTGATTTGGAAAACAACCCATTCATAAACTTCCTGTCCTCAAGGTACACCATGTCTGCAAGGGTAAATGTTGAAAACTTGTGGATTAAATCAAAGGAGCAGGATTTATCCTTTTTTGTCATGTCACTTGGAGCTTTGATGAATGCATTGAATGATGTTCCTGAGATGAGAAGAAGAATCATTGACGGCAAGGTCATTGAATTCGAATCCTTGGATGCAGTTTGCCCAATAATGGATAAAGAGGAGACAGTCTTTAAGGAAATAAGGATAGAAGGTCCTCAAAGATTCTATAACATTCTAAAATGGCATGATTATGTTGTGGATTATCAGCTTAATGTTTTGGAAGGAGTTGATAAGGCATTTGATGTGGATACAATGGAAAGGGATAAGATAAACATTGCTAATTTTTCATGCATCCCTTGGGTTGATTTCGATTCAATCACCAATGCAACTGCTGCGGGAAATGCAATCCAACCTTTAATCACTTGGGGAAAGGTCAATGAGAATTATGAGATGACTGTATCCATAACAGTTAGCCATATCTTTGTAAATGGGTTGGAACTGGCTAAGTTCTATAAGAATGCTCAAGAGAACTTTGACAGTTTGCTTTAATTTTTGCATCATTTTTGAGATTTTCATATGGATTTTTTCTTTTTTCTTTTTTCTTATCTGTTCATTATTTTTTTATTTAATTCATTCTTGCATATTTCTTGATTTTTACAAAATTTACATAGTATTTTTTGCTTCCTCAATATGCTTATTTTCTAATAAAACTCATTAATTCTTCTTTATTTTATTTCTAGAGTGCTAATATTAATTTTAAATAATTCTAGTTTCCCATTAGTTTTTGAAACTTGCCCTGCTGAATTATGAGTTTTTTAATGAATATATAAAAAACTATAAATCTTGCTTTTTTTAATTAAATTGGTATGATTTATGCATATTTTTATTTAAAACTTGTAATTTATTTATTTTTGATTAAAATAATTATATTTTGGCCTTATTTTATCTAATAAACCAATATTCTATCTTTTTTATCTTTAATTGTTAAAAATCATTTATTTTTTGTTTAACTTGAATTTTTGTATTATTTACATTAATGAAATATTTTTCAATGGATGATTTTATTTTTAACAAATATCCTACTTTTTTATTTGATTTAAATGAATATATGTCCTTTAAAATTTGGATTTAAAATGAAAAGATTTATATAAGATTAACCAGTTAATTTTAATCAACATTAAAAAAGAAATACTGATGCTTTAGTCAAATAAAGCCCAAATTTTAATTTTTAATGATTAAATTATATTAAAAAGAAATTTGTTTGTAAGATAATAATTAAGAATTTAATTATTTTTTAAAAACCATTATTGACATATTTTTTCATATGTTGATTCTTACTTTTTTAATGTATTGAGGTGAAACAATTTCGGTAAAAAGCAAGACGTTATTTGCAGTGCTTATAAGCTTGTTCATAATTTCTATAGCAAGTGTTTCTGCAACTGACGTCAGTGATATTAGTGATAATCAAGATTCAAATATTCTAAATGATGTAGATTCTGGCAGTGGGATTTCCACTTCCGATGATTTTGTTGAAAATGGTACTGGCTCTGTTGGTTCTAGTATTTCATCTAGTTCTGATAGTCTCAGCAGTTCAACAGGTGTTGATGTTTCTGATTATGATGGGAATTCAATTGATTCAATCGGTTCAACCGGTTCAGATAGTAATTCTTGCGAGATCAGTTCAAAAGATGAAATCTCTTCAACAAATGAATTGTGTTCATCTACAGAAGGAAATGCAGAAGCAAATGTCTCAAGTGATGTCTTATGCTCTTCTGAAGATGGTGAAAAGGATTCAGGTAGTGCTTTAGCTTCTTCAGCAAGTGAAAAAAATTCTTCAGTTATAGAATCTTCAAGCACTTCCGTTGCAAGAGGAGATTATTACAATGTCACTTTAAAAGATGGAAATTCCGGCAATCCATTGGCTGGAAAAACAATAACATTTAAATTAAATGGAAACAAGTATACAAAAACTACAAATTCAAAGGGAGTCGCTAGCATATTGTTAAATGCAAGTCCAGGTACTTATGTGATTTATTACTCATATGATGGTGATTCCAATTATGGGAACTATTCTAATTCCCAAAGCATAAAAATCGTAAAGACTCCAACAGCACTAGTTAATTCAGGCAGTTCTGTCGTAAATGGAAAAGCTTATTACATTACCTTAAAGGATTCTTATGGAAATGTATTGTCAGGCAAAACCTTAAGTTTGACATTTAATGGAAAAACATATAAGAAAACTACAAACTCTAATGGTAAAGTTAGCTTAACCATCAGCGGTACAGTTGCAAAGACTTACAAATTAACCTACAAGTATGCTGGAGATGCAAACTACAGTTCCATTGCTGGCTCAGCAAGCATCAAAATAAAGATGCCTACTGCTTTATCCGGTTCTGGATCTACAATAATTAAAGGAAAATATTATTACATTACTTTAAAAAACGGCAATGGGAAAGTCTTATCAGGCAAATCTGTAGTCTTCACAGTAAATGGTAAGAATTATACTAAAACTACTAATTCCAAAGGGGTTGCAAGTTTAAAGATTAACTTAAAATCTAATAGAACTTATGCTTTAACGTATAAATATGCTGGCAGTTCCTATTATGGAAGTTCCTCTAAAACGGTTTCATTATTTGTCAAGACACCTACCCAATTTGTAAATTCAGGTAGTTCAATTGCAAAGGGTAAAACCTATTACATTACTTTAAAGGATTCTGATGGGAATGTATTGGCTGGCAAAACCGTAAAGATAACATATCGTGGAAAAACTTATACCAAAACTACAAATTCAAAGGGTAAAGTAGGATTGAAAATCAGTTCAGCTATAGGTTATGCCTATAATCTTTCCTATAAGTATGCTGGAAATAGCAATTATGGTGCGATTTCCGGGTCTGTTAATTTAAAGGTTAAGAAAGGCACAAGTTTGGCTGGTTCCAGTTCCACTACAATTATCAAAGGAAACAAATACTCTGTCACATTGAAGGATTCAAGTGGAAATGTCTTGTCAAGCAAAAAAGTCACTTTCACTTTCAATGGTAAAAATTATACTAAGACTACCAATTCAAAAGGTGTAGCTAGTTTAACCATAAATGCAGCTGCAGGAAAAACCTATAGTTTTTCTTACAGCTATGCTGGAAGTTCATATTATGCAGCTTCCTCATCAGGCACTATCAAATTGGCAGTCAAGCTTAAAAGTGTAATTTCAAACTCTGGAAGTTCCATAATGAATGGAAGTAACTACAAGATTACATTGAAGGATTCAAGCGGAAATCTTTTAGTTGGCAAGAATATTACCTTCACTTTCAATGGAAAAACATATTCCAAAACCACAGGGGCTACCGGTGTTGCAAGTTTAAGCATTGATGTAAGCACTCCTAAAACCTATGCATTAACTTATAAATTTGGAGGGGATAGCAACTACACTTCATCTTCCGGATCTGTAAGCTTGAATGTAAAGTCAAAAACTGCATTCACTGTTGCGCATATAGTTTCTGCATCCTCATCATTGAAATCCTATGTTGAGAAATATGGAAAGGTTCCATCTACAGTTTCTGTAAATGGAATATCCTTGAATCTAAGCAGTTTCACTTATTTGATGGGTAAAGCTGTTGCAAGCATTAATTCAGGGAAGACTTCTGCGGTTATTACTTTAGTAAATATCAGTTCAAGCTATTCTAATGGAGGAAGTTCATCCATTAACGGCAATTTGTCTAAAGCCAAGTATGTTTCATTGGCAAACAGCTTAGTGTCTTATGTTAATTCCAATGGCAAACTTCCGAATTACATTAATACTAGCTTAGGATTGGTTTCACCAAAGCTTTATAGTTTTGGTCTTTCCAAAGTTTTAGTATTCTATTCATCTAATAAGAGATTGCCTAACACTTTATCTCTTGTTTCAAGTGATGTTGACGGGGCAAGCAGTTCTGCAAGCAGTTCTTCTACCGCTTATTCTTCAGTTACCAAAAAGGGTAATGCTTCCCAATATAAAACTGGATTGAATGAAGTTGCAAATCTTACTGCTGCTCAGTTGAAAGCTTATTTAACCTCTTCCGGAAACGATGCCCTTAACTCCGCTATAAAGAGTTTGGCAAGTAAACTTGTTTCTGGAAAGACTACAACATGGGCGAAAGCGGTGGCAATCTATAACTATGTTAGAGACAATATTTCATACAGTTTCTATTCCAACAGTAAAAAGGCCGCAAGCGGTACTTTAAGCAGTAAGTCTGCTAACTGTTGTGATCAAGCGAATTTGGTAGTTGCTCTTTGTAGAGCAGCCAACATACCTGCAAGATTTTCACATGCTAAAGGTTGTACATTTTCCAGCGGTTTGGTAACTGGACATGTATGGGCTCAGATTTATGTGGATGGAGTATGGTATTCTGCTGATGCAACAAGTAGCAGAAACAGTTTAGGAAACATTAAGAATTGGAATGTAAAGTCCTTTTCTAGCTTAAAACAATATGCGCATTTGTCTTTCTGATGGGTGTGTATTTTATATGGTATCTGGTTAAAATATGCATTTGTCTTTCTGATGGGTGTGTATTTTTTATCTGATATCTAATCAATGCTCATTGCTTTTTCTCTGAGCATTTAGTTCATGTTCGATTATGAACATGATTTTTAATGAAATAAATTGAATAGACAAATTAATAAATTAAATTCTTGTAATAAATGATTGAAGAATTGGTTTGCACTGGTTCTTCTTTTATTTATAATTCTTTTCCTCTTTTTTATTTTTTTATTTTTGCTATTGCGTATTCAGATAGTTTGTTTTTTGTTAATTTTTATTTTTGCTATTGCGTATTCAGATAGTTTGTTTTTAGTTAATTTATTAATTCCATTGCTCACTTTTCAAATATTTTTTACAATAATTACTAATTTTTTCATTAAATTATTTGATAATCAACTAAGTTAATTTTATTTTTCACTAATTTTTTTAAAATTATACTAAAATTATTTAAATGATAAACAATATATTATCAAATGTATAATAAGAATACTACTTTTTGTTAAAAAATTATAACAAAAGTTATGTTGGTATGTGATGATTAGGTGTGAAAAGATAAGAAAATAAATGAATTTGAAATTATCACAATACTTGTTTTAATCTTATTTAAAAATCAATTAGGTGTTACTTATGAAAGTAAAAGATGTAGCTTCTACAGATGTTATTCATGTAACTGTTCCAGGAAGCAGAGAAGATGCTCTAAGAATCATGAAAAAAGAGGATGTATCTGTAGTGCCTGTTATTAAAAATGATACTAACAAATTAGTCGGGATATTAACTCGTTCTGATATGATCACCAATCCTGATGAAGAACAAATTGCAATGTTGATGACTAGAGATTTAATCACAGCAAAAATGGATGATGACTTAAAAACCGTTGCAGAAAAGATGGTGGAAAACAACATCAGAAGAATTCCTGTTGTAGATGATAATGATGAATTAGTGGGAATTGTAACTTCTTTTGATATTGTTGCTTTAGCTATTGCTGATATGGGAATCAAGGAACCTGTAGAAGATTACATGATTAAGACCATTCCTGCAACTTGGGATGAAACTCCATTGAATGTTGCATTTGAAGTAATGAAATTCTTTGGATTGAAATCTGTAATCGGATTAAACTCCAACAACAGAATGACCGGTATCTTAACTGAAACCGATTTCATTGCTGAAAGTGAAATCATCTCTGAAAGAACTGAACACAGCTCTTCTGTAGGTACTGAAGGAGACAAATGGTCTTGGGACAGTACTTCTGTATTGTACATTGAGAAAAACCATCTCAAATTCACAGACAAAGTGTTCAAGGATGTTGCAATCAAGGATGTTGTAACTGCAAACACAAAAACTAAAGTCTCTGTATGTGCTGAAAAAATGAGATCCCTTGATGTAGAGCAATTACCTGTTTTAGGAATTGAAGGAGAGCTCGTTGGACTCGTCAGAGCTAGTGACTTAATTAAAACTTTATTATAAGTTTTAATTTTTTCTTTTTTCTTTTTTTATTCTTTTTTTAATTTTTATATTATTTTTCACTATTTTTTTCATATTGTAATTTATATAGGATATTTTTTGTTCCATAAATTGCTTTAATTTTAATATAAGATTATAATTATATTGTAAATTGATTTTAAATTATAAAATTGCTTTAATTTTATAATTAGAGCATTTTTAGAAAGTTTTATTAATTTTAAAGTCTAAAATATCTTTAGGTTTCGCCACCTAAAAAATTTACAGGCAAGTCAAATTTTAGGAGGTGGTTTTATGGAATTGACATTAAAATTTTTGCTGTTATTGATCAGTGCAATAATTAGCTTTGTTTTAATTTTCCTTGAATAATCATATCCTAATAATAAGCGTCCATGGTAAAAAAGTTAGGTTAAGATTTTCCTTGGTGGACTTTTCCTTTTTAATATTATTTCAAGTTCTTCTAAATATTATTCTGAGATAAATTTTATATACAAAAAAATCTATATTATATTCATGGATTATTATTAGTCCTAAAATTGACTTGTTTGGTGTTATTTGAATTCTTTTTAGAATTCACTTAACATTTTTTAAGCTATTTTTCTAATTTTTTTAAGATTTAAAATATTTATATTAGTTTAAATAAATGTTTTAGTATTCATTTTTTTATCATTTTTAATTTGAGAGATAACATGTCATCTAAGCCTATTTTAGTAATAAAGGATAATGATTCAACAATTGGAATCAGAGCAAGGGTTGGAGAGGAATTCTCTGAACATGAAATCCAATTGAATGTCATGCTTGCATATTATTGGGACAATGATCTTCCAGTTATAGAAAGCTTGATAGACCTTTTTGAATCAGCTGTCAAGAGGACAATAAATGAAGTCCTTCCACATGAAAACCTCTTATTGAAATATGATCTTATCACAGATGACGAGATAGATAAAGCAAGCAGATTTGAGATTCATCTGATTGAAGTGAAAGCAGACGGTACCGGTTTAAGATTGGATGGAAAAATACTTGCCTTAAAGGGCATTTCATCAAAAGAAGAGTATTCACAAGGAATTTTAGGTTTAAAATTTAAAAAAGAAGATGACTCAAATGATGGAATAATAGTTAAATCTGTTGAAAAGAACATTCCAACTGAAAAGAAGATTTCCTTTAAGGAGTTTGCAAGGCAGCAACGATTAAAAAATAATAATTAAAAAAAAAATTGAAAAATAGGATTTTTAAAATTAATAATTAATTAAAAAAAAGTAAATGAAGAAGAACTATACAGTTCTTCTAATAAATGGCAATATCTTTACTAAAGATTCTTTTGCATCTTCCTTGTTTTCATTGTTTTCAATGCTTATCTTACCATCTCTAAATATCTTAGACTCTTTTCCATCAATATTCAATTTGATGTATCCAATTTCATCAATAGTCTCAATATTGCTTATATGCTCATTTCCTCTACTTTTAAGAATCTTATCGGTTTCTGAAATATCAATACCAAATGGCAATCTCTTTCTAAGTCTAAGATTATTTGCTCCTTTTTCAAGTTCATCGTCTAGGATAAGCTCATCATCACTTTCGATTGCTTTAAGATTCAATAGGATCTTGTCATATTGTGATAATTTCAATTCTTCAACAATTGAATCTATCTTTTCATTGTCTAAAATAGCATCCAAATCACTTAATTCGATTGTAGCCACATTTTTCTCTTCTCTAAGCTTGACTACATCAGAACCTGTGATTTCTTTCACATATGCTTCACAATGGTCTATCCTATTCACCTTATCGATTGTTACGGTTTCATTAGTCTTGACCCTTGTTGCAAGACATGTTGTGGAATTTGAGTATTCAATATTATTTTCATCAAGGAACTTATGAATTTCAGGGGTTTCAAGTTCAGCTTCAATGAATGGACTTTCAATCTCATACTTGAATTTCATCAATATCCCAGGCCTATCATGAGTAAGGTCTGTTATATTGTTTCCATCTATGATAATTTCATATCCTTCTTCATTAGCCTTTTGTTTAATTGCACCATACATTAAGTTTCTGCATAGTAAACATCTTTTTGGACTATTTTCAACAAACTCATCTACATCTAGGAAGTTACCATCTATGATTTTGTGTCTTATTCCAAGTTCAGATGTTCTTCTTTTTGCAAATTCCAAAAATCCAGTTGGAAAAATCTGGTTGTCATAAGTGATTGCAAGCACATCTGCACCCGCTTCCTTTGCAAGGTATGCAAGCAATGTGCTGTCTGCTCCACCAGAAAAAGCTAAAGCTACTTTGCCATAGTCTTTAAATATTTCTTTTACTTTATTTATTTTGATATTTGTATTCATATTTGGCCTCGTTGACTTAATAATAAATTCATTTATTATTAGTTTAATTTGATTAATCGCCCGAGTTCAATATCATATCAAATATAAAAAAATAATAAATTAACTATTGTTATATTATTTATTGCTTTTAAAATTTTCTATATCAACGTTATATTCTAAAATGAGTTTATTCCAAGTTCTTAATGTATTCCAAGACTTCAATTGCATCCAAGTATTTGATGTCCTTTTCCTTCAATATGAAATCGATAAGCTTGGTTTTCTTTTCATCTTCCATTTCCACTTTTGAGAATATGTTCTGATAGGAACGTTTAGGGTAATAGATCTCTTTGGCAATATTGTGGATGTAATCCTTTTCCTCATCAGTGATTATTCCTTCCTCAACTGCCAAGTCCAATTTGTAGTCAACATTTACAAGAGCTTCAGATAATGGAACTTGATTGACGGGGTCAAAACTTAAAGCCACATCATCATCTGAAGTAATCTCTCCAGACCTGTATGCCTTGTAGACATAACCGATTCCAATCATGCCTAAATCATCAAGCTCTGATGCTCTTAAAGCGCCCATACTGCTTCCTCCAACTACAGTTATTCCCTTATCCAATGCCTTCATGATTTCCTTATGGGCAACTGCAGGAGTGTGGTGGAAAGCGCCATCAATGATTCCTATTATGTCTGGCTTTTCAGATATTGCCTTTAGGATGTCCCCTCTTTTTACTGGAGGCCTGTAATCGGCATCAAGTATTGTTTTTGCTTCATCCTCTAAAATGGACAATCCGAGGTAAACTATTATCTTTTTCATCAGACTAACCCTCTTCTTGCTTTTCTATCATATTCCAAAGCACGGTTACCTAATCTTTCCTCATCCAATGAATAAAGCTCTGCTTTTGGAATGATTACCCTTGCAACATTGATTCCGATTTCATTTCTTGTAAGGTCAGTGTATAATACTTGATTGAATCCAACTTTCTGAACCTCTTCAATACTTGTTTCAATGTCCTTTTTGATTGAATTTGAACTTTTGTCTTCAATGTCTGATAAGTTGATGGTTTCCTCTTCCCTTTGGAAGTAATGCTTGTTCATTCTCTTCATGTGTTCATAGCCTGATTTCCTCATGAAGTCTGCTCTTATTGTATCTTCACGGGTTCCATGAATCTGGGTTGCTCTGCTTTGTGCAACTTCAGTAAGCGCTCTAATCACTGCAACTTCAGGGTTCAAGTGGGTCCCAACACCTAAAGTGAGGAGCGCTGGATCTTTCAGTACAGTATCATCAGCGCTTGCAGCTATTGTGGTTATCTTCAAGTCCGCTGTAATGTCCATAAGCTTAATTTCAATTCCTTGGCTATTGAACTTGTCTAAAAGTTCATTGATAATCTCGTTATCAATGCTTTCTTGGCTTATTTCTTTTTTATTTCTTTTGGTAAGTTCAAAAATGCTCCATGCATCCCTTTCAACCACTTCAAAGATTCCATGCAAGACAGATTCCTCTATGATGTTTCCGGATGCAAGACCATTTGTGTTTCCTTTAAAAATAGCTATTGGACTAGGGTTCACGTCCCTTGTTGGAATGTAAGGATGGAAAACTGCATTTGATGGAACATAGACTGTTTCTTCGCTTATGATGTCTTCTGCTTCTATCCATTCTAACCTTGAATTTTCAACATTTTCATTGCTATAATTCTTTGGCAATAGAAGGTCTTTTGGGTCGAGAACATTCTTATCATTTTTAATGTTGTTGTAAGTGTCTACGAATGTTCTTTCTCCATCGATATCCTGCCTTTCTGCAGAATACCTTTCGAATCCTTCCATCATTGCAGATGCCTTTGCCTGCTCTCTGGTAGCGCCCTTTCCAGCATAGACACTTACACTTCCAGACTGTGCAGTTGGACGGATAGCGGAGAATACTGGAATCTTGACTCTATCCAAGTCGGTAATGTCGGTCAATCTGGTTATTCCAGCAGTTCTAAGTTTTTTCTCATTTATCTCAATTGTTTCCCTTGGGTCTCTCACTCTATGAGTTCCCTTAAAGAATTTTATTGGAATATCTTCAAACATGTTTTTTATCCTTAGCTATTTTTAAAATATTTTGAAATTGTTTAAAATTTTAAATTTTATAATATTTATATTATGTAATTGATTATTTATAATAATTGTTATAGGATAATTTCAATCATTCGTTTAATTTTTAAATAATAAGTGATATAAGAAAGTATAGGAGAAAATTAATTATTCAATCGAGGCTTTCAAATGCAAATTAAGGATAATGACATTCATAATTTTCACATAAAAAACATCTTGAAAAAATTGGAAGAGAAAGACTTGGATGCCATGCTTGTGGCTAATTTCAATAATATCTATTACTTGTCAGGATACTTGTCAACAAGCTTTGCATTCATGATAATCAAGGAAAATCCAATTATATTTGTTTCTGGAATGGATATGGAAAATGCAGGAAACACTTCTTCCATTGATATTGTGAAGTATGAGTCCTTTGATAAGATGATTGAATATCTAAAAGAAGAGGGAATCAAGAGTTTAGCCATTGAATCAGACTTGACTGCAAACGTTTATGAAAAGTTCAAGGACTTC
Source organism: uncultured Methanobrevibacter sp. (assembly GCF_902784195.1). Classification (NCBI taxonomy): domain Archaea; kingdom Methanobacteriati; phylum Methanobacteriota; class Methanobacteria; order Methanobacteriales; family Methanobacteriaceae; genus Methanobrevibacter; species uncultured Methanobrevibacter sp. Next base: position 87,933 of record NZ_CACZTX010000002.1, read on the forward strand.
AATCTTACAATATCCAATGCAATATCCACTGAAAGGATGATAAAGTCTGATGAGGAAATCGAAAAGATGCTTAAGGCAACGGATATTGCACATGAGTCACTCATTGAATTGGATGTCCGCTCCAAGCAGGAAAAGGGGGCAGAGGAGTGGGAATGTGCATATGAATTAGGCTATCTGATGAGAAAGAACGGAGCAACCGTTGAATCATTTGACACAATATTTGCATCAGGTTCTGTATCCTCATTGCCACATTCAACTCCAAGACAGCATGTTCTTGACACTCCTGTTTTAGTTGATTACGGCTGCAAGTTTGAGGGATATTGCTCTGATACAACAAGAACTTTCATCTACACAGAAAGGCAAGAGGAAATATCTGATATAGTGCTTGAAGCTCATGACAAGGCAATTGATGCAGTTAAGGCAGGAGTAAAGGCCTGTGAAGTGGATAAGGTGGCAAGAGACATCATAAGTGAATATGGATATGGGGATAATTACATTCACAGCACTGGCCATAGCTTAGGTTTGGACATTCATGAAAACCCTTCAGTTTCCCTAAAGGATCATACTGTTTTAGAGAACAATATGATTATAACAATTGAACCTGGAATCTATCTTGAAGGCGAGTTTGGAATAAGGATAGAGGATATGGTCTTAGTTGATAAAAAGGGTAAATTGATTGGTAATTTGCCTCAAATATTATAATTTTTCTTTTTTATTTTCATTTTTTATTTACACACTACTTTTTCAAGATATTTCTTATTTTTTCACCATACCTTTTAATTTTTTAATTTAAGAGGTAAAAAATATATATGCCTTTTAATATAATATTTTAATAGGTGATATGATGGTTAATGTGGGTACCACTAGGATTTATAAAAACAACCAAACTACCATTCCATCTAAAATCAGAAAGCTATTTGACGTTTCTGAAGATACAGTGATGGATTGGGATTTGAATTCTGATAATGTCATAACTATAACTTTTAAAAGCAAAAAGTCTTCAATTCATGATTTGGCAGGATTAGGCAAAAGCAAAGAGACTACTAATGCAGTGGAATTAAAGAGGAGCTTGTATAAATGAAGATTTTCGTAGATTCCTCTTTTTTAATTGCATTAGTGAATGAAAATGACTCATTGCATGAAAAATCGTTGGAATATATTGACTTGATTGAGAAAAATGGCTGCTATATAAGCAATCTAGTCATTAATGAAGTCATAACTGTAATTGGAAATAAGATAGATTTGGAAACTGCCATTTCTGCATTTGATCTCATTAATGACATTTTCCATGTAATAAATGAGTATGAAATCAAGGATTTCAATTCAACCACTATGTTGATATATGAAAAGCATAACACTAAATTGAGTTTCACTGATTGCAGCATAATTGTGGATATGCATTATCACAAAATTGAAAATCTTTTAAGCTTTGACAAGGAATTTAAAAAAGCTGAAGGGATAAATTTAATTTTATAATTTTTTTAATCTAATTTTAATTTTTTAATCTCATTATAATTTTACTAAATCGCTTAATTTTTACTTATTTTTAGTTTTTTTTCATAAAAATATGATAATGATTCTATTTTGAAATTCAAAGGGTTTAAAATCGTTATATTTAAGTATAAATCCTAAAATATCTATTTTTAGGTTTCACCATCTAAAAAAATCAAAGGTTCTAAAGAAATTAAGGAGGTGATGATTTGGAAATGGATCTTAGGACAATTTTATTGTTTATTGAAGTTCTAATAAAATTATTTCTAATCTTTATCCAATAGTTATCTCTGTCTTATAATACCATGAAAAAAGTTAGGTTAGATTTTTCCTTGATGGGCTTTTCCTATTTTTGAATGTTAATGAAAACTTTTAAATATCATTTTTATTATATTATTATTATGGATTTATAGACAGATCCAAAAATTTCTTTAGAACCTGTTGTTATTTGAATTCTTTAGAATTCATTTAACATTCATTGACTTTTTTTACCCAATTTAATTTTCAAATCTAATTTTAATTTTATTAAATCACTTTAATTTTACAACATCATTGTAATTTTACTTATTTTTTATTATATTCTTATTAAAAAGTTTTTTTAAGTCTATAAATAAGTTAAATTTATTAATAACTTATACAAATCTATTATCAATGTTTATTGAAGATTTAATAATCAATTTATCGAATATGATTGAAAATAAAATCAACCAATCTATTTTAATTGCCTTTCAGGAGTACTTGCTTAAGGCAGGAATATTTACACTTGCATCCCAGATTTTAGCAATTATTCTAATGGTTTATATTGCATTCATAATTCTATTTTCATTAGTCTCATTATTGTTATCATTTAATGTTGCAATTGCTTTAATTTTAGCTATTTTCATTCCAACAATTGCATTCATTTTGATCTTATTTTTAAAAATAGAAAAAAGGGCAAGTGAGATAGAAAACTCAATTCCAGACTTCTTAAGGCAATTGTCATCTATGCTGAAGGTTGGCTTAAGTTTGGAAAATGCTTTGGTTGATATGTCTGAGAATGGAAAAGGGCCATTGTATGATGAATTAAGGAGAGTTGTTGTAGAGATAAGGATGGGGAAATCCCTTGACGAATCATTTAACAATATGGCAATGAGATTGAATTCAAAGGACCTTGAGAGAAGCTTTAAGATAATACTCAATGCCCACAAAAGCGGGGGATCTCTATCTGATGTCATTCTTGATGTAAGTGATGACTTAAGAGCTATGCTTATATTGAAAAGGGAACGTAAGGCAAGCGTTATGATGTCAATCATGTTTTTAATCATTGCTTCAACAATAGCCGCTCCCTTTGCACTTGGGATGGTTGGAGTCTATTCCTCTTTCATGATTGAACTTGGGAAAGGTGGTGCAATATGTGAAGTTGCACCGCTCGCTGCAGAAATCTATCTAATCATTCATTCAATTTTAGCTGGCTTTCTAATAGCTTTGATAATGTATGGAGACTTGAAAAAGGGGATTAGGTATTCCATTCCAATAACCTGCTCTGCCTTTGCAGTATTCTATTTAATCAACAACTTTGGGGCGGGATTCTTTGGATTGGTCTAATTGGTGTGAGTGTAATGAAGGAAAAGAATTTGAATATTACAAATGGTTTCATTCAGGATAATAAAGGCCAAGGGGCTGTTGAATTGATATTGATAATTGGAGGAATAATCGTAATAATTCTTCTTGTTGTTTCAATGTATAAATCATATTTGGTTGATTTGGGCAATGAAATTGATTCAAACGAGATTAATACTTTAAACACTTCCTTTAGTGATATTACTTCTAAATTTGAATAGTTATATTTTACCAAAATTTATTATTGAATAAAACAAATAATTTATTAATTGTTTAAAAATTCAGAGTTCAAAAGAAATATTTAAAATAAAAAATAAGTTTAGGAGTCAAAATCATGAAATTCTTAATTAATGGTGAATTTATAGATAAATCAGACCATTATGATGTAATCAATCCATACAATGGTGAAGTTGTGGATACTGTTCCAATTGCATATAGAAGTGATGTGGATAATGCTGTTGAAGCTGCAAATAATGCAAAGAAGGCATTGAATGACTTATCTGCAAAGGAAGTTTCAATAAACCTTCAAAATGCTTGTGAAGAGCTTGAAAAGGAAAGCAGGAACATAGCAAAACTGATTGTTGCTGAAGCTGGAAAGCCATATAAGCAAGCTATTGTAGAGCTTCAAAGATCTGTGGAAACACTTCAATTTGCAGCTGAAGAGGCCAAAAGGATTTATGGGGAATCTGTGCCTATTGATGCTACAGGGCCAACTGAAGCAAGATTCCTTGCCTTTACAAAGAAAGTTCCACTTGGTGTTGTTGGAGCAATCACTCCATTCAATTATCCAGTGAATTTGGCACTTCATAAGATAGCTCCAGCTATTGCAGCTAAAAACACTGTTGTCATGAAACCGTCTATGGAAGCACCTCTTTCCGCTTTAAGATTGGCTGAAATAATCAATAATCATTTCCCAAATGGTGTGATTAATTCTGTAACAGGTTATGGAAGTGAAGTTGGAGATGCAATGGTGGTTTCAACTGGAGTAGACAAGATATCATTTACAGGAAGTGTAGCAACAGGATTGTTCATCTCCTCAAGAGCAGGAATGAAGAAATTGACAATGGAGCTTGGTGGAAACGATCCTTTAGTCATACTAGAAGATGCAGACATTGAAAAGGCAGTAAGTGCAGCGGTATCAGGTGCATTCCTATTCTCTGGTCAAGTCTGCATTGGTGTAAAGAGATTGATTCTTGACAATAGGATTGCAGATGAATTCATAGACATGTTTGTAAAGGAGGCAAGCAAGTTAAAAATGGGTAATCCTATGGATGAATCAATTGATATAGGTCCTGTAATCAATGAAAGCTCCGCCCTTAATATTGAAACCTCTGTCAATAGGGCAATTGAGGATGGTGCAGAACTCTTGCTTGGTGGAAACAGAAAAGAGTGCTTCTATGAACCAACCATTTTAGACAATGTAACTATGGATATGGATATTGTAGCGAATGAGACCTTTGGTCCAATTGCACCTATAATCAGAGTGGATGGCCTTGATGAAGCAATCAAAGAGGCAAATAATACCCAATATGGCCTTCAGGCAGGAGTCTTTACAGAAAGTATCCATAGTGCCTTAAGATGTGCAAATGAAATTGATGCAGGTTCAGTTTTTATCAATAAGGAATCCACATTCAGAACCGATGCAATGCCATTTGGAGGATTCAAGTCAAGCGGTATGGGCAAGGAAGGAATCAAGTATGCAGTTGAGGATATGTGCAAGACCAAATTGATTGCATTCAATTGCAGATAATTTCCAATATTTTGATAAAGTATTAATTTAAAGAGGAATAAATTATTATTCAAGAAAAAATTAAAGTTTAAATTAATTTTTAAAATTTTTATGATTATCAAGTGATATTATGTGGGATACTGCTAAAGATTATAGAATTTTAATAGCTATGCATGCTCGTGAATTATTCCTAAGAACTGTTCAAACAGGAAGTTTTAGAGGAAATTGGAATAAGAAAGGAGCTATTGAAGAAACCAAAAGGATGGAGCCGGACTTAAAGTCATTGCTTTACTGCTATCTTGAAGGAGATACATTGGCTAATTGTGAAGATGTTGATAAGCTTGAAGAAAAGGCTCATAGAATCATTGATTTCCTTGGTGGTGAAGATTGGGCTCATAAGTTTATGAATGGAGCTCAAAAGGATGAAAGGGAAAAGACTGAGGAAAACATTGCTAAGGTCAGATTCTTCCTAGACACCATTTTAGGTCTTAGAAACAGATTCAAATTTGGACCAATTGATGATCCAATCATTGGAATTGATGTAAAGGTTGGTGAAATCATGAGTGTCAGCAAGCACCCTAATGCTGATTCCCTAATGATCTGTAATGTAAATCTTGGAAAAAGAGCTTTGAAAGTTGTTACCAATGACTTGAATGTAAAGGAAGGTAATAGAGTAGGCGTTTCATTGCTTCCTCCTGCTACATTTATGGAAATTGTTTCTGAAGGAATGTTTTTAGGAATGAATGGCAGCATCTTAAAGGATGTTCAAGGGGAATTGGGCCAAATGCCTAATGGAATACCTATGGAATCATTGAATGAAACCAAAAACATGATTACAAACTTTTTAGACAGTTAATAAAACGTTTAGACAAACTTTTAGACAAACTTTTAGACAAACTTTTAGACAAACTTTTAGAAAAAGTTTGATCAAAATTTTTTCACTTTTTTATTTTATTTTATTTTTTCATTTTTTCTTTTTTTCAGCAGTTTTTTCAATGATTTTTATCCATATCTTTTAATTTTTTTTATTAATATTTTCTTAAATTTTTTTCATTGGCCTAACGAAATTACTTAATGATATTAACATGACATTAACATTTTTTTGAAATTTCATGAAATTTTCAATGATATTATCATGATATTATCATTTTTTGGAAAATTTTGAATTTTTTCTCTAAAATTTTACTTATTTTTTCGTTTTAATATTGAAATTTTTCTATTTTTTAATTTTTAGATAATTTTTATTATTATTTTTAATTTTTATTTCAATTTTAGCAATTTTTTTAAATTTTAATACTTATTTTTGACTTAAAAAACATAAAGTATTTATATAAGCAAATAGACATATATTATATAATAGGCTTATTTGATGTTTAATTGTTAAATTTCATATGAATTTCTTAATAAAATCTAAAATTAAAAAATTCATATCTTTAATTATTAATTCATTATCCATAGGCTAAAATTTTTAAAAATTAAAGGATTTTGCAATGTTTTAAGTGCATTGACAACAAACATTTTTATTTGATTTATTGAGTTATAATGGTGAAAAAAATGGTAGAAGTTTCAACTCTTTACGATTTGGATATATATACATTAGCAGGACAGTATGTAGGTCAAGTACATGACGTAGTTTTAAATATCAGATACGGAACTATCTCTAGACTTCAAGTAAAAGCTTTAGAACCTGAAAGAAAAAGTGCAGGGTTCAGAGATATCTTTAGAGGCGGATTCCAGTTCGTACCTGAAGAAGAAGTAGGCAGAACCTTCCAAGAAGGCTTACTTAACATTGAGTTTGACAGAGTAACTGCTATTGGCGACATTATGTTAATTGATCCTCAAGACTTAAAAAGACCAAAACCTCCAGTAGTTGGAGAAGAAATGTCTATTCGCCCAAGACCAGAGCCTGTTAGAGCAGCTCCGGCAGAAGCTCCTGTAGAAGTTCCTATACCAAAAGCACAATAGTTCTTTAACTAAATATGTTTTTAATCTTTGAGATTTTTACCATATCCTTTGATTATTAGCCTATTTTTTCTAAATGTAGTTTCAGATTAATTAACATATTTATTTAATTTTCTCTTTTTTTATTTTATTTTTCATGAAGTGAATTTCATCATTTTTTTCTGTTATTATCAATGTTATTAACAATTTATAATAAATGGTTTAAATTTTTCTAGTTTTTATTATAGATCAAAATAACACTTAACTATATTCAATAAGATAAGTTTTTTATTTAATAAAAATTAATTATTATTAAGGAAAAATTAATTATTGTTAGGAGAATTTACATGGATTAATATTTGCTTAATTCAAGAATGATTAATTCAAAAAAATTTTAAATTAATTTTCATTATTTGAGGTGAACTGATGATAGTAGGTATTGTAGGATGTGGAGCTATAGCTAACACTATAGTGAATGAATTCATATCCGATAGTGGAATACAAATAAAATATTTCTATGACACAGACATAGAAAGGGCTGAAAATCTTGCACAGATTGCAAATGGTGTTGCTGTTTTAAGATTAGAGGATATGCTAGATGATGTGGATTTGATTTTGGAATCCGCTTCTCCAATTGCTTTAAAGGTCATTGCATTGGACATCCTAGAAAGAGGCATTGATCTTATGGTTATGAGTGTTGGTGCTTTGATGGATAAGGAATTCAGAAACAAGGTTAGAAAAACCGCTGAAGAACATAATGCGAAAGTATATGCTCCTTCTGGTGCTATTGTCGGTTTGGATGGTATTAAGGCAGCATCCATTGGTAAGATTTCAGAAGCTTCATTGACTACAAGGAAAGCACCTAAATCATTAGGAAGGGAAGTTGAAGAGGAAGAAATCCTATTTGAAGGAAAAGCTTCAGAAGCTGTTGAGAAATTCCCAGTAAATATCAATGTTGCGGCATCCTTAAGTATTGCTTGCAATATGGATATTGATGTAAAGATAATAGTGGATCCAAAAGTGGATAGGAACGTTCATGAGGTTGTAGTTAAAGGTGACTTCGGTGAATTCAGAACAAGTTCTGAAAACTATCCATTCGCTGCAAATCCAAAAACAAGCATGTTAGCTGCATTTTCAGCTATTAAACTCTTAAAGAGTTTTGGTGAATGTTTCTCAGTAGGAACATAATTTAAATTTAATATATTTTTAATTAAAATCAATTTAATTTTTCAAATATGTATTTTGCATAATTGAATTAACTAGAATTTAGGTGATTAGATGAAGGATTATGAGATTTATTCAACTATGAAGGTTCCAAAGAACTCAAATATCATCATACGTTTAGATGGGCGCAAGTTTCATAGTTTATCTAAGGCATTAAATCTTGTAAAGCCTTATGATGAGAATTTCTATAAGATAATAGAAAATGTTTGCCTCGATATTTTCAATCAGTTTGCACCTAAATTCATTTATGCATTTTCAGATGAAATCAGCATACTTCTGGATGAGATTCCATTTTCAGGCAGGGTTGAGAAGATCAATTCAGTATTCGCTTCACTGGCTTCAAGTTCCTTTACATATAATCTATTAAACGATTATTCTAATGAATTTGATTTAGACAACTTATCAGATAATGAAAGGAATATTATATTTCCTATATCCTTTGATTCAAGAATCATTCCAATCGATGATGCATCTATATCTGACTACTTCAAATGGAGACAAGATGAATGTTGGAGAAATTGCATCAATGGATATGGCATCTGGGCACTGAAAAAGGAATATGATAAGGAAGAAGCTAATGAAAAGATAAAGGGATTGAAATCAAATGAAATCCATGACATGCTATTTGAGAAAGGAATTAATCTCAATGATGTAGACACTTGGAAAAAGAGAGGAATCGGTGTTTATAAGAAATCATGGGAAATAGAAGGATTCAATCCGAAAAAACAGGAAAAAACAGTATCTACAAGGTCTGAAGTTTTTGCTGATTATGAATTGGACATTTTTAGTAAGGAATTTTTTGATAATTTGAGATAATTTTCTTAAAATGAATTTTTAAAATTAAAATTATTTTTTTTATTAATCTTTTATAATATGTTTAAACTTGGCTAAGAGGTGAAATTATGGGATTTGAAGATTTGGTATCTAAAATGAATGAAAGGAATCAATTCAGGAAGGTCTGTGTAGACCAAGGTGTGATTGATTCTGTAGTGTTCTATTCTAAAAAATCATATCCCAATGAATTTTTAGCCATGCTAGACGGACACGTTAAGGATAATGTTTTATATATCACTGGTTTATTGTTCTTGCCAGGTGAAAGGTCTCATACAAGCGCAAGCTTTAATGATTGGATGATTCCACCTAATCAGAAAAAATGGGGTTCTGTACATTCACATCCCGGCAACAATGCAAATCCGTCACATGCAGATTTAATGACATTTTCAAAGCATGGTCCATTTCACATGATTGTATGTGAACCATACAGTTTAGAGACTATGAAAGCATATAACGCTTATGGAGAGCCAGTTGCCTTTGAAGTTGGTAACTTTCCAGATGAGAATAAGGATTTGATGCTTGAGGATTTAAAGCAAATCAAGGAAGAGATTGATGAAATGGATGGGGAAGAACTTAGTCCATCATTCTTTGATTTGGATAAGGATTTGTCCTACTTTGATGATGATAAGGAAAAGACCAATAAGTATTCCCATGAATTTGATGAAAGCTATAACCCATATAACATTTCAGATGAGGATTTGGGATCTATTGACTTGAATCCGACTGTTGTTGAAATAGGTGGAGAGAGAATCAATGGTCAAAGTCCTAAATTAGGTCTTGTCATTGAATTTAGAGATGGAAAGCCTATTTTAAAAGGAGTTTCAAATAAATTCCTCGAAGAGGATGATGAGTAATTACAAGTAAAAAAAGATTTTTTAATCTAAACTATTATAATCTTCACTATTTTAAATTTTTATAAAAAGAAAATAAGATTTAATTGCTATTTTTAAAATTATGAATAAATAAAGAAAAAAGAAAAAAAGATTAGAATTCAATGAATTCTAATTAAACTATTTTTATAATATTTGCTTAAAGAATTAAGCTGGTTGCGTCATAAACGTTTTCTAATTGTTTAATCTCTTCAACAGATTCTTTAGTAGCAGGTTCATCTAATGTGAGAATCATGATTGCTTCTCCACCAGAAGAGTCTCTTCCAACTTGCATGATACCGATGTTGATGTTCTGTTCACCAAATTTAGTACCGATTGCACCGATACTTCCAGGAATGTCTTTGTATTTTGCAATGAACATGTTTCCTTCAGGTTTTACATCTACCCAGTAGCCGTTGACCTTAATGATCTTAGGTTCGTGCAAGTATGTACCGTCTGCAGACATTTGACCTGCTTTGGTTTTTGCAGTAACCTTAATCATGGTTTCGTAACCTTCGCTGTCATCGCTTACAGCTTCAGTGATGCTGATTCCTCTTGCTTTTGCAACAGCGGTTGCGTTTACAGCATTTACTGCAGTTTCAGTGATTGGGTTTAAGATACCTTGCAAGATGGTTCTTGTGAACAATTCCCTATTTGGAAGTTTAGCGATTTCACCTTTGTAAGTTATTTCCAATTTCTTGATAGGGCTGCTTGCAGATTGTGAAATGAAACTTCCTAATTTTTCACAAAGCTCTAAGTAATTGTTGGTTTCTTCAAATTCTGCATTGTTCATACGAGGCATGTTGATTACGTTTTTAGGCATGTCTCCTTTGAATAAGGTAATTACTTCATTTGCTACGATGATAGCTGCATCCCTTTGAGCCTCTTTAGTGGATGCTGCAATGTGAGGAGTACATACGATATTATCTAATTCGAATAATTTGTTTTCTTTTGCAGGTTCCTCTTCATATACGTCAAGACCTGCACCGAGGATTTCTCCATTTGCCAATGCATCATATAATGCATCCTCGTCAATGATTCCGCCACGTGCACAGTTGAAGATAAGTGCAGTGTCTTTCATCATCTTGAATTGTTCAGTTGAAATTGAGTGTTCAGTTTCAGGAGTGAGTGGAACGTGAATGGTAATCACATCTGCTCTGGTCAATACGTCTTCAATGTTTTCGTATAATTCCACACCCATGTTTTTAGCCACTTCAGGTGGTAAATATGGGTCGTATGCAATTGCATCCATTTCAAATGCCTTACATCTGTTTACAACTTGGGATCCGATTCTTCCCATACCTATTACACCAAGGGTCTTGTTTCTAAGTTCCATACCCATAAATGCCTTTTTCTCCCATTTTCCTGCTTTGGTTGACTTGTCAGCAATAGCTATTTTACGGATAGTGCTTAAGATGAGTCCCATTGTGTGTTCTGCTACAGTGATTGAAGTAGATTCAGGTGCATTAACTACCATAATACCTTTTTGGGTAGCTGCATTTACGTCAACGTTGTCTACACCTACACCTGCTCTTGCAATGATTTTAAGATTGTCTGCCTTTTCAATGACTTCAGCAGGCAATTTGGTTCTGCTTCTTATGAGAATTGCATCATATTCCCCAATGGTTTCAAGTAACTCTTCAGGGGTAATGCTAGTATCCACTACAACTTCACAAACTTCTTTTAAGTTTTCAATACCTTTTTCATTTATTGCATCTGCGACTAATGCTTTCATTATTTCACCGTTTTTTATTTGAAATAAATTATGTAATTTTAATATATTGATTGAGATTAAAATTAATGATAATTATAAAGGTACTTCGTATATAGTAAATCTAGTTTTTGGATAATTTATTTTATAGGAATTCATACGAAGTACCTTATAATATATTATGTATTGTTTACATAATATTTAAAATATTTGTTGAATAATGAATATTTTTTAAAATAAACTTTATATACTTTATAGCCCTATATAAAACTAATTAACTTATGTTAATTTAAAATTCACTAGAAAAATAATGTGAGGTATTAAAATGGTAAGTATTGAAGAATTTCCAATTGCAAGTTCAGATCATATTCCGGGATACAAGATTGTAGAAGAAAAAGGATTCGTATACGGTTTGACTGTACGTGCACGTGGTATTGGTGGAGACATTGGTGCAGGATTAAAAGGATTGCTCGGTGGAGAAATCAAGCAATACGTTTCAATGATGGAAGAATCCAGAGATGAATCAATTAAACGTTGCATTGATCATGCTAAGGAATTAGGTGCAAATGCAATCATTACCATGAGAATGGATTCAGACAGCATTTCCCAAAACATGCAAGAAGTTTTAGCATACGGTACTGCTGTTGTAATTGAAAAAGAGGATTAATTCTCTTTTCATCTTTTTTATTTTTTATAATTCTTTAACTATTTTTCATAGTCTCTTAAACTTTTTTTCAAATCATTAAATTTATATGTAATCATTTCAAAATATATAACTACCGAACGGTAGGTAGGTAAATATGAACACTAAAGAAAAGATATTTGATGTGTCTTTAGACCTGTTTTCAAAAAAAGGTTATGATTCTGTTTCACTTAGGGAGATTGCAGAAGAGGTGGGAATTAAAAAGAGCTCAATATATAGTCATTACTCATCTAAAGAAGCAATATTAATGGACATATTTGAATACTTGACAAATCTTTTTGAATATGATGAGTTGCTCAACAATAATGAATTGGATTTAAGTGAAGATAATGAAATATTGCTTGAAAACCCTGAACTGTTTTATCATATGGGGTCTGAAGCTATTAGGATAATGTTTTCTGAAGAGAAAAATCTCAAAATTTGGAAATTGATCTTTATCCAGATGAATCATAACGAAACAATAAGGTTGTTTTTCCAGGATGAGATACTAGTTAAGCCATTGAGATTTTGGAGAGGATTCTTTAGTATTCTAAAGGAAAATGGAATTATCCGACAAGACTGTAACCCTGAGCTATTGGCTAAGGAATACTATAGCTTTCCAATTTATTTGCTTTTGGAAATATGTGCAAAATATGATGACATTCCAGAAAGCACTTTGGATAATTTCTTCAAGGAAGCAGAAGAGCATGCCAATTTCCTATTGGATTGCATAAAGGTGAAATGATGGATGATGAAAATTTTAATTTACAGGATTATCTTGCAGAAGGGGCTGAAATAATTGTAAAGGATGCAATTAAGGCATCTCTTAAGAATCCTAAAGAGAGTCTGTTCTTGGCCAAATTTGCAAAGCATACAAGAAAAGCGAGCAAAATTAGACAAGAGTATGAGAAAAAAGGTCAAAATATTCCAATTTTTTTGATAGCAAGCATTACAAGCAGTTGCAATTTGCATTGCACCGGATGCTATTCAAGAGCGAATGATGCATGCCATGACAATGAACCTATCAATCAATTAAGTGGAGAAGAATGGGAAAATATCTTCACTCAAGCAAAAGAACTTGGAATAAGTTTCATCGTGCTTGCTGGGGGTGAGCCTATGATTAGGGAAGATGTTATCAATAAAGCAAGTAATCATCCAGAGATTCTATTCCCAATCTTTACAAACGGGACCCTATTGAATAATGATTATCTAAGATTGTTTGATGAAAACAGAAATCTTGTTCCCATATTTTCCATTGAAGGGGATGAAGAGGTAACTGATTTAAGAAGAGGAGAAGGAGTCTATAATCAGCTATTGAATTCAATGGATTTGATGAGAAAGAACAATATTATATTCGGAGCTTCTCTTACATTTACAAAAGGCAATCTCTCCAATTTGCTTTCAAGGGAATACATCAATCAATTAAGGGATTTTGGATGCAAAGTGATATTTTTCATTGAATACGTTCCAGTAAATGAGGAAACAATAGAACTTGCTCCTGGTGATGATGAAAGGGATTTGCTTTTAGATGAGCTTGAACTTCTCAGAAAAGAGTATGATGATATGCTGTTCTTATCATTCCCTGGAGATGAAAAGACCTCTGGAGGCTGTTTAGCAGCAGGAAGAGGATTTTTCCATATCAATTCCTATGGTGGTGCTGAACCTTGTCCTGCTTCACCGTATTCTGATATTAATGTTAGAGATTCATCTCTTCTTGAAGCATTGGATTCAAAATTGTTCAGGTCTCTTCGTGATGGAGGCATCCTTTTGGATGACCATGAAGGAGGCTGTGTATTGTTTGAACACAAGGATGAAGTGGAAAGAATATTAAATGAATGATTTTTTAAATTTTTAATATCTTTTCTTTTTTTATTTTTTTAATTATCTTTTTTAGCTATTTTTTCGATAAATATAATAATTATTTTAATTAAATTTTTATTTAGATTTATATTATTAAAAATTATTTTATGTTAAAATCATTATCAATTTCAATTAGGTTGTGTTTATTATATTTAATCAAGATTTAGAATTTAAAGGAAAATCAATCCCTCGTGTAGTTTTGGGAAATGCACCGTTTCTTGCAGATGCCTATTTTGGCCATAGGACTCGTTTGTATAATTTAGACTTGCTTAGAAACCCAAACAATGTTAGCAAGATAATCGAAAAGTCATATGAATGTGGAGTAAGGTCCATCAACTTGGCAAACAAGGAAAATCTATTGAAGGCATTCAAAATAGCTTGTGACAATGGAGTTGAAATGCAATCTGTTTCCACAATAGGAAAGACAGAAATGGATTATGTTTTCCCAAATTATGAACAGGCAAAGATGGAAGCTACCTGGAAGGAAGACATTGAAAATTTGGCACAGTTTGATAACTCTGTAATGCTTGTAGATGAGTTCCTTATAGACACATATGATTGGGATTTCATAACTGAGATATTGGATGAGATTAATGGTGCAGGTGTTCCAGCAGGAATAATCACATCTTTCCCATTCAAAACAAGTGAAGAAATAATTGATTCCCCTATTCTTGAAGATAAAAGCCTCTTTGACTTTTACATGATTCCAGTAAACAAGCTTGGATACATGATGGACATTCCAGATTTCAGGTCTGATAAGCAGGATGAACTGAAAGGAATGCTTGATAAAATTGGTAAGAAGGTCATAATCAATAAGATTTTGGCAGTTGGTATTCAAAGACCAGAGGAAGCTTTCAATTTCTTGAATACTTTGGATTTTGCTGATATGGTTTCTGTTGGAATTGCAAGTGAAAGAGAGGCAGAGGAAACATTCAAAATTTTAAATGAAATTTAATATAAATTTATAAATATAACTATTGTTATAAATTATATTGTAGATTATAATAATATTGAAATTAAGATAATTATTTATTTTTATTAGTTTAAGGTGAAGAATATGGAGTTCATTAAGAAAATCCCTGCAATCAGATGGGAAAATGGAAAATATGAGCATGTTGAGGAAGAAACTGTTGAGGATGAAAACATTTATTTCTATATAGACTTCCTCCAGCCACGTAAATTTTCCACATATCCTGCAGATTTGGATGATTTCGCCATCGGATATTGCTTAGGTGATGGATTGGTAAAATCTGTTGATGAGATTGAGAGCATTGAAGTGGATGACAAGAAGGTTATCATCAAAACTGTTCACATGCACACTCCAGAAATTGACCTTGAAAGTGATGATCTGGTTCAGGAAAAGGAAGGCGGAGCTAAACATGCTTGTGCCTGCAGACTTTTGGAATATCAGGGAGTGATGTCTGATAGTGCAGGAGGATGGAGAACTGAACTCAAATCAATTGAACCAGTTGAATCTGACTTGGTAGTAAATGCAACTGAAATTATTGAAAACATGAAAAGGCTCACAGCTAAGGCGGAAATATGGCAAGAGACTGGTAGTGTCCATGTTGCACAATTGGTTTATGGAGACCAGTTCATTACCCGTGAGGATGTTAGCCGTCATGTAGCAGTTGATAAGGTAATCGGTGCAGCAGCTAAGGCAGGATTTGACTTATCCAAATGTTATGTATGCTATAGTGGAAGAATGCCTGCAGATATGCTAATAAAAGTCGTTAGAGTAGGAATTCCTATATTGGTTTCAAATGCGGCTCCTGCAGGATCTGGTTATGATATTGCAGAAAAGGGAAACATCACCATGGTCGGTTTTGTACGTGGTGACAGATTTAACCTTTATACCGCAACAGAAAGAATCAATTTGGATAAATGATTCTTTTTATATTTTTTTAATCTATAATATAACTATTGTTATAATAATATTTTTAGAATTTATTTTAAATTTTTTAAATTTTTTATATTTTTTTTATTTAATTCAATGAAGTGATTGTATGTCAAGTGAAAATCAAAATAAGGTTTATAATCTTCTTATAAGCAAAGGGATTGATTCCTATAATGAATATGAATTCTACAAGGAAAGGATAAACAGCCAAAAGGAGTTCAAATGGAATGAATACAATACTCAAGATGATGAGTTGAACGATGAATTATTCGAAAAAATAGATGTAATTGTATTGCTTTATGGTCTTTATCATCAAAATGAGGAAATTTGTGATGAGTTAATTGATAAATCACAGGAATATGATATTCCATTGCTTTTTGTTCGCTCATTTGGGGTGGAATATGTTGTGGAAGAAATAGTTGAAAAGGCAGATGCTGTAGTTGGCTGGAATCCACATTGCATTATAGATGCAATTCAAACCTTGGTAAAGGGTGAAGAAGAGTGGATCAAGCCATGTGACATTGAAGAGGAATCATAAATTCCTCAATTTATTCTTTTTTTAAAATATTTATTTTCTAATCTTTTCTACATAGATATTGATTAGAATTACGATAATTGCGAGTATTCCTAATCCTAAAATGATCGGATTGACAATTCCCACATAAAAGGTCAATATAATCGCCAATATCAATGCAATAATAAGAATGATCATTCCTCTATTTTTTTGAAAATCCATATTTTCACCTGTAATTTGATAATTTTAATTCAAATAAAAATTTATTAATTGTTTCTTCTTTCCCTAATCAACCTTAAGAACTCTTTTGAATTCTCAACCTCTTTCATTTCCCATGACTTGATTACTGGAATTCCATCAATGGAATCCTTGATCTTATCATCCTTAAGCACGAAGAATGGATCTGAAGATGTTACAAGGGAAAGGTCCTTTAAGCTGATTGCCATTTTCTTCAATGTTTTTGTATTCTGCTCATCCTGAACATTAAGATTTGCTATAAGTGGAGTTTGCTCTTTCTTTCTGGTAGCTATTTCAGCTTTAGCAAGTGCATCAAATGGACTTTTATTGGTTGAAACCACACCAAAACCTAATTTTGCCAAGTTTTGAGCATTTGTTCCTTGAGTTTGATTTAGGCTGCTTGTATCTGCCTTTAGCTTAATGTCTTCCTGATAAGGTTCAAAAAGGTCGATGTCAAGGGTAATCTTTGTATTCAAGATTTCTTCAAGGAGCATTGCAGTTTCAGTGTTTGCTCTCACCATTCCATTTTCATACTTGTACATTGTAGCTCTTGAAACATGTGCCAAATCAGCTAAATCCTTCAAGGATAAGTTGTACTCTTCTCTGTATTCCTTCAGAACATTTCCATTGATTTGAACGTAATATCCTCCACGGTCTGCAAGAATTTCCGGATATTCGTCATAGACAATCATGTTCTTCAAGGTTTCAAGGCCAATTGCAGGAAGCCCATGCCTTTCGTAGACAACATCCTCTTCCAAAATATGATTTTTGGATTTGACTCCTACAATGATTGGACTAGCTAAGAAAACGTTGGAGATTTGCCTAATCTCCTCTACATGAGATTCATTTATACTATCGATATTCACGAGGACTTTTAAAAGTAGAATTAGCAATTTCTTACGAGCCACTATATCAAAGCAGCTTTGTTCATAAATGTTTGATGTTTCAAAGCCCTCTTTGTTTAGCAGTTGATAAACTTCTCGTATTAATTGATTCCTATTTGTTATTGCCATAGGATTGCCTCGTATAAATTCATTGATTTTTGATAATTTTTTGATAGTATTTTTAGATAGAATTTATTAATTAGTTTCAATAAATTTTAATAATATTATTATCTTTTAAGATTAATATAAAATTGACTATTTAATTTTCTAGATTTTTGATTATTAATAGTTAATCTTTAATCGCTTAACTAAATTTTAATTAATCATAGTGGAATTTCAGTGATTTATATGGATTATTTATATATTGGAATTGATGATACAGACTCTCCAGATGGGATGTGCACAACATTTCTTGCATCAACTATCCTAAACGAATTCAAGGACAATGGCATAGAGATTATTGGCCATCCAAGATTGATTCGCCTAAACCCTTTTGCAAGATTCAAGACAAGGGGAAATGGGGGAGTGTCATTCAAATTAACTCTAGATCAAAACATTGATTTGGCAAAGGAAATTGTCCTTAAGTATGTATCAGAGCTTTCAATGTTTGATTGTGACAATACCAATCCTGGAGTTGTATTCTATCAAGGTGAAATCACTGATGAGATGATTGATTACGCATTTAAGGCAATTTACTCAATAATCACTATTGAAGAAGCGGAAGAGTTTGCAAACCATATCGGTGCTGAAATCCATAAGTTCAAGAAAGGAAGAGGGATAATCGGTTCTATCGCAGCTATTTCATGTCCTCTTGAAGATTATACCTATGAGCTATTGGCATATAGGCATCCGTCAAGATATGGAACTGTAAGAAACATTGATTATGATTCTGTTGTTAAAATGGACAAGGAGACATATCCTGAAACCTTTGAAAACATTGATGGCAAGTATTTGGCTATTGAACCTAAAACTCCATGCCCTGTTTTGTATGGAATCAGATCCAACAGCCCAGAAGTTCTGGAGACTGCAAGGGATATTGTCATTCCAAATGAGGAAATTGCCGATTCATGCATTTTCAAAACCAATCAGCACACTGACATGCACATTCAAAATGCAAATTCAATTGCTGAGCTTAAACAGTATTCCTGCTATAGGATAAAAGGATTTGTCAAGGAAAAGCCTCACATAATTGAAGGGGGGCACATGTTTTTCACACTCTATGATGAAAGCGGTGAAATTGAGTGCGGAGCATATGAACCAACCAAGAACTTTAGAAAAGTTGTAGCCAAATTGAGAGCAGGAGATGAGATTGAGCTTTATGGAGGAATAGGTGAACAGAACACTTTCAACATTGAAAAGTTCCAAGTCATAAAGCTAAATGAATTCATTTTTAGAAATCCTATTTGTGAATGTGGCAAGAGGATGACATCCGCTGGAAAAGGAAAAGGATTCAAGTGCAAAAGCTGTGGTAATAAGATTGAGTCAGATGAAAAGGTTCCTGAAAAGATAGAAAGAACTTTAATCAATGGCAAATTCTACGAAACTCCAGTTTCAGCTAGACGTCATTTATCTAAGCCTTTGATTCGCATGAATCTTTAATAAACTTTTTTTTTTTAATTGACATGTTTAAAACATTAATTACCTAATTAATTCTCATTCTCATTTTTTTAACTTCAAATAGATTAATTTATAAATAATAAATATAAAACTAAAATATATGTGATTTAATATTTAATTTATATGTTTGGTTGATTTTTTTTGAAATTCTAATAAATTGAATTAATTATTTATTCATTTTGTTCAATCTTTTTCTTATCATTAATATGGATTAAATATAATTCTTGTCTACAAATATTTCTTAATAAAATATAAATTCACTCATTTTAGGGGGGGGATTTTATTTCAAATGATGATTTAGAAGATATGCAAGATATTCATATGCAAGAGCAGCGTATCCAATATGAGCATATGCATGAACAGCATCTGCAAGATTTGCATATGCAAGAACAGAAATTGCAAAAGGAACACTTGCATAATAAAAAAAGATTTAAACCGAATAGATTAAGAAGGCGGGCGGATAGGGCATTAAAAAGAAGCCCTCCGTGGAGAGAGTATAATCTAACCTTTGTTGTATTGATTTTAGTTGTTATTTCAATGGCTATTGGAGTTATAGAGATTAAAATCACTGATACCATCAGTTTTTTATTGCTGCCTTTAATATATTCCTTAGTAATGGGATTAATTCTTTATTTGGCAAAGCCTTTTAAATACATAGACCTTGAGCAAGCAAAAGTAGCTGAAGGGATCATGGTTTTGCTCATTGGTGTCTTAATTTCAAAATTGGCTATTTCAAGCGGCCAATCCATTGATGTAGTTTTTCATGTAGGTCCTGCTTTGGTTTTACAGCTCTTTGGTGATTTAGGTACTCTTATAGCATTGCCTGTTGCTTTGCTTTTAGGTTTTAGAAGAGAAGTTATCGGTATGGCAAGTTCCATTTGTCGTGAACCTAACTTGGGAGTCATTATTGATAAATATGGTTTCGGATCTCCTGAAGCACGTGGGGTTTTAGCTGTTTTCGTTATAGGATCAATCATTGGTACTCCTTATATCAGCTTCTTATCAAGCATTTGCGTTTCACTCATACCATTGCATCCATATGCATATGCTATGGCATCTGGTATAGGAAGTGCAAGTATGAATGCTGCAGCATTGGTTCCATTAGTGCATACCTATCCATCTATGGCTACCCAATTGGAAGCTTTTGCAGGATGCAGTAATATCCTTTCATTCTGTTTAGGTATTTACATGTGTATGTTTGTTTCCTTGCCTATTGCAGAAAAATTGTATGAATGGCTATCTCCAAGGTTAGGAAAAGGTAATGCACAGCTTGATGATGACGGATATATTCCTGATGAAGTTCATGATGATGAAGAGGAAATAGATAACTTAAACTTAGGTAAAATTGAAAGATGGGGTGCATTGCTTTTTGCGTTTTCAGTCATTGTAACTGTTGGAAATTATGTAGGTTATCACACTCCAATAGTTGATACCTTCATTGGAATGCTTATAATTTCAATCATTACATTTATAGGTATGGCTCTTGAACGGATCAGTCCGGGTCATATCCAATCAATTATTTTCATAAGTATAATTGGTTTGATAGTGGCTATTCCAGGTGTTCCGACTGCTGATTTCGTAGCTCGTTACGTTTCTCAAGTTGAATTGACTACAATCTGTACTGCATTCTTGGCTTATGTCGGTATTGCAATCGGTAAGGATTGGGAAGAGTTTAAGAGAATCGGTTTTAAAGGTGTAATTGTTGCTTTGATTGTAATTACTGGAACTTACCTAGGTTCTGCGTGTATTGCAAATTTAACTTTATTTTTAACTGGAATGATTTAAATTTTTTTCATCCAGTTATTTCTTTTTTTATTTTTCACTTATTCGAACATGTTTGACTTTTTTATTTTATTTAAATAATTTTCATTAATCTTTTACATTTTTTTTAAATAATATTGCTTATTGTACTTATTTAACCAAGTTACATAATATTTGTCTTTATTTAACCTAGTTATGTTCTATTTGTCATTATTTATCACTATTAATCACTATTTGTCATTTTTGAGGAAAAAATAGATTAGTTTATAAATAATAAACTAAAAACTTAAATTTAAGAGTGTATTTTTTATTTTTGAAAAATTTTCATATTATAATTAGGAGTGATTTTATTACTGATCAATCTTCACATCCATTTAGGGAAAAAACTGATAGGGCGATAAAGAAGAGACCTCCATGGAAGGAGTATAATTTACATATTGTCGTGTTTATTTTAGTTATTATTTCAATGTTCATTGGAGTAAAAGAGATTAAGATAACAGATACTATCAGTGTTTTACTATTGCCATTGATCTATGCATTAGTTATGGGATTAGGTCTTTATTTGGCAAAACCTATTAAGTTTGTAGGCAGTAAGCAATCTAAGGTTGCTGAAGGGGCTATGGTTTTATTCATTGGTGTTCTAATTGCTAAATTAGCTATTTCAAGTGGACAATCCATTAATATTATTTTTCAGGTAGGTCCTGCATTGATTTTACAGCTTTTAGGTGATTTAGGTACTCTTATTGCATTGCCTGTTGCTTTGCTTTTAGGTTTCAGAAGAGAAGTTATCGGTATGTCAAGTTCAATTTGCCGTGAACCTAACTTGGGAGTTATCATTGACAAATACGGTTTCAAATCCCCAGAGACTCGTGGAGTTTTGGCTATTTTCGTAATTGGATCAATTATTGGTACTCCGTATATCAGTTTCCTTTCAAGCATATGTGTTTCACTCATACCATTCCATCCATATGCATTTGCTATGGCATCTGGTATAGGTAGTGCAAGTATGAATGCTGCAGCATTGGTTCCATTAGTGCATACTTATCCAGCTATGGCTACTCAATTGGAAGCTTTTGCAGGATGCAGTAATATTCTTTCATTCTGTTTAGGAATTTACATGTGTATTTTCATTTCATTGCCTATTGCAGAAAGATTGTATAAATGGCTTTCTCCAATTTTAGGTAAAGATGATGAGATTACTATTGATGATGAATACGCCATTGAAGGGGTAAAGGATGATAAGTATGCTGCTTCAGAAGATTTAAGTTCAGGTAAGCTTAAAAGATGGGCTACATTCCTTGTAATATTTTCATTTATTGTTGCTATTGGTAATTTCGTAGGTTATAAAACACCAATAAGCGATGTGTTCATTGGAATGCTTTTGATTTCACTTATTACAATTATAGGAATGTCTCTTGAAAGGATTATTCCATGGAATATCCAATCTATCATTTATATAAGCTTAATCGGTATCATAGTTGCTATTCCAGGTGTTCCAACTGCGGAATTTATAGTTCATTATGTTTCCCAAGTTGAATTGACTACAATCTGTACTGCATTCTTGGCTTATGTTGGTATTGCAATAGGTAACGATTGGGAAGAGTTCAAGAAGATCGGTTGGAAAGGAATCATCATTGCTATGATTGTAATTACTGGAACTTACCTTGGTTCTGCAAGCATTGCAAATGTAGTTTTACTCTTAACCGGTATGATTTAAAGAATCTATTTTCTCTTTTTTTTAATTATTTTTCTAATATTTTCAAATATTTTCTTATCTTTATAAGTTTTTTCATAAATTTTTTAATTAACTGATTATTTTTCAATTATTCAAATCAAATTTAGCAATAATTTGTCATGATTTATAATTTTTAGAAATTAAATAGATTAGTTTATAAATAATAAACTTATAATCTTTAATCATAAACTTATATAACTATGTAAAGTTTTAAATGTATACATTAGATTTAGGCGGGATTTTATTACTGACGGTCAACAACACCCTTTTAGGGAAAAAACTGATAGGGCAATTAAGAAGAGACCTCCATGGAAGGAGTATAACTTACACATTGTTGTGTTTGTATTGGTTATAATCTCAATGTTCATTGGAGTTAAGGAGATAAAAATAACAGAAACTATCAGTGTTTTATTGTTGCCTTTAATATATGCGCTTGTTTTAGGATTGGCTCTTTATCTCGCAAAACCTATTAAGTTTGTTGGGCCTAAGCAATCTAAAGTGGCTGAAGGTGCTATGGTTTTATTCATAGGTGTCTTAATCACTAAATTGGCTATTTCAAGTGGGCAGGCAATATCCAGTATTTTTCAGGTAGGTCCTGCATTGATTTTACAGCAAATAGGTAATTTAGGAACTCTATTGGCATTGCCTATTGCACTGCTTTTCGGTTTCAGAAGGGAAGTTATCGGTATGACCAGTTCAATTTGCCGTGAACCTAACTTAGGTGTCATTATCGATAAATATGGCTTCAAATCCCCAGAGACTCGTGGAGTTTTAGCTGTTTTTGTTATTGGATCAATTCTTGGTACTCCATTCATCAGTTTCTTATCAAGTATCAGCGCTTCACTCATTCCTATGCATCCATATGCTTACGCTATGGCCTCAGGTGTAGGTAGTGCAAGTATGAATGCTGCGGCTCTTGCTCCATTGATGCATATGTTCCCATCAATGGCCACTCAATTGGAGGCTTTTGCAGGGTGCAGTAACCTTCTTTCATTCTGTTTCGGTATTTATATGTGCATATTTGTTTCAATTCCGCTTGCAGAAAGAATGTATGATTGGCTAGCTCCCCATATCTTAGGTCATGATGAGATAATAAGCATTGATGATGATTATGCCATTGAAGAGGTAAAGCATGATAAGTATGCAACTACTGATGACTTGACTTTAGGTAAGCTTGAGAGATGGGCTACCTTCCTTGTAATATTCTCATTTATTGTGGCAGTGGGAAATTATATAGGATTCAATACTTCAATAATTGATGCATTCATTGGAATGCTTTTGATTTCACTCATTACAATCATTGGGATGTCTCTTGAAAGGATCATCCCATGGAACATTCAAGCAATCATTTATATAAGCTTAATCGGTATTTTTGTAGCAATTCCAGGTGTTCCAACATCTGACTTCCTGGTTCATTACGTTTCCCAGATTGATTTGACTACAATATGTACTGCATTCCTGGCTTATGTTGGTATTGCAATCGGTAATGATTGGGAAGAGTTTAAGAAGATCGGTTGGAAAGGAATCATCATTGCTTTAATTGTGATTTCAGGTACTTACCTTTGTTCTGCAGCTATTGCTCATATAACTTTAGTTGCTACAGGAATGGTATAATTAAATTCTTTTTTTTAATATTCTTTAATTTTCAATTTTAACTTTTTTTAAAATTTTTAAAATGTCCATTTGGAAAATTCTTTTTTTCATTGGATTAATTTTTTTTTATTGTATCAATTTATTATATAGTAATAATAAAAATAAGATTATGATTATTAATCAATTGTCTGAATATTTGATTCATTTAAGATATGAGGATATTCCTAAGGATGCTATTGAAAAGGCTAAATCATGTTTCATTGACTATTTGGCAGTTTATTTAAGAGGTTTAGAGAGTGATAATGCTCAAATAGCCATAAAAACCATTTATGAATTATATGGCAATGATTTTAATTCCTTAAATAAAGGATTCATCAATGGAATTGCTTCACATAGCTTGGATTTGGATGATGGCCATAGATGGGCACAATTGCATCCTGGTTCAGTTGTCTTTTCAACAGTTTTGGCATTGATATCAGATGGGAATTTGGACTTGGACATCACATCTGAAGAGTTCCTTGAAGCGGTTATAGGAGGATATGAAATAGCTATTGCTCTTGGAATGCTCGTCAATCCAGATCATAGAAATCAAGGGTTCCATAGCACTGGAACAATAGGCACATTTGCTGCTGGAGCAGTAGCATCAAAGCTTTTAAAATTGAATAAGGAGAAAACAGAACATTGTTTTGGTTTATGTGCAACTCAGTCTTCAGGACTTCTTGAAGCAGATCATGCAGGAACAATGGGAAAATCAGTGCATGTTGGAAATGCAGTTTACAATGGAATACTGTCAGCATATCTTGCTAAAAATGGATTTACTGGTGGTGAATCATTAATTGATGGAAAAGAGGGATTCATTAAAACCATGGCTTCAGATCTATTTGATAGGCATTGTGATGATAATGGCAATTTAGATGATTCAAAATTATCCCAGTTCATTGATATGAATTTAAACAAATTCCATATAAACAATGTCTATTTAAAGAAATATCCATTCTGCAGACATATTCATTCGGCAATTGATTCAACTTTAGCTTTAAAGAATGATTTGAAAGATTTGAAAGATTCAAATAATTTGAAAATTGACTGTTCAGACATCTCTTCAATTGATATAGAAACATATAAGATTGCAAGTGAGCATGACAATTATACTCCTAAAAATGAACAGGACTTAAAGCAATCATTGCCTTATGCAGTAGCTATTGCATTGGTTTTAGATGATTTGAGCTTGGATTCAATTGATGAATTGATTGACAATGGTCTTTTTGATGAAAAATCATCTGATAAGGACATTTTGAAGATAAAAGAAATTGTAAGCAAGATTAATATTGATAACAATGATGAATTGAATCAAATGACTCCAGAAAAAAGACCATCTAAAGTAACAATAAAGTTCAGTGATGATTCATATGAAATCTTGGAGGAAACCACTTATTATCCATTGGGAGAAGTGGAAAATCCTTTGAAAGAAGAGGATGTTCTAGAGAAATTCAAACTTTTAAATCCTAAGTTTAATATGAATAAGTTACAAATAATTAAACATATGGAAGATTATTCAATTCAAGAAGTTTTTGAAGAATTGGATTTATTAGATTAAAATTCTTTGATTTAAAAATGATATTAATTAAATATTATCAAATAATTAATTATAAAAAGTGATTTTTATGATGGATGAAACTAAAAAATCATTGGAGAAGTTAGGAATTAATGAATTACATGATGATTATGTATCTAAAAAGAGATTTGAAGATGGGGGACAATATAGATTTGAAGTTCCAGGAATACAAGGTCCTTCTGCACTTGAATCTCTTTTAGAGGCTTCCAATGATTATGACTTAACAATTCATAGAGCCACTCAAACCAAAGGAATCATGTTTTTATTGGATGATGAAATAAGCAAAATGGTTGATTTGGCTCAAGATGCAAATATGCAATTGTTTTTAGCTGTTGGTCCAAGGGCTCCCTATGATACAAGCGCTACTGTCCAAACTGAAGAGGGAAAACGTATAGGATACAGGTTAAGAGGTTACAATAACCTTGTTTATGCCATTGAAGATGTTAAAAGAGCAGTTGATTTGGGAGTTAGAGGCATCTTATTATATGATGAAGGATTGCTTTATGCTCTTTCTAAAATGAGAGATGCAGGAGAACTTCCTAAAGACTTGCTGTTTAAGTTGTCTGCTCATGCAGGCTGTTCCAATCCTGCTTCAGCAAAGCTATTTGAATCAATTGGATTGAACTCACTTAATCCTGTAAGAGACCTTCAGATTCCAATGTTGGCATCATTGCGTGATGCAATAGATATTCCAATTGACATCCATACTGAAAATCCAAAGTCAACAGGAGGATTCATACGCCATTATGAAGTTCCTGAAATGATTAAGGTGGCAAGTCCAGTCTATTTAAAGACAGGAGGATCCGTTGCAAAGCATCATAGTTGGGATACAACTGAAAAGGAAGCTCGCCAAAGAGCAAAACAAGTTGCTTTAATTAGGGATTTGATTGAAAGACATTATCCTGATGCTATAATGAGTAAATTATAATGAAAATAAATGAAAATAAATAAGAATAAATAAAAATAATTGTTTTTATTCGTTTTTTCTAATTAAGATTATTGTTGATATTATGGATTTGATTGAAAAGGTTCAGGATGCAGTTGTAAATGCAGGCAGTTCATATAGTGAAGACAGATTAGCTGCTTATGAAAATGCTCTAAAATTGGAAAAGGAGCTAAATAATGAAAATGCAGTTTGGGCCTTGGAACAGATAATTGAAAACTTTAAGGTAGCTAATGAAAAGAAGCTTCCATTATGTGATGATACTGGAATTCCACATGTCTTGATTGAAATAGGAGAGAAAAGGGAAATTCCTAAAGGATTTTTCAATGAAATCAATATAGGTATTGCACAAGGACTTGATAAACTACCCGGAAGGCCAATGGCAGTTAAAGGAAATGATATTGAACGCATTGAGCAATCACAAGGTTTATACAATGAGTCCCATATGATGAAGCCCGCATCCTTTTTGATTGAAGAGAAAGATGAATCCTCTTATGGAAGACTGATTGGTGTGGATGAAGATAAGATAAGAATCACAATTCTATTGGAAGGTGGAGGTCCTGAAATAAGGGCAAAGACATATAGGGTTTTCCATAAAAGAGACTCAAAAATAGTTTTCGGTGAAGCTTTGGATTGGCTAAAGGAATCATTGGCTATGTTAGGCTGCACTCCATCAATTCCAGCTATTGGAGTTGGAAGAACCCACTTTGAGGCAAATGCATTAATGCTAAGAGCAATGGCTCATGGTAATTTAGGCTATCAATCAGATATTGAAAAATACATTGCAGAAGAGTTGAATAAGACAAATATAGGTCCTTTAGGGCTTGGTGGTAAAACAACAGTGCTCGGCTCTTTTGTCAACATTGGCTCTCAAAGGGCAAGTGGAGTGAGAATTGTAGCAGCAAGGCCTGCATGTTTTGTTGAGCCAAGAGTTTCAAGCTTTGAATTCTAGTTATTCAAGTTAACTAAAATAGGATTAAATATTAGAAAAAATTATATTATATCAAGTTTAATTAAGATTATTGATTATTAGACTTTAAATATTAGACTTTAAATATTAGACTTTAATATTAGACTTTAATATTAGACTAATTATTAGAATATATAGATTATATACGATTATTTAAGGAGAATATTATGAACGATAATCCAAAACCTGGTAAGAATGGTTTTAAATTTCCTGAACACAGCATAAAAACTAAGATTACTGATGTTAAGCCTAATGAATTGGTTACTAGAGGCTATAATCAGGAAGATTTAATAACAAATCTTAGCTTTGCAGAAATGGTATTCTTGCTTCTTAGGGAAAGATTGCCTGATGAGAGGGAATCCAAGATTTTTAACCATATTCTTGTTTCATTTTGCGATCATGGTGTAACCCCTCCAAGCACACAGTCTGCAAGGTTGATAGCATCATCCGGTGCAAACATCAATAATGCTGTTGCAGGAGGATTGCTGTCCTTTGGTAAAAACCATGCAGGAGCTATTGAGAAGGCTATGGAATTGTTCCAGGAATCAATCAGTTCATTGAACCTTGAGGAAACTGCAGATGAGGATGTAAACAGGAAAATAGCAGCTAAGGCTATTGAAATTGTTGATAAGTATCAATCCGAATCCAAAAGAGTGCCTGGCTATGGCCATAGGTATCATGAGAAGGATCCTCGTGCAGTGAAATTGCTTGATTTGGCCATTATGGAATCATCAATTGGTCCACATACAAAATTGGCACTTGTAATCGAGAGCATACTTTCTGACAGGAAAGGAATTTGCTTAAATGTGGATGGAGTCAATGCAGGATTGCTTTCTGATTTGGGCTTTGACAGCTCTTTAGGTTTAGGAATTTTCATGATTGGAAGACTTCCTGGACTTATAGCTCATGCATATGAAGAGATGGAAGAGGAAGAGAAATTCAGACGCTTCTGTGATTTGGAAGATATCGTTTATGAAGGATTTAAAAATAGAGACATTAATGAAGATTCAGAATAAGAAATATATTCTAATGAAATAATATTCATAATGAGAATAATAATTATTTTATCATTTATTTATTCTAAGGAGTAATTTAGATGGAATTTTTTGATGTAATTGAACAAAGATACAGTATGAGAGGCTTTGAAGATAAGGAAGTAGAGCAAGAAAAATTAGACATGATATTAAAAGCTGCTCAACTTGCTCCAACTGGAGTTAACTTCCAGCCTTTTAAGGTAATTGTAATTGACACTAAAAAGTATAAGGAAGAATTGAAAGGAATCTACAGTCCTGATTGGTTTACACAAGCACCAATTGTCCTTTGTGTAGTTGCCTCTAAGGAAAAGGCTTGGACTAGGAAGTATGATGATAAGAACATTGCAGACATTGATGCAACCATTGTCATGACCCACATGATCCTTGCAGCTGAAGATGTTGGTTTGAACACTTGTTTCATTGCTGCATTCAAGCCTGATAAGGCAAGGGAATTCTTGGATTTAGATGATGAATGGGAACCTGTATTGTTCACTCCTTTAGGTTATGGAAATGCAGAGCCAAGAGACACTCCTAGAAAAGCTATTGAGGAATTGGTCATTTACAAATAATTATTAGTTAAAAACGATTTAAGAGGATACTATGAGATTTACAAAAAAATCAATTATTTTACTTGCATTTTCAGTTATCCTAATGGTTTTAGGATTATGGAATTATGTTGATGCAAACCCTGTCACTTATGATGTCATTGCTTCAAGTGTTGTGCTTATTGTAGTTGGATGGACACTTGCAATGTCTGTATTTGAACCTAGCTGGACTAAGGCAGCTATTCTCATTGATGGGTTAATCTTTGTTTTGGTAGGTATTACTTTCCTCTTGATGCCATATAATCTCATTTTCATTATATTTGGTATTGTTTTGCTTGCAATCGCAGTTGCAGCATATCTTGGAAAATTACCTAAATCTTTCTTAAGATTATTCCATAAATAATTCAATTTTCATTTCTATTTTTTAACTTTTTTTTCATTATTTTTTCATTATTTTTTTATTATTATTTCATCATTTTTTTAATGATTCATAAATTGTTTTTATTTTGTTTTTAAATTTCACTATTTTTCTTTCATGAAATTTCAAGATTTTTTCATGAAATCTAATTTTTTATTTTTCTTATCTTAATTTTAATACTTTTATTTGGGATTTTATTAATTCTAATCAATTTAATTTTTTATTAGATCTTTTTAATTTTTTCAAAATATTTATTCGAATTTCATCTTAATTTTTTAAAGAAATTTAAATTTATAATGCTGTTATAATTTCCTTATTATATAATAATATTACAATATTTTAATAAAATATATATATTAACAAAAATAAAAATAAAATTACCATGGTGATTTATTATGGCAGGGATATCAGAAGCTATTACCCAAATAAAAAAAGCTGAAAGCGATGCTGATTCCTTAGTAGAACAATCAACAGTCGATGCGAAAGCAATGATTGATGAGGCTACTGTTAAAGCTAATGAAATGATTGAACTTGCTAAGAATGAAGCTAGCGAAGAAGCTCAATCTACTGTTTTTAATGCAGAAGAAAATGCAAAGAAAGAAGCTGAATCTATTACTTCTCAAGCTGAAAAAGATGTTGAAAGCATCAAAAATGACGCAAGAAAAAATATAGATGAAGCTGCTTCAATTATTGTTAAAAATATTTTATAGTGTGAGATAATGTTTAGAACTGCGAGAATGCGTAAGCTTAATGTTATAACTTTGGACAAATACGCTAGTCCTACGGTCAGTGCACTTCACGACGAGGGTATTGTTCAAATAAATGATATTTCTGAACGTATTCAGCAAGATCCTAAGCTAGCAGAACTTTTGAAACCTTCAAAAGTTACACCCCACACCGGTAAGCTATCTTCACTTCTCATGAAGACAAGCGGTATTTCCGACTTGCTTGGAGATGCCTTGTCTGAGGATAGAAGCATGAAGGAACTGATAATGTCATTTATCAGTCCTGACCTTCCAGTTCCAAAAGAAGTCGAGGATGTTGATACTGAAAGCTTGATAGCTTATGCAGAATCAACATTAAGCCAGGTTGAAGGTGAAACAAAAGGTATTGAAAATAAGTTAGCCGCACTAGACAGTGAAGAGAGTAAACTTGAATCAAATAAGGACTTGGCCGAAAAGCTAAAACCTTTAGACATGGACTTAGGCCTATTAAGCGATTCCAAGTACACTTCTACCATTGTTGGTAGGATCACTGCTGAGTCAGCTCAGAAATTCAAAGATGAATACAGTAAGATTACAGATGATCTCTTCTATGAATTAGTTCCAGACGAAGAAAAAGAAAGTTTTATCATGGTTGTCGTCGTTGCTAATGAGTATAAGGATGATATCTATACCTTACTTAGGAAAAATGAATTCGAGAAGTTTGAAACTGAAGGTTTAGAAGGAAGACCTGATAGTCTTATTTCCTCTTCTGAATCCAGACTCCAAGCTATCGAAAGTGAAAGATCCCAAGCTAAAGCTGAATTGAAAGTTGTAGCGGAAAAATGGGATGATGAAGTTCTTGCTTTAAAAGAACAATTAGAAAATGAGAAAGATAAGAATGAGGTTTTCGCTGGTTTTGCTGAAACTGACAAAACTTATGTCTTTGAGGCATGGGTACCTGAAAAAGATGTGGAAAAAGCTCAAGCTATTATTGAGACCGCAACTGAAGGCCATGCAATCATGGAAGTTGAGGAAGTTCCAGACAATGCAGAAGACGTTCCTGTATTGCAACAAAACAATGCATATGCAAAACCTTATGAATTGTTAGTTGAAATGTATTCCCCATTGAAGTACAATGAAATTGACCCTACTTTATTTGTAGCACTTACATATCCTTTCTTCTTCGGTTTCTGTTTAACCGATGCAGGTTATGGTCTTTTAGTTGCAATTATAGGTTTCATTTTATACAGAGGAATGGGTAAAGTCAATAGAACCATGCATGATGGTGGATTAATCATCATAGCAAGTGGTGTATGGGCTATTATTTTAGGTCTGGTTACCAATGGTTTACTTGGGGACCTATGGACTAGAATATTAGGTTGGGGCCCTGCTCTCCCTACAGTTATTGATTCCATTAATGCGTTCAAATATCCGGCTACTATCTTAGTGATTGCAATTGTAATTGGTATTATTTACACTAACCTCGGTTTCATCTTAGGTGCAATTGACAATTTAAGATACGGCGAGAAAAAAGAGGCAATCGGTTCTCAAATCGTATGGTTTGTATTTGAACTTGGTATCATTTTATTGATTTTAGGATTCTTGTTCCCAGCAATTGGAATGATTGGTATGGCATTAGGTGCAGTATTCATTGTTGCTGCTCTTGGTATGCTTATCTGGGGTAACGGTGCTTATGGACTTATGGATGTATTTGGATTCATGGGAGATGTACTTTCATATGCTCGTCTTTTAGCTCTTTGTTTAGCTACTGGTGGTATTGCAATGACTGTAAACATCTTGACCAATATGGTAAATGACATGATTCCAGTTGTAGGTATTGTTTTAGCTATTATCATCTTTATTGGTGGACATATTGCTAACTTCCTTTTCCAAGTATTAGGTGCTGGTGTTAATGCTTTGCGTCTTAACTATGTAGAGTTCTTCTCTCAATTCTATATGGGTGGAAAACATTCATTTGAAGCTTTTAAAGCTAAAAGACAATTTACTAAAATTAAAAAATAGACAAAAATTTAGATTTATAGTTTTATAATTCAACGCTTAAAGATGAAATTATTGGAAATGTGATTTTATATTTAAGGCAATTATGAAAATTCATAATTAAGATCAAGAACTTATGCTTATGGAAATGTCGATTAGGACAATTCTTATAAAAATGACGTTCTTTTATCAAGAACTTTACGTTCTATTGAAATGTAATGAAAATTATATTTAAACGATTTATTTAAACAATTTAATTTAAGGAGATATATTATATGGTAGAAATTGCTTTAGGTACTGCTTTAGCAGCAATTGGTGCTGGTGTAGCAATTGGTTTTGCTGGTTTAGGTTCCGGTTTAGGACAAGGTATGGCAGCAGCTGGATCTGTTGGAGCTGTAGCAGAAGATAACGACATGTTTGCAAGAGGTATTATTTTCTCTGCATTACCAGAAACTCAGGCTATTTACGGATTCTTGATTGCTATTTTATTACTTGTATTCTCAGGATTATTAGGTGGAGGCGCAGGTCTTTCCACTACTGCAGGTATTGTAGCTATTGGTGTAGGTGCATCTATCGGATTTGCAGGTTTAGGTTCCGGTATGGGACAAGGTATGGCAGCAGCTTCCTCTGTTGGTGCTATCGTTGAAGATACTGACATGTTTGCTAGAGGTATTATCTTCTCTGCATTACCAGAAACTCAAGCTATTTACGGTTTCTTGATTGCTATCTTACTTATGGTATTCGGTGGAATATTAGGTTAAGGAGGTCAGTTATATGAGCTCTGGAGCAGACAAAATTGTCTCTAACATAATGTCTGATGCTCAAGCAAAAGCTGATGTAAATAAAAGTGAAGCTCAAGTGAAAGTTGATGCTATTTTAGCTGATGGTGAAAAAAGAGCTGAAGCTACTAAAGTTAAAATCTCAGAAGATGCTGCAAAGCAAGCGGAAATGAGATATCAACAAATTATTTCTGAAGCTAAAATGAATGCTCGTAGGGCAGAATTAGGGGCAAAAGAAGAAGTAATCGAAGAAGCTTTCAGTAAAGCTACTGAAGATTTAACAAATATGGCAAATACCAATGATTCAGAATATGTGGATGCTTTAGTTGAAATGATTAAAGAAGCAGCTGTAGAAATTGGTGGCGGAGATTTAATCGTTTTATTAAAACAAGAAGACATTCCAAAAGTCCAAGATAAATTGGAAACTATTGTTGGCTTAATCAAGTCTTTAATTAAACGTGAAAAACCTTCTGATCTTAGTGCAATCGCTACAGAAGTTTCCCTTGAAACTGATGTTGAAACTACTTTAGAAATTGGCGAACCTATTGACACTATTGGTGGAGCTATATTAAGAACAAGAAATGGTGAAATTCAAGTTAATAACACTATTGAATCTAGAATGTTAAGATTTAAGAAATCATTACGTTCAGAAGTTGCAAAAACTTTATTTGATTAGGAGAGATGAATTATGGCTGATGAAATTGCTACAATCATAAGTTCCTTAGGACTTTCTAATGAGGCATTTTTAGCAATAGTTCTTTTAGCATTTGTAGTTATTGGTGCAATTATTGTAATTGTTGCAACTAGACCAATTTTAGATGTTTATCCATATCTTCATCCTAATGCGAGAGTAAGAGCAAGAAAAGGAAGATTATTTGATGAGAAACAAATTTCTGAACTTGTTGAAGCAAACAATGTTGAAGAAATTACCAACTATCTCAGAGGATCTCCTGACTATGCTGAATACTTAGATAATTATACACTTGAAAAGGCATTAGATATTCAACTTGGTGAAACTTACGATTTAGTTTCAAGAATGGCTCCTAAAGAAATTCAATCTTCATTTAAAGTAATGGCAAAGAAATCTGACATTGCTAATATTAAAAGCTTACTCACTGCTAAAGAAGCAGGATTAAGCCAAGAAGCTACTGAAGAACTTTTAGTTCCTACTGGTTCTTTATATGAAGATTTACAACGTTTAACTGATGTTGACACTGTAACAGATGTTGTTGCAGGATTAGACGGAACTGAGTATGCACCGATTTTAGAAGAAGTGCTTCCTGAATATGAAAAAACAGGTATGGTCCTTCCTTTGGAATCTGCATTAGATAAATATTATTTAGATAAATTACTCGCTTCCTCAGAAACACCATCTGATGAGAACAAACAAATTCTCTATGCTTACGTTGGAAATCAAGTTGATGTAGCTAATATTAAATTAATATTGAGAGCAAAAGTTGATGGATTAGATTATGATGCTATCAGTCCATATATGATTGATAGTGGATATCAATTAAGAGAATGGAAGCTTAAAGATCTTATGGAAGCAGAAGATGTAACTGGAGTAATCTCCTCTTTAGAAGGAACTAAATACTCTGAAGTACTTACCGATGTGCTTCCTGAATACAATGAAACTGGATCTGTAGCTCTCTTTGAGCAAGCTTTAGACAAGTTTTTAGTCGACTCTGCAAAATCCTATTCCATGAAAAAACCTTTAGGTATTGGACCTATAATAGGATTCTTGTCCCAAAAAGAAGTTGAAGTTAAAAACTTAAAAGTAATTGCAAGAGCTAAAAGAGAAGAAGACTTCCCAATATCTAAAATTAGGGAGATGTTAGTATGAGTGATGTCGCTATTATAGGAGATATCGATACTGTCACTGGTTTTAAACTTGGTGGAGTTAAAAAAGGTATTATTGTAAATAATGATGAAGAAGCTAAAAATGCTCTTGATGAGTTATTAAACGATGAAATTTCAATTATTATAATTACACAAAAGATAGCTGATAACATAAGAGAACATATTCATAAACGTCTTGGTTCTGATGTGTTACCAATGGTTATTGAGATACCAGATAAATCTGGTTCATCTGAAGGCGGTGCCGATCAAATGGCAGCTCTTATTAAGAGAGTTATCGGGGTAGAGATGGTTAAATGATTAATGAAGGAAATATTATTAAAATTGCAGGTCCTGTTATCGTCGCAGATGGGATGAGAGGAACTCAAATGTATGAAGTGGTAAGAGTAGGTGAAGCTAAGCTTATCGGTGAGATTATTGAGCTAGAAGGTGACACCGCTACCATTCAAGTTTACGAAGAAACTGCTGGGGTAAAACCTGGTGAGAAAGTGGAAAGTACTGGAGGTCCATTGTCTGTAGAACTTGGACCTGGTGTAATGGGTTCCATTTTTGATGGAATTCAAAGACCTTTAGAAGTTATTAAAGGTATTTCTGGTGATTACATCGCTAGAGGTATTGATGTAGATTCTATTGACAAAGAGAAAAAATGGACTTTCGAACCTGTTGCTAAAGTAGGGGACAAAGTTGTTGGTGGAGACGTACTTGGTCAAGTACAAGAAACATCTGCTGTTTTACAAAAAATTATGGTTCCACCAATGATTGAAGGTACCATTAAGTCTATTGCTGCAAAAGCAGAATACACAGTACTTGAAACTATTGCTGAAATTGAGACTGATGAAGGAATTAAAGAAGTTCAAATGCTTCAAAAATGGCCTGTACGTAAAGGTCGTCCATACAAAGAAAAATTGGACCCAGATATTCCACTTATTACTGGTCAAAGAGCACAAGACACTTTCTTCTGTTTAGCTAAAGGAGGTGCAGCAGCTATTCCTGGTCCTTTCGGTTCAGGTAAAACTGTTACACAACAACAATTAGCTAAATGGGCAGACGCAGATATTGTGGTATATATTGGATGTGGAGAACGTGGAAACGAAATGACTGAAGTACTTACCGAGTTCCCATTCCTTACTGACCCAAAAACTGGAAACCCAATTATGGATAGGACTGTTCTTATTGCAAACACTTCCAATATGCCCGTAGCAGCTCGTGAAGCATGTGTATACACTGGTATTACTATTGCAGAATACTTCCGTGACCAAGGTTACGACGTAGCGCTCATGGCAGACTCAACTTCAAGATGGGCAGAAGCTATGAGAGAAATTTCAGGAAGATTAGAAGAGATGCCTGGGGAAGAAGGTTACCCAGCATACTTAGCATCCAGACTTGCACAGTTCTACGAAAGAGCTGGAAGAGTAATCACTCTTGGTCAAGATCCTAAAGAATCTTCCGTAACTGTAGTAGGTGCAGTATCACCTCCGGGTGGGGACTTATCCGAACCTGTTACTCAAAACACCTTACGTATTTGTAAAGTATTTTGGGCATTGGATGCATCTCTTGCAGATAAACGTCACTTCCCTTCCATCAACTGGTTACAAAGTTATTCATTATACGTAGAAAGTATTACCAACTGGTGGCAAGAAAACGCTTCAGAAGAATGGAGAGCAAACAGGGATCAAGCTATGGTTCTCTTACAAAAAGAATCAGAACTTGAAGAAATTGTACAATTAGTAGGTCCTGATGCATTACCTGATTCTGAACAAGTTGTATTGGAAACTACCCGTATGTTAAGAGAAGACTTCTTGCAACAAAACGCATACGACGATGTAGACACTTACTGTTCTCCAGCTAAACAAGCAGGTATGTTAGCAACTATTCTTAAATTCCACGAAGCAGCTAGTGCAGCTGTAGAACGTGGTGCAGATGTAAAAGAAATTGCAGCTTTAACTGTTAAAGAGGACATTGCTAGAATGAAATACGTCCCAGAAGATGAATTTGAAGCAAGAGTAAAAGAAATTCAAGAAAAAGTTGTAACACAATGTGCTGAGGTATAAAAATGAATGCTGATATTAAAACAAGAGAATATACAACAGTTTCTGAAGTTTCTGGTCCTTTGATGGTAGTAGAAGGTGTTGAAGGTGTAGCTTATAACGAAATCGTAGAAATCGAAGCTCCTACCGGTGAACACAGAAGAGGACAAGTATTAGAAGTAAAAGACGATGTTGCTGTTGTTCAAGTATTCGAAGGTACTACTGACTTAAACACCTTAAACACTAAAGTAAGATTTACTGGTGAAACTGCTAAAATCGGTGTTTCTAAAGATATGATGGGTCGTATCTTCGACGGTACTGGAAAACCTATTGACGGTGGTCCAGAAATCATCCCAGAAAAAGAATTAGATATTAACGGTAACCCAATGAACCCTGCATCAAGAGAATTCCCTGCAGAGTTTATCCAAACCGGTATTTCCACTATTGATGGAATGAACACCCTCGTAAGAGGACAAAAATTACCTATCTTTTCAGGATCTGGTTTACCACACAACGATTTAGCTGCTCAAATTGCAAGACAAGCTAAAGTAGTAGGTTCCGACGACGACTTCGCAGTAATTTTCGCTGCTATGGGTATTACTCACGAAGAAGCAAACTTCTTTATGAGAGATTTCGAAAGAACTGGAGCATTAGAAAAAGTAACTGTATTCATGAACTTAGCAGACGACCCTGCTATTGAAAGGATTCTTACTCCTAAAATGGCATTAACCACTGCTGAATACATGGCATTCGAACTTGGTATGCACGTATTGGTTATTCTTACTGACTTATCCAACTACTGTGAAGCATTAAGGGAAATTTCCGCAGCTAGGGACGAAGTACCTGGTCGTAGAGGTTACCCTGGTTACATGTACACTGACTTAGCTGGTATTTACGAACGTGCAGGACGTATTGCAGGTAAAGAAGGTTCTATTACTCAGATGCCTATCTTAGTTATGCCTCAAGACGATATTACTCACCCAATTCCTGACTTAACCGGATATATTACTGAAGGACAAATCGTACTCAGTAGGGATATCCACAGGAAAGGTATTTATCCACCTGTAGACGTACTTCCATCCTTATCTCGTTTGATGAGTGGTGGTATCGGTGACGATAAGACCCGTGATGACCACAGTGGTGTATCTGACCAACTTTATTCTGCTTACGCAGAAGGACGTAACTTAAGAGACTTAGTTGCTGTAGTAGGGGAAGACGCTCTTACTGAAAGGGACCAAAGTTTCTTAGCATTTGCTCAAGCTTTCGAAGATGAGTTCATTACTCAAGCTAAAGATGAAGACAGAAGTATTGTTGAAACTTTAGATCTTGGTTGGAAATTATTAACCATATTGCCTAAGACTGAACTTAAAAGAGTAAAAGATGAATTTATTGAAAAATATTACCCAGAATAAGTCTAATGTTTTATTAGATTCAATTCTAATATTTTAATTAAATTCATCACGAATTTAAGTTTTAATTAGGAATATTATCTTTTAGGAGGATAGTATGGCAGAAGAAATACTTGATGGTATTAACCCAACCCGTATGGAGTTATTAGCTCTTAAAGATAGGGAAAAACTTGCAGTTAAAGGTCACAGTTTGTTAAAACAAAAAAGGGACGCTTTAATTAAAGAGTTCTTCGACATCTTGGATAGAGTTAAAGGTGCTAGAGAAAACGCAGAAACTAACCTTTCTGAAGCTTACGCAGCACTTACTGAAGCTCAAATTACAATGGGTGATTTAGCTGTTCAAAAAGCAGCTTTATCTGTTAAAGAATCTGTTAAAGTAGATATTTCTTCAAGAAGTATTATGGGTGTTAACGTACCTATAGCTGATATGGAAATGGAATCAAGAACTTTAGTTGACAGAGGATACGGTTTATCCGACACTTCCATCCAATTAGACGAAGCAGCAAAGAAATTCGAAACTGCTTTGAAATACATTATTGAATTGGGGGAAATCGAAAAAACCATTTATCTTTTAGCTGATGAGATTGAAGCTACTAAACGTAGAGTAAACTCTCTTGAACACATTATGATTCCTAGATTCCAAGCTACTATTAAGTCCATTAATATGAAGCTTGAAGAAATGGAAAGGGAAAACTTCGTAAGAATGAAGATGATTAGATCTACTATCGAGAAAAACGAAGCAGAAGCTTTAGCAAAAGCTCAATTAAAAGCAGCTCAAAGTGAATAATTAAAATTTAGAATAAATGCAATTCATATTTCACTTGTTGAAATGGAATTTGTGTTTATATCTTAATTTTATTATTTTCAATTTTTTTATTTTATAATTTTAAACTATTTTTATCTATTTTTATAAAATTTTTTTTATTTGTTTTATCCACTATTTTTTACAATTTTTATTTACTATTTTTTTATTATATCAATTTTTGATTTCTAATTTTAGTTAACTTTATATATTATGTTTAACATATTATAGTATGTTGTATAGTCCCGTGGGGTAGTGGTAATCCTTCTAGGCTTTGGACCCGGAGACGGCGGTTCGACTCCGCTCGGGACTATCAATTTTTTTAGAGGATAATTATAACACTGTTATATTTTTAATGGCTATTTTTTTATTATAAAATATTTTTTTAAAACTAGTTTTTTAAGTAAAATTTAATAAGTTCTTTTATGATATATTATATTGTATTCAATAAAGTTTTAAAATGGTGAAATTATGAGAAGAGACCCAATTCATCAATTTTTAAGAGATCCTGACAATAAGGCAAAATTATTCATGGGGATTACTGGTGCTATGATTATAACTACTTTCCTGGTGGTTATTGGTACTATCATGCTTATTTTAATATTAGTAGGAGTAATCTAATTTTAGATTATTTTACTTTTTTTAATTATCTCTTTCTTTAATTCAATTTTTTTAATTAGTCAATATTTTTATAAACTTCATCTTCCGCTATTTTTGCATCATCAATTGCAGTTTTCAAGTTTTCATTTGAGCTGATGATGGTTACTAAAGGCTGGTCTTTTTCTATTTTAACTCCTTCATAAGGAATGTCATATACATTTGGAATATTCAGATTTCCTATATTGACTTGTTTTCTTGCATAAATGATTTTCTTGATTGAATATTGGCTTGGATTTGGAATGTCTATGATTTCTCCTTCACATGCCTTTATGTGTGCATCCAAGAGATTTATGTCAAGTGAATTTTCAACCAGTTCATAAGTTCCCTGGAACCTTGGGTTGATTTCAATGATTTTCAACTTCCCATCCTTATCTAAAATATAGTCAACACCATTTGATCCAATAAGGTTGAACTGCTTGATCAAATCTTCAGATGTATCTTTCATCTCATCATTAAGTTCATCAGCATTAATTTCTGTTTGATTATCATTAAACATTCTAAAGCTATTTTCATCCAATGGCAAAATGTTTCCAGAATATTCATATGATTCATTTCCCAAGTCATGTTCAGTTATCAATCTTGAATTGATCAAATTTTTTCTATCATTTTGACTTGACAATACTGAGGATGATACATTAGTTCCTTCAATATATTCCTGAAGTATATAGTTTTCAAGTGAAATATTTTCATAAATTTCATTCACTTGTTTTAATTCATTACAACTTTCATTATTTAGCAAGAAAATTCCTAACCCTCCACTTCCTTGAAGGGGTTTTAAAATAAATTGATTGTTAGTGTATTGTTGCAAAATTTCATTGAGTTCCCCTACATCAGATGGTTGAAATGTAAGTGGGACATCAAATTTGTTTTTCAGCTTATTGTAAAATTTGAATTTATTATCAACACATTCAGTGTTCTTATTGCCACGAACAATTTTTCTAAATTTTTTAAATTCTCCAGAAAAATTTTTTGCATTTATTCCAGTGGTGAGTACAATCTTATCAATTTCATTTTCATCATAATTTTGAAAAAGAAAATCTTTTGATAATTCAAGAATTTTCTTAGGTGAATAATTCTCTTCAAACCTTCCACAGGAAATGACACTTTCTTGATCTAAAACATGCTTCTCTCTATAAGGTACTTTAAAGTCAACAGTTTTAAAATAGCTTATGGAAAATATTTTGTAATCCAATTTCAGTGCTGAATTAACCATTGGTCTTGTGTCAATTCCCATAAGAAGTAAATTATCCATAATTTTCATCCCTAAATGTTATTTTCCTGTTCTCTTGCTTGATCATATACTGTTTTGATTGTGTCCATGTCTACACTGGTGTAAATCTGAGTTGTAGAAAGACTTGAATGTCCAAGGAGCTGTTGAATTACCCTTATATCCACTCCATTCTTTAAGAGATGTGTAGCAAATGAGTGTCTTAATACATGAGGGGTGACTTTCTTTTTGATTCCTGCTTCATCTGCATATTTCTTAATCATCATCTGAACATATCTGGGAGTGAGACTATTTCCATTCTTATTTACAAAAATATATTCTGAATCCTGTTTATCCACTTCAAGATAGTCCAATAAAAGCTCTTTTGTATGTTCATCAAAAAGAACAATCCTATCCTTATCCCCTTTACCTCTAACCCTAATGGTCCTTTCATCAAAATCAATATCTCTTTTCAATAGTTTTACAAGTTCTGAAATACGAAGCCCTGTAGAGTAAAGCAGTGTTAGTATGACCTTATCCCTTCTTTTAGACTTTTGTTTAAAAGGAGTGTCATTTTCATCAATAGATACAGCCTCTATCAAATCCTTCACTTCCTTTTCATTTAAGGATTTAGGCAATGACTTTGTTCTCTTTGGATTTTTAATGTCCTCTAAAAAATAGATGTCATTGAATTCAAGGAATTTCTTTGAAACGACTGTAGTTAGGTAAATGTAATTTTGGGTAAGGTACTTGTCCCTTTTCAAGTCACGGATATACTTTCTGAAACTAGCTAAAAATCTTTTTCCATCATATAGGTTTTCCTCATTTTTCATATAATTGATTAGGTTATGAATGATGGAACTGTATGTTTTTACAGTATTTTCTGAATAGTTTCTAATCTCTAGTTCAATTAGATAATCTTCGAGCATGCTTTCAAAATCAAACACTTCCATCAAATGCTTTTTATCTCCATTTTCATCGATAACCGGCAGTTTAATTGGAGACTTTTGGATAGGTTCATTTGATAAGTTCAATTGCTCTGTAAAAAGATTCATATAAATTCCTTCTTTAGATCTTTACCAAACCCATTAATCTAAATTTAGGATAATTCTTTAAAAAATTTCTTTTCTTAAAATTGATTATTCAATTTTTTATTATTAACTAATTAATTTATTAATTTTACTTCGTTATACCTAATTATATTCATGGTTTTATTTAAATATTTTTAAAATTAGTTTATTGAATCAGTAAAATAAGTTAAATAAGTAAAATAAGTTAAATAAGTAAAATAAGTTAAATCGTAAACTGTAAAAATTCGTAAAAAAATTAAAATTGTTAAAAAATAAAAAAAGAAAAAATATAGAAATAAAATTATTTATTTCTATTTGAATTTGGAATTAAATAGTCGAATAATCCATTTAGTTTAAAGTAACTATTCTGAGCTTGTCAGGTCTTTTAATTACTCTGCTTGATTTAAAAGCAACTAAGGTTTTGATTCCTTTGGAGTATGCAATGTCGACTAATCTTTGGCTGATTACACCATCGAAAATAACGGTGTCTGCATCAGGATTGTCTTGTTTTAAATCTTCGTAAAGGGTTTCAACATTAGTTTCTTTTAATAAGTTTAAAGAATCATCGTAGATTTCACTGTTTCCAGTTCCTTCTAAATCTTTTAACATGTTCTTTAATAATTTTATTCTACTATCTTGGATTCTGTCGTTTTGTCTGTCTCTACGGCCTCTGGAATTTCTATCTTTTCCTCTGCGATCGTTTCTGCCGTTTTTTCTTTCGAATTTGTCTTTGCGATCGTTTCTGCCGTTTTTGTTTCCGTGAAATTTATCGGATTTGTTTAAGTTTTTTGCTCTTCTATCACTAGTTTTGCTAGTTCTGTTGATTTTGTTTTTTCCCACTTTACCTTGAGTGTCTAAATTGAAATCAAGGTTGTTTATTACTTGTTCAGTAGGAGCTTTGTCTCTTAAAGCAATTAAAACTTCTTCTTTTTCTAAATCTTCAACTTCTTTGCCTCTTGGCGCTCTGGTAATGTAGTCCACATCTCCAACTTGCAAGAGTTCTTTTAAGATTAATTCTCCGCCACGGTCACCATCAACAAATGCAGTTACAGTTCTTTTTTTAGTTAATTCAGCTACACTGGTAGGGATATTAACTCCTTCAACTGCGACAGTGTTTTTAATTCCGTATTTTAATAAATTTAAAACATCATTTCTTCCTTCAACAACGATAATTGCATCGGAAGTGTGTACATTTGGACCTGCAGGAAGTCTTTCTGCTCCGAATTCAGAAATTTCATGAACTCTCATGGATTCTCTGATTTCTTCAATCATTTTCATGCTTTCAGGAGAGACAGTTTCCATCATGCCCATATAAATTTCTTTTGCACGATTAATAACTTGTTGTCTTTTCACAGCTCTTACGTCTTCAACTCTAAGAACT
The DNA here is from genome assembly GCF_902784195.1 of uncultured Methanobrevibacter sp. NCBI lineage: Archaea > Methanobacteriati > Methanobacteriota > Methanobacteria > Methanobacteriales > Methanobacteriaceae > Methanobrevibacter > uncultured Methanobrevibacter sp. The sequence continues at coordinate 131,530 of NZ_CACZTX010000002.1, forward strand.
TCAATAGAAGCTTCACAAGGACCTACACGGTTAATGGTTTCTAAGGATGCTGCAAGGATAGCAGTTTCGATTCTATCTAAGCTAGATGGAATTACGATTTCACCTTTTGCACGTCCGCCATTTGAGTGAATGATAACTTGGATCCTTCCTATTCTTCCAGTTCTTTGGAGCTCTCTTAAGTCTAAATCGTTACTTAAAAGGCCTTCAGTCTGTCCGAAAACCGCACCTACTACATCAGGTTTTTCTACGATTCCGTTTGCATTGATTTGAGCGTGAATAAGATATTTAGTTGTAGTTAATTCTACACCTTTTCCCATAATAAGCCTCCTTTGAGCTTTGTAATAGGATAATTTAAGGCTAGTTTTTCGTAGAATTGTTATCATAACCAATATCTATCATGATAATTTAAAACCTTTGATTATTTTTATCCATAACACATGAATAATCTTGTTTTTTTACATTCAGTTTTAAACATTTATAATTAATAATACCTCATTTTCTTAATTAAGCTCATCTTGAGCAATGATTTAAAATTAATTAGTCTAATTAAGATTTAGCATAATAACAATTTTACTACTAGCTTAATTATAATTAATTTTAATTAATAAATTGTAATCTATAATTTGTTAATTTATAATTGATTATAATTTTAAATTATACTGTAATTTGTAATAAATTGATTAATTAATTTTATAAATTAATTGATAAAAGCAGATACTATTTATTTATAGAATTTTTGAGTCTAAATAGACATTAGCTATTTAAAATCTTTGAAATATTCTATGATCAAATTCATATAAAAAAAGATATTTGTTTGATTAAAATTTAAAGAAAATCATTTAAATCCATAAATGGCATAAATGTTACCATTTTAATTTAGATTTGTTTTTTGTTTCTAAATTTGATAATGATCTTTTAATTAATCTCATGATTTTAATGATTGGTAAAAGTAGTTGAATATAATAGTTTAATTTATTTTTATATAAGCTAATTCAAATAACTCAATGAATAATTGTTCTTTTTATCTTATAATTAATGTAATCGTTTATTTAAGTAAAGATTTATTCTGAATTTATTTTATGATAATTAGTTTAATTTAATTAATAATAATCTATTTTCCTTTCACCTTAAGTCTTTAATTTTAATAATAATTGTAATAATCGTAATTAATAATGAATTAATTAATGTTTGAATTAATTAATAATGTAATTATAATTTCTATTATAATCTAATATCATTTTTATATGATTTTAGTATCCACATAATAATATCTTTATTATAATATATAAATTATTTTATATTTTTCTAATGAATTGAAAAATTCTTAAGAATTTTAGAAATATTTATTAAACATACTTTAGAAATTTAAGTGTAGATAATTAATTATTCTATTAATAATTTTTAATAATTTTTAATAATTTTATTTTTAAAAGAGGTGTTAAATTGGCTAAGATCACTCCTAAGACTTTATTGAAAAAATCATCCAAAGTGATTGACTTAGATGATGTAGATATTAGCAAATATGATTTTTCCATAGATGATTTGGATAATGAAAAAAGCAAGAATCATGCTTTATTGAAAAAGATTTTGGATTCAAGTTCTGCTTGTCAAGTGTCAGATGCTTACTCATCTGTCTCTGGCCGCAGCGGTGTTATTGATGGATTAAAACCTATGAATGACAATAAGGTTTATGGTAAGATATTCACTGCAAAGACCAATACTGATGATTGGGGAACTTCATTGATGGCTATGGACAATGCAGAAAAAGGTGAAGTCCTATTCATTTACACTTATGGAAAGCCTGCTTCCGTTTGGGGAGAGCTTGCTTCAACCTGTGCAGGTGAGAAGGGAATCGCAGGAACTGTTTTATACGGTTGGGCAAGGGATATGGATGCCCTTGTTGATTTGGATTATCCTGTATTTGCCCTTGATTATCTTCCAAATGCTGGAAAGGCATTAGGTCTTGGTGAAATTAACGTTGATTTGGAAATTGATGATGACATTATAAAACCAGGAGACTTCGTATTTGGAGACCAAAATGGTGTAGTGGTGATTCCTAATGAACTGTTTCATGAAACAATGGTGGCTACCTTTAACGTAAAGGTAAAGGAAAGCCATATCATTAAGGAATTGAAAAAAGGCAGATTATTATCTGAGATTATTGGTTTAAATAGATAATAATCTTTTTCTCTATTTTTTAAAGGCAAATTTTTCATTATTTTTTTATTTTATTTAATTTATTTTCTATTTTTATTCAATTATTATTCTATTTTCGTCTGTTCTAAAGTTTCTCCAATAGCATCATTAATGACTAAACTTGCTAAATTGTCATAAGGAGTTTCGCTTTTATTGATTAAAACCAATTTTGAGCCATTGAAGTAATTTACCAATCCTGCAGCAGGATAAACGACTAGTGAAGTTCCTCCGATTATTAATGTGTCTGCATTAGCTATGTAATTGATGGATGAGCTTAAAACATCATTGTTCAACGGTTCTTCATAGAGAACGACATCTGGCTTGATTATTCCACCACATTCACATCTAGGAACTCCATCGCTTTTTAAGATGAAATCCAAGTCGTATTCACTTTTGCAGAACTCGCAATAGTTTCTATGGATGCTTCCATGAAGCTCTAGAACATTTTTGCTTCCTGCCTTTTGGTGCAAGCCATCAATGTTTTGAGTGATGACTGCCTTTATCTTTCCTGCCTTTTCAAGTTCAGCAATCTTTAAATGAGCAGGATTTGGCTTTGCATCCTTGAAAATGAGATTTTCCTTGTAATAATTGAAGAACTCTTCGGTATGGCTTAAGTAGTAACTATGAGAAACGAGATATTCTGGACTGTGCCCATATTTTTCCAAGCTTTTAAACACTCCATTTTCAGATCTGAAATCAGGTATTCCACTTTCTGTTGAAACTCCTGCCCCTCCGAAGAATACAATATTATCGCTATTGTCTATAATTTCCTGTAACTCGCTAATTTTATTCATAATTTTATTTATGTTTTTGTTCACTATTATTTCTTATTATTCATCATTATTCTGATTATTGTCATTATTTCCTTTACTATCATTATTTCTTATTATTCATCATTATTCTGATTATTGTCATTATTTCCTTTACTATCATTATCTCTTTTTATTCTCTATCTAATTCCATAATCTTTATATATTACCCAATATAACTATTATTAATCAATTGTTTGTTGATTAGAGAATGAATATGGGATATATAAAGAGTTTTTATTAGGATTTTTTAGTAATCCTTTTTAAGAAGAAATTTTTTTATATATAAAGGCATCGAAATATTTATATACTATAATGTCATTATATTAAGATGTACTAATGTTTATTTTTAAGGTGATTTGATGAAATTTTTAGGAAACATCTCACACCTTGCCAATTCTGGAAAATTAATTGTCAAAACCACAAAGACTCCTCCTGCAGGAGCTTTTGTTTTTACTAATGATAAGCAGAAAATAGGTAAGGTATATTCTATTTTTGGCCCAGTTAAAAATCCATATGTTTCCGTAAATATTTTTAGGTCAGTAAATAGAAGAGATCTTGAAAGTAGACATGGTGAAAAGCTATTTGTTTCCACTAAAAGTGAAATGGAAAAGATGAATAGAAAAAATAAGAACTCTAAGTCTAAAAAGGGTTCAAAAGCTAATTCCAGAAATTCCAGGAATTCAAAAAATTCTAGAAGTAGGAAATCTAATTCAAGAAAAAGAAGAAACAAATAGTTTAATTTAAAAAACTTTTTTCTCTATTTATTTCTTAGAGAAAATTAAAAGTTTTTCTCTATTCATTTCTTAGAGAAAATTAAAGGCATTTCTCTATTTTTAGGGATAAAACTTAGTCAAATTGATATAATAGGAGAGATTAACACGAAAGAAGGATTATCTGATGAAGTTCTTCAAAATTCCAAAAGAACTTCAAGAAGAAGACAAAAAGATGACTCTGAGCCAGAAAAACAAACTGTATGTCCTCAATGTGGATCAACTGAATTGATTGGAGATTATGAAAGGGCAGAAGTGGTTTGTGCTAACTGTGGATTAGTTATTGATGAAAACCTTGTAGATATGGGTCCTGAATGGAGAGCATTCGACCATGAACAAAGAGACAAACGTACAAGAGTAGGTGCTCCTATTACTTACACTATTCACGATAAAGGTTTAAGTACAATGATTGATTGGAGGAATAAGGACATCTATGGTAGAGATATTCCTGCAAGAAACAGAGCTCAATGGTACCGTTTAAGAAAATGGCAAAGAAAAATCAGAATTTCCGGTGCTACTGAACGTAACTTGGCTTTTGCATTAAGTGAATTAGACAGAGACTCTTCAAGATTAGGTCTTCCAAGAAGTGTAAGGGAAGCTGCTTCTGTTGTTTACAGAAGTGCAGTGGAAAACAAGCTTATCCGTGGAAGAAGTATTGAAGGAGTTGTAGCTGCTTCTTTATATGCAGCTTGTAGAAGATGTAAAGTACCTCGTACTTTAGATGAAATCGCTGAAGTTTCTAGAGTAAGTAAAAAAGAAGTTGGAAGAACTTACAGATTCTTAACAAGAGAATTGAACATTAAATTACCTCCTACATCTCCAGTAGATTACGTTCCAAGATTCGCAAGTGAACTTGGTCTTTCTGGTGAAGTACAATCCAGATCCATTGAAATCATTGAAAAGGCAATGGAAAAAGGATTAACTTCCGGTAGAGGTCCAACTGGTGTAGCAGCAGCTGCATTATACATTGCATCTGTTTTATTAGGTGAAAGAAAAACCCAAAGGGATGTTGCAGAAGTTGCAGGTGTAACTGAAGTGACTATCCGTAACAGATACAAAGAACTTACTGAACAATTAGAAATGGGTGTAACTTTATAACACTCAATTCTTTTCTTTTTTTATTTCGATCATTTCATTTTTCAAGCTTTTTTTATCACATATATTTTTATTCGTATATTATGAAACTATTAAAAAAATTAAAATCATTTCTTAAAAAATTAATTAAAAAAAATTGATTTCATGTAAATCATGTAATTACATGAAGTAAAAAATAGTTTATTAAAAAAATAAATAAAAAAGGCTTATTTTTCAATTCAGGCACTAATAAAGCTTTGAATATTTTTCAATGCTTAAGTCAAGATCTTTTAGGATTTCAGTATTGTCCCATGGTTCGACCTTGTTTAGGTTTTCCTGATACTTGTCAAGATTATCTAAAAAGCTTTCAATCTTATTGACATCCAAGTCATCATGGGATTCTCCAAATCCTAACTTTTCAACATAGAAACCATTCAATATCTGTTCAAAGTTCTTATGGGCAGGAGTGCAGTAGATAGGCTTTTTAAGATATATTGCCTCTGAAATCATAGTAAACCCTCCGTTCACTATAATTGCCTTAGCTGTTCTCATGTCCTCAAAGATCTGCTTTTCATTAAATGACCTGTAAGTCAAGTTCTCATCGACATCATCCTTGTTGAAGCCATAAACGATGAATTTGTAATCAAGTTTCTTAAGCTCTTCCATAAGGTTTATGCTTGATTCTGCTGTTTGATAAACCAAAACATGGTCTCCTCCAACAGGTTCCAGTTTCATTATCTCTTCCCTTAATACTGGAGGGTAAAGTGCAGTCATGTTAGGATGCTTTAATGGAGGATAGAAGAATGTTGTGATTATGTGCCTTTTTGGTCTTAATATGTATGATTTGGTAACTGCCTTTGCAGTTAGCATATCCGCCCTGTGATGTGGAGGATAATCATATTCGCATTGGGTCAACATATGGATGTTGTCAAGACTGATCAATGGGATGTTCATGAGCTTGCTTAGCATACTTGCATAGTTCTCAAAGTCGGATATGATTATATTAGGCTTTATTCTCTTGCATTCCTTATATAAAACATTGTATCCTTCCTTTAAGTTTGTAGGATTTGCCTTCAATGCCTTAAAGAATGTTTTCTTGGTTCTAACCACGTTGTTCTCATAGACAGTATTGAATCCTCCAATCTCAAATACATTATCAAATTTATTGGATAGGAATTCATATGCCCTTTCACTGGAAAAGATATAAACATCATATTTTTTGGTTAAATGCTCTAGAATAACGCTGCTTCTGATTGCATGTCCCATTCCTTCTCCACAAACGGAATAGAAAATTCTTTTCCTGCCTTCAGAGCCTGCTGCCTCTTTAACGATAAGGCCAGTTTCCTCTTCACTGACTTCAATAAGTTCATTTTCTTTGATTTCTCTGTCCTTGAATTTATTGATTCTGTCTTTTAGCTTTCTGTTTCTGGATTTTTCAGCAATCTTTTCCATTTCAACACTATCAAGTGCAGATATTGGATCATGTCCAAACTCATAGCCTAAGTCCTCAGCTGAAGTTCTTTTTCCTCTAAAGTCATTTACAGTGCTTTTACCATATTGCTTAAGCAAGGTGTAAAGTCCTTCCTCTTCAAGTCTTCTGGTGGAAACACCGATTCTTGCATTTCTAAGAACTTTAAATTCACTGATTTCAGCAACACGTTCAATATAATCAGTGTCTTCTCCGAAGTTCAGGTTCTCATCAAAACCTCCAACTTCATCATGCAATTCCTTTTTGGAGATTATTCCATAGCATCCCGCTCCATGAGGCTTTATGTTTTCAACAGCTATCATAAACCAGTTTGCAAGGTCATGAAGATACTTGTCTCTTTTCTTTTCAGAAAGTGGGGTCATTTGGGTAATGGCTATTCCCAATTCCTCAGACTCAAACTCTTCAACTACATTGCTTAGGTAATTTTCAGTCAATTCCAAATCAGAATCTAAAAATAGTAATATTTCACCTTGGGCGACTTCTGCACCTCTATTTCTTCCAGGTCCCGGAAGCCCTCCTTCTACAACAACACAACCATAGTCTTTAGCAATCTCTCTAGTATTATCATCGGATTGTGCATCTGCAACAATAACTTCATAATCAGTAAAATCTTGGGATTTTATGCTTTCAAGCAATTTAGGAAGATATTCCTCTTCATTGTATGTGGGTATGATAATACTAATCTTCATTATAATCATCTCTGAATAATTAGATATGGTTGAATTGTTTTGTTTTTGTTATATATTTATTTAATAAAATTATTGTTTATAAATAATGATGATTTTTTTCATAATCTATTTATAAGTATGAATATATGTTCCAGCTAAGTGAGTACCAATCACATTTTCCATTCAAATCAATGGCTAAGTTATTTAACAATTCCATCTCATTATATTGATTTGAAAGATAAACTGTTGTTTTATTTTCATGATCTGTTAAATTTAATACATCGTATTGATTTAATCCATCAAGATCATGTGGGTAGCCTACATCTAATTCATAAGAATCTGGACAAGCGCCATAAAATGCGATTGAAAACCTTAATATGATGATTAGAATCAAAGCGATATGTGGAATCAAAATCTTCAAATACTTTTTAACTGATTTTCCGTTATCTCTCATTTTGCCTGATAAAACAGATTTAATTGTGATCAGTTCTTCATTTAATTGGCTTTTAATTGCATCTCTTTTATATTTTTCAGTTATATAATCTGAAAATCCTTTAAGTATTTCATTATTGTACATCAATATGAGTATCCCATAAATTCCTCCAACTGTTGGAGTTGCAAATAATCCTCCATCAATGAGTCCAATTATGCCGATTGTGATTGCAACTGCCAAAAAGATTCTTGGGGCTGCCTTTCGTCTTTGCAATGAAAGTACCATGACAATATAATTGATTGGAATTAATATGAATAGAAGACCAATTAAATCTGGAGTGTAAGCACTTAAGGAGCTTCCGGTATGGATTCCCGCTGGAATGTAAGTTAAAAGCATTCCAAGGATCATTCCAAATATTCCTTTGTATAAATGGGAATGGAGAATGCTTGTGCTTGTTTCACTTGGATTCATGATTACAAGAATTGTGTTCCAGTCTATTCCAAGTGAATTCCTTAAGTAAAATTCCATGATAATTCCTGCTATTGCAGTAAAGAGCAATATGATTAAGGATAACTTTAAGTAAAAATCCTTATCTTTCAGCATTTCTGGAATTTGGAGATTCTTAAAATAGTTGTATATCTTTCCATTGTCTCCAAGTGTGGATAATATTATGGTAATTCCTAAAAGGACAAAAAAGAGAATGTCTTTTCCTTTTGATGATCCCATTAGAAGCGGTTGGGTAAATGGTCTTATGAATTGGTCTATTCCACTTAAGAAGAATAGGAGAGTTCCAAAAATGATTAGAATTATTCCAAAAGGAATGTATTTATTTGTTTTCATAAGAATTTCCCCATAGCAAAAGCCATTTTAATTTTTCAATTTCTAAAAATCCATATTTTCAAATATTTATTTAAAACATGAAATACAATATTATTATAAGTTTTATTAATCATATAATTTATAAATTTTTATATTTTAACTTGAATTATTATATTTTAAAGTGTTATCATGTTTCCAATTAGCTTTTATATAGGTTTGATTTTAATAGGAATATTTGCAGGATTCGCTTCAGGATTGCTTGGAGTAGGTGGAGGATTCCTAATGGTTCCTCTGCAATTCTTCTTATTCAGTTCTGTAGGGGTTGACCCTTCACTTGCTATGATGGTGTCCTTGGGAACCAGTTTGGCAATTATCATTCCAACAGCATCCTCTGGAGCTTATCAGCATCAGAAAAAGAACAAATCAATCGTAAAACCAGCTATCAGATTAGCTGTTTTTGGAATTATTGGAGGATTTTGCGGTGGCCTTCTTGCAAATGTTGTTCCTTCAAGAATCTTGCAGATTATCTTTGCATGCCTACTCTTTATTGTAGCGTTGGATATGCTATTTGGCTCTCGAACTGATGGTGAAAAGGCATTGATTGATTTCAATATATTGAGTGCAGCAATTGTAGGTTTTTCAATAGGTATAATCTCTGGATTGCTTGGTGTAGGTGGTGGTGTCTTCCTGATTCCTGCCCTTTGCATATTGTTTGGATTCAGCTTGATTCAAGCTATTGGAACATCTTCAGTCTTCATAGCCTTGACAGCTATTGGAGGGCTCATTTCATATATTTACACAGGTTGGTCAGTTAATCCAATGCCATATTCATTAGGTTATGTGAGTTTGGTGAATTTTGTTCTCATTGTACTGTTTTCAGTGCCTATGGCAACAGTTGGTGCAAAATTAGTTTATAAAATGCCTAAGGAAAGACTAAAACAGATATTTTCCATAATCCTGATTTATATGGCAATAAAAATGATCGGATTTGATCCAATAGCTATTCTATTGGGATTGTAAAAAATAGAATATCATAAAAAAAGTTAAAAAAAGTTAAAAAAAATAGTATGAGTAATTTATAAATTATTTTTTAGTAATTATAAGGAACTCACATCCTCTTTTTCTTCAAATACGACTCCAGTTCCTCTAATAACCACTTGAGATATGTTTTCTCCCATGCTTGGACCTAATGTTTCAATTGCCATATTCATGTTCAATAGGCCATTGCATCCATCTGCCCTTAATTGCTTAATCAATTTCAACAATGCCTTATCTTCAGCAATTTTTGTACAAATAAGCAATTCCTTTTCTATTGAGTCTTCAATTCCAGATCTTATTTCTTCTCTTTGTTTAACGGAAAAGATATGGGTTGATTCGTAGACTCCTTTATATTCAATTATGTTCAATTCTTTAGGAGAATCTTCCATAGTCAATATCAAGACTCCTAAATTATTCATATCAAGTTCTCTGTCATAAAAACTGTGTATCTTTTTGGTTTGCTTTTCGTTATATGTCTCTTTAGTTTTTGGCTCTTTCTTGAAGATTTTCTCATATGTATTCCATAGGAAACGTGTAATCTTCTTGAAGACACCTGTAACGTGGGAGATAATAGCTAAAATTGTTGCGATAAGGAAATAATTCACAGCAATAGGAAATGCAGCTTGAAGGATTATGACTATGCTTCCTGCTGTAATGACATTGAATCCTAAAGTTGGGTTTGCTATGATGAATCCATAGATAACTGTAATTAAGAAAAGAATAAATGCACTGATTGCACCGGTACTTTCTTCAAGATACCTTTTTGCAGCTAGGCTTTCAGCATATCCTGCAAAAAGCGGGGATAAGACCAATCCGAAATTCCATCCGTAAATGTCGAAATGAGTGTATAGGCAAATTACATAGGTGACTATACCTACTATTATCCCTATATCAATGCATCCTAGCTCTTTTAGGAATACTTTTCTCTCCTCTTCATCCTTGAGACGTTTAGAGATGGATAAATCGTTAACTTTCTGTTTGATTTTATTAAGCATTTATTCACTCATTAAAAGTTGATTAAAAAATAGTTTAAGTTTATTTGTAACTTACAGCGGTTCCATATGCAGTTACTAAAATGGTGTTTCCCATAGTGCCTCCAAGGTTGTTATAGGATATCTTAAGCCCTATGATTCCGTTGGCACCAAGTTCCTTTGCCTTGTTTTCCATAATTTGGAATGCTTCATTTCTTGCTGATTCAAGCTCTTCAGCATAAGTGCTGGTTCTTCCTGCCACAACGTCTCTAACTCCAGAGAATAAGTCTTTATATATGTTGGATCCAATTAATGATTCTCCATTAACCAATCCATGATATTTTACAATGGTTTTGTTTTCTAAAGTACTTGTTGAGGACAATAACATTTTATCACTTAAAATTGTCTGATTTTAAAAAAATAATTATAATTTGACTTTTTGTTTTAAAAAACTATTGTTAGCTATTAAGTTTAATTAATAGCTATTTACTTGTTTTTTAATTTTATTTATTAATAGTTAATTTATTTAAAGAACATGAAATATGCCCATACGAGAATAAATACTACAATTACACCAAAGAGCATTATTCTGCTTTTTCTGATGTTTTTCTGATTTTGTTCTAATACTTTTTGACAATCTGCAGAGCATACTCTTTCTTTCATTGGTATTGGGGTGCCGCATACTGGGCAATGTTTATGTGGTTCTACCATATTTCTCACCTTTTTATTTTTTGATATTTAATTAGTTTAATAGTTTAATTAATTTAATTGATTATTAATTTAAATTTTAATTAATTATGTTCTATTATTTTAATATTAATTTAATATTATTTAAAAATTGTCTAAATTTAGTTTAAACTTAGATATTAAAGAATTTTCTTGTTGTTTCACTTACCTTTTTGCCAAGCTCTTCACTATCCATTCCTTTGTACTCAGCTATTGTATTTAGGATATGTGGTAAGTATTCCGGTTTGTTTTTGTTTGATTTTGGCTTTTTAGGGAAGTTCCTTGGAATCAGGAATGGTGCATCAGTTTCTATCATCATCTTTTCAGGAGGAATCACGGTAACAGCTTCCTGCAGTGACTGGCCTCTTCTTTCATCGCAAATCCAACCTGTCACTCCAATGGAGCAGCCTAATTCTAGGTATTTTTCAGCTTCCTCTTTAGTTCCTGTAAAGCAATGGACACAAGCCTTTTCACACATATTTGGGTACTTTTCAAGTATTTTGACTAGATCTTCATGTGCTTCACGTTCATGTAAAAATAGTGGCATATCCAATTCATCTGCAAGCTTCACTTGCTCTTCAAACCATTTTCTTTGAACATCCTGTGGTGAATAGTTTCTGTTATAGTCAAGACCGCATTCTCCAATAGCAACCACACAGTCCTCTTTTGCAAATTCCCTTAAAGTTTCTATTGTGTTTTCATCACAGGTCTTAGCATCGTGAGGATGAACTCCTGCAGTTGAGAATAGAACTCCTTTAAACTGGTCTTGATTTGCGAAATTGAGAGCTGTTTCGCTTGAGTGGATATTGGTTCCAGTAATGATGAACTGGCTTACTCCAACATCATTTGCATTTTTTATGATCTCTTCTCTGTTTTTATCAAAGGATTTGTGCATTAAATTTAATCCTATATCAATTAATCCAGTCATTCAAATCACTTTAAATAAGAATTAATAAAAAAATAAAGTTGTTTTGTTAGTTTTTAAGATAATTTCTTTAGAAATAAAAAATTTTAAAAAAAGTAAAAATGTGTTATTTATTCAGAAATAACACGGGTTCCTATTTTTTCACCTTTAATAGCTCTAATTAGGTTTTGAGGTTCATTACCATTAGCTATTACGGTTTCTAAATTGGAACGCTTGATCATTTGAATTGCAGTTGTATCAATGAATTCATAGGTTCCTGCCTTGACATCATTTCCGCTGATGATTCCCATCATGTCAGAAGCGGTGATTTCTTCAATCAATTCTGCATCATCATATTTTTTAGGATCTTTAGTGTATAATCCATCTACTGCGGTTAAGTTAACTAAAAGGTCTGCTTGAACATACTCTGCCAAGATTGCAGAAACTGCATCAGTACTATGTGCAGGTTCAGTTCCACCCATAACGATTATTTTTCCGCTTGCAGAAAATTCCAAAGCTTCTTGGAAATTATGAGGAACTCTTTGGTAAGCTGCATCTCCAAGTGCAAGCAATAAGAGTTTTGCATTGACTCTTGTAACTTCTATTCCAATATCATCACATTTAGCTTCTCCAGCACCGAGGTCTCTTACAACTCCGATGTATTCCCTTGCAGGTTTTCCACCACCTACAACAACAAATATTTCATGCTCTTCACTTTGTTCCTTCAAGAGCTTTGCATATTCCTTAAATCTTTCAGCGTTGTAGTCCTGTAATAATATTGATCCTCCGATAGCAGCTACGATTCTCATAAATTCACCTTTTAATTAAATAGTTTAATAGTTTTTATTTAGTTTTAATTTTTAGTAGATTAAGTTTTTTTTAGTAAATTTAAATTTATAAAAAAATTTTGTAAAATAACTTAATTTATTACTTTAATTTATCTATTTAATTATATTTAAATTTACTATTGGATTGCTCTAAACCAACTGAAATTCTCTCCACCAAAATAGCTTACTAAAATTGATGTGATTATTTCAAGAATCAGGGTTATGAGTGCAGATTGGGGAGCAAAGAATATGGATAATATGATTGCTAAAACGCATAATGCATAGAATATTGCTTTTGTATTTTCTTTTCCATTATCATTTAGGATTGTTAGAATTCCTAAAACCACTGGAGCGAAGATAAGTCCAAGTATTATCCATAAGCATTCTCCTAATGGGACTAAATTGTAAACTGGCAAATTAAGCAAATCCATGTATAAGTAAGCTTCCAATACAGTCATGACAAGTCCAAACACTCCTCCTGCAATTGCTTGAGCCATTGTGTGCTTTTTAAGTGTGAATCTGCTCCAAATGAGTACTGGATAAAGCAATCCAACTAAAGCGCCTATAGGTCCAAGAAGCATTATCAATGCAGCTACTGGTCCAGTAAGCCCAGTTGTATGGATGCTGATTTTCCATTTGGTAGTGATGAGCATTACAATGAATGTGTTAACAGCATAACAAAGTATTAGAACAATCAGGAAATTGGAGCAATAAGTGGAACGAAACGATCTTCACGGTTGGAAATGTCCTTGTCTGTATCCAATTTTCTGGCCCAATGAAGGATGATTGCCATTGGCAATATGGATGCAAAGACAAGTGAAATAAGTTCTGTTATTATGAATTGGGTCCAATTAAAGCTGAATCCGCTTGTAAATGGAGTTCCATCACATGCAAGGATTATACAGATAATCAGGAATAATGGAATTGTGATTATAGGAGGATTTGTAAAAATAGATATTGTATCAGCTATCTTAAGTTTCTTCTCATCAGTTTCATCATATCTGTTTTCCGTATTGATGTCCTTTAAGCCAAACAATTACTTTCCTCCTTAACTTAATAAAAATAGTCTTATAAAATACGTTTAATTAATATTATTCAAATAATCTTATATCCTTTCAATTATTAATATTTTCTTAAAAAAAATTTTTGAAAGGGATTATTTCCAATGGTCCGATTTTCTAATTTTTTTCTTAAAAATTTTTAATTTTCATCATTACTTATATAAGTAACTTATACCAATATATAATATATTATATCAATTTAAGGTTATTATTATGGTTTGACAGAAATTTCTATTTTAGTGAAAATAATGTTTTAAAAGTTACGTTTTCAGTAATTTTTCTTAAAGATTTTATTTTAAAGTTTTGAATAATCTTAAATTATATTGTTTTATTTTAATTTTTTATACTAATTACTTATCAAAAAGTTATTTATCAATTTTATCAGGTGTTATAAATGAGTGAGGTATCCTCAAAGGAATTATATGAGTTTAAAAAGTCATTGAAGGAATTGGCGGAAAAGAAAGGAAAGGGAACAGAACTCGTTTCCATGTACGTTCCTCCAACTAAACAATTAAGTGATATCATCAAGCAGATGAGGGATGAATTGGGACAAAGTGCTAACATCAAGAGCAAAACCACTCGTAAGAATGTTCAATCAGCTATTGAGGTAATCATGCAAAGAATCCGTATGATTACAAACGACAACAAGGAATTGCCGAATGGTTTTGTATTGTTCGTTGGTATGATTCCTAAAGGCGGTCCTGGTACTGAAAAGATGGAAACTGTAGTTATCGAACCTCCTGAAGAGATCCAAACTTACAGATACATTTGTGACAGCACATTTTTCCTTGAGCCATTAGAAGACATGATTGCTTCAAAGGAAGTTTACGGTATTGCTGTAATTGACAGAAATGAGGCAACCATCGCTACTTTGAAAGGTAAAAGAATCAATGTTGTAGCAAACTTAACCAGTGGTGTTCCTGGAAAGCATAAGGCAGGGGGACAATCACAAAGAAGGTTCGATAGGGTCATTGACCAATTGGCTCACGAATTCCTGAAAAGGATAGGCACTCACATGGATGATGAATTCCTTCCAATCAAGGATGACTTGAAGGGAATTGTTCTTGGTGGTCCTGGAGGAACTAAAGAGGATTACTATAATGGAGATTACATGCATTATGAGCTTAAGGATAAGGTAATCACCACTGTAGACACTTCCTATACTGGAGAATTCGGTATCAGGGAAACCATTGACAAGGCATCTGGTGCTTTAGAGGAATTAGGAGTTATCCAAGAGAAAAAGCTAGTCCAAAGATTCCTTGCTGAGCTTAGGGATGACCACGGTTTATACTCTTATGGTGAAAAGGAAGTAAGAACCAATTTGCAGATGGGTGCTGTAGACATTCTTTTGCTTAGTGAAGACTTAAAATCCAAAAGGTTAACCTTGGATTGTCAAGCTTGCGGATTCCATGCAGAAGTCACTCAAAAGGAAGGTCAAAAGGTAGAGGATTTGACTTGTCCTCAATGTAATGAGAAAATGAAAATCACTCAAGAGGAAGATTTAATAGAAGATTTGGCTAATATTGCTGAGGATTTAGGTTCTAGCGTAGAAATCATTTCCACTGAAACTGAAGAGGGAAGCCAATTGTATAGGGCTTTCGGTGGAATCGGTGCTATCTTAAGGTATAACGTAAGATAATTTCCGGGGGTGTTTTTTATGAAAAATGAAAATTTCGGTTTGGTTTTAAGCACTAAAGACAGTGATGAAAAAAAGACTGCCCGTATTATTGGAACAGATTACTTCATATTGATGGATTTGGACTTGAATGATGATGTTGAAGTTAAGGTTCAAGACAAGATTCCTCTTGGAAAGGATAGTGAATTTGTCAAGCAGGAAAGAGCTCATTTAAGTTATGATGACTTAAGCAAGGAACAGGAATTCGAAACTGAAAAGGCTGTTCACAGCATTGTAATTGCCAATGAACCTAAGTATGTAAAGTTCTTCAATGAGCAAAGCAAGGAAGCAAGCAAATTGCACTTCTTAGATGGAATCAGCAGAAAGTTAGGATCTAAAATCTTAACTGAGAAAGAGCTTAACGGTGACTTTGAAAGCTTTGAAGACATTGACAATAGAATCAGCTTTATTGAAAGCTCTGAGGAATTGATTGTAAAAAGAGTTCTTTATGAATTGGCTGAGCTTCCTAAAGAGAAAAAGGGAAGGCCTTCATATCTCTTTACAATTGTCAAAAGATCCAATAAAAAAGAAGTTCAAGAGTATGATGAATTCGTTACAGATGACAGTCGTTTCATTGAAATGATTAAGGAAAAAGGACTTCTTGAAAAAGAGGGAAAACGTATCAGATAATTGTTTTTCTCTTTTATTTTTTATTTTTATTCTATTTTTAGATATTTTTTATAATTCAACGGTTTTTTTTATTTAATGCTATTTTTTTATAATTCATGGCTGTTTTTTTTATTTAATGCTATTCTTGTCTGTTTTTTTATTTAATGCTATTTTTTTATAATTCATGGCTGTTTTTTTTTATTTAATGCTATTTTTTTATAATTCTTAAACTATTTTTTAATACTATTTATTATTTTTTTAATTTTCAAAATTAGTCCTCTTTTTAATAGGGGGTGTGGGGATTAACAAATATATTGAGTTTAGGGTTTTTGTCAAATATGTAATTATTGAGTTTGATTCATTGAGTGAATAAATGCTTAATAAGTTGTTTAGTTTAAAATTCTTTAAAGGTATTTTATAAATGTTAATCCCATACCTTATTCTGTCATTATTCTAATTTAAATCTTTCTATTTGATTTCTAAACGATTATAATTTCTTCTTTTTGTCTAAAAATTAATTTTAATTTGTTATTTTTATTTTAATTAGCATATTGATTTTATTTCATTATTTTTATTCAGATTATTATATTGATGTCATTTTGTAAATTATGTTGATGATTTAGTAAATTGTGGATGTTATTAGTAAATTTTGATTTGATAAAATTTATATTTATAAAAAATTATAAAAAGATATATAAATTCAATATAAGAGGCTTTTTATGTCTAATCTAAACACATGTTCTAATGAAAAGTTATCATTTAAATACAGTGATGAATGGGAATTGGAAGAAGTCCCATTGGAAAACAATCCTGATTGCATAGCTACTTTAAGCTATGAGGATGGCAGTTTATTGAATGTAATTGCATTCCAATCTGAGATGCCTTCACTTGAGGATTTCAAGGAAATCATTGAAGAAAGCCTATTGAATGATAACGCTCAAATAGTATCTTCTGAAATTGCAAATGTTGGCAAAAGGAAAAGCATTCAGACACATTCAAGGATTTCAATTCCCGAAATTGATTTTGAAATGTTTTCAGTTGTATTTTTAGAGGATGGTTTTGTTTATATATTTGAACTTAGGACAGTTAGTGATATAGTTTCCAAATTTATGGAAATAGTCAGAACTTTTGAAATAATCGAATAAATTCTGTTTTTTAAACAATTGGTTGTGGTGTGATTATGAAAAGATCAAATAAACTTATTTTGCTTATAGCTGTAGTGATTGCAATACTCACATTATTGATTGCTGCAAGTGAAATGGGATTATTAACTGATACTAATAATTATAATGTTAATCTCACAGAGTTGAATGATGAGTTAACCATTGATATGTCCAATTGGAAGTATGATGAGAAAAACAATATCTACTATCAAATTGGGCTTGTGTACTGTACAGACCCTGAAGCTACTGAATATGAGTCTTTAGGAATTTATGTTCCTGGAGATTACTTTAAAAGCGAACGGAATGATAATGGAACTTATACCTGTACAGTAATAGACTGTCATGTTGGAAATTATTCTGCATCTAATGCACCTATTGTAATGCCTATCAACACTGCAGGATATTCCGCTCAAAAAGCCCCAACAAGATATAATGCGAATGAAGTGAAAGATTACACAGATGCAGGTTTCATTTATGTTAATGCAGGTTGCAGAGGTAGAGAAAAAGGAGGAACCTACTCTGGTGGGGCTCCTTGGGGAGTTACTGATTTAAAGGCAGCAGTCCTTTACTTGAAATTCAATGACGATACACTTCCTGGAGACAGCCAAAGGATCTTTTCATTTGGTCACAGTGGCGGTGGAGCTCAAAGTGCAATCTTAGGTGCAAGCGGTGACAGTGAATTGTACACACCATACCTAGAATCCATTGGAGCGGCTCTTATAGACAGAAATGGAAACAAGTTATCTGACAGCATCTGCGGAGCAATGTGCTGGTGTCCTATCACTTCTCTAGATACAGCTGATGAGGCTTATGAATGGGCTATGGGACAATACACTACAGATGGAACACGTGGAAGCGGCACTTGGACTGGTGCGTTATCCGATGATTTGGCTAGTGCATATGCCAATTACATTAATGATTTAGGCCTTAGAAGTCCTAATGGAAGGCCTTTAAGTCTTGAAGAGTCTGAAGATGGAATTTACACAGCAGGATCATATTATGATTATATGCTTAAAACTGTAGAGGATTCCTTAAACAATTTCTTGAATGAAACCAGTTTCCCATACTCTCCAAGTTCTGGAGAGGGCATGGGCATGGGGCCTTTACCTGATGGTGTCTCTCTTTCAAGTGATGTTACTGGATCAAGTTCAGGAACTTACAGAACTCCACAGGAATATATTGATTCATTAAATGGTGATGAGGAATGGATCATTTATAACAGTTCAACAAACACTGCAGAAATCACAAGCCTTGAAGCATTTGTTAAACATTGCAAATCCCCAACTAAAGATGTTGGCGCTTTTGATGATTTAGGAAAAGACCAGGCTGAAAATGAGTTATTCGGTACTGATGAGGATGAATCATTGCACTTTGATAGCATTATGGCAAATGTTCTAAATGAAAATTCAGACAATTACTCTGCATTCTCTGATTATGACTCATCTAAAGCAAGCAGCTATGCAAATGATTTGAGAATATTGGACAGGTTCAATTACACAACTCTAAACCGTTCCAATATGTATAATCCTTTGTATTATGTTTCCCCTTATTATGATGGAGTGGGATCATCACAGCTTGCTAAATATTGGAGAATAAATGCAGGAATTGAACAGACAGACACTTCATTTACTGTTGAAACCAATTTGGCTCTTGCTTTGATGCAGATTGGTGATGTGGAAAGTGTGGAATTCAATGAAGTTTGGGGTCAAGGCCACACCCAAGCTGAAAGATCAGGTTCCGCTAATGGAAACTTCATAAATTGGGTCAATAAATGCATGAGCAACTAATCTGATTTCTTCTTAATAGATTTTTTTAATTAGGTTTTTAGAAATAATTTTATTTTTAATTATTTCTTACTTTATTTTTTAGTTATTTTTTAATTTTTCTTTCTTTATTTTTTTTAGTTATTTTTTAATTTTTCTTTTTTAATATTTTTTTAAATTCTTTCAATAATTTTTTAGTTTTTTTCATAAATTTTTTCACATCTTTTTTAGCAATTTTCATTACATGAATTTATTGCATGAAATTTCATGTTCATTTCATGTACTTTGTTTTAATTTATTTGTTTTTAGCTATTTTTCACAAATTATTGTTTATTTTTTCATTTTTATTTTAAAATCGCTTTAATTTTTATATAATTTTTTTAAATTAAATAATAACCTTTATAAAGGCATAAATCATATTATTAAATATGATTATCAAGACTGGGAAAATTAATAAATCAAGAGGTAATATAAGTCTCACTATCGGTAAGGAAGATGTGAAAAAACATAATCTTGAAGAGGGAGATTTTGTAATCTTGACTCCTCAGGAATATGAGGAATTGAAAACTTCTTCTGAAATCGAAGTGTCCACTATGGAAGTAATCCCAGACGATGAAGCTGTTGTAAAATTAGAATACGATCTTAAGGAAGCAAAGTCTAAAGAAAAGATTCTTTTCTCAAAAGTGGAAGAGTTGGAGAACATTAATTTGGAGCTTACCACTAAATTGTCCCAACTTGAAAAAGCGAATTATATAAACAGCAGTGTTTTATCCGATTCTGAATCTAATTCTCTCATTGACGAAGTTAAAAAGTTAAATGGAGATATCGATGATTTGAATTCTGAAATCAAGCAATTGAATAAGGATTTGAATGAATCAAATGAAGAAAGAATTGAATTATTGCAGGATATGAATGTCTTGAAGACTAAAATGAGTTTTGATGCTGGAGAATTGTCAAGACTTAGAGAGCGAGAAGACAAGCATAGGGAAATCTTGGAGATAATCCTAAGAACAAACAAGAACATGCTTGATGAGGTTGTAAACAAGACATTGACTGCCACTATCAATGAGATAAATAAGGAATTAGGTGAAACCAGCATATTAAGAAGAATTAGAGGGTTGACCATTGTGAAAGAACCTGAAATTCACAAGTCCGCTATTTCAAGCAAGGCTTACACTCAATTGGAAGAGTTAATTCCAGATGAATATTTGCTTGAAAGTGGAGAATAAGTTTCCTTAATTTTTTATAATTTCTAATTTGCCTAGTCTATCTAATCTAAAATTTTTCAAAAATTTTTAATATTAAGCATTAATTCATATTATTCAATTATTCATATATTTCATATTTATATAGTTTATTGGGTATCAATTAAAATGGTGATTCTATGGATGAAATCCAATTTGATGAAGAAGGAATCAAATTCAGATATTTAAGTAATTGGAAAGAACAGAATAAAGAAATGATTGGTCCAAATTGTATCAAGGCTTTAGTGAAAGTGGTGGAAGGAAATCCATCCACCATTACAGTTTATAAAAATGATGCTGGAGAAGCTGAAGCAGTTGCACAAATTGAAGAGGCTTTTAAGGAAAGCTTTGAAGCTCAAGGTTGGACTATAGTCGAATCCAGAATTCTAAACCTTAATGGCATGCCTGTTTACAATATCATTACAAGCGCTGACGAAGGTGGAAGAACTTTAGAAAACAATACTTCTGCATTGATCAATGATGGAAACATGTATGTGTTTGAATTGATGCACTTCAAGGAATTCCCATATGCTTACAATGATTATTTAGCGATTATGGATTCCATTGAATTCGATTAATATCTATAATTAGATAATTATTCTTTTTTCTATTTTTTTATTTTACTTTTTAATTTATTTTTATTTTACAATATCTTTTTTAAAGGAGTTTAACATGTCCAATATATTTAAAAACTATGAATTAAGTTTTAAGTATCCAAATAATTGGAAATTGCTTGAAGCGGATGATATTGAAAATTGCATAGCAGTACTTGACTGTGACAGCAAATTCAGCAGAGTTATGGTGTTCAAGTATCCTCAGGAAGGATTGTCTATGGAATATCTTAAGAATGCAATTGAAGACATTCCAAGGGAAGACAGCCTAATTGTTGAAGATTCTCATTTAACTATCATTGGAAACAAGGAAACTCACGAGCTCATAGCAAAGGATACAAGCCATGAACCTCCTTTGAATACCCATTCTCTCTCAACAATCAATGATAGGGATGCATATAGCTTTAATTTCTTCGGTTTTGGAGAAGATAATCCAGATAAAGAAGGATTCATGATGATGTATAGGACTTTAGAATTTTTATAGTGATTTTTTAGTTATTTTCATTTTACTTTATTTTACTTATTTTTATCTAATTTGATATTATGTCTTTAAAGGAAGAAAAGGATTCTATTAGAAAATCAATTTATGATAAATTGTTTAAGGAAGGCCAGTCTCTTAGACCTAATGGGGATTATGGCAAGATTCCTGATTTTAAAGGATCAGATATTGCAGCTGAATTGCTGGCGAGCACTGATGAATGGATAAATTCAAAAACTATTTTTTGCAGTCCTGATTCTGCTCAGATTCCAGTTCGATTCCTTGCTTTAAAGGAAAATAAGAATCTCATTATGGCAAGCCCTAACCTTGAACATGGATATCTCTTTCTTGAGGGAAACAAGTTAGATGGAAAAGAAAGAGAAGCATCAACAAAGGAGGGGGCATTCGATCATTGCTCTAAGTTTTTTGATTTCGGTAAAGGAAGTTCATTTGACATAGCTATTGATATGGTAGTGGAAGGATCCGTTGGTGCAGATAGGTGCGGAAATAGGATTGGAAAAGGAAAGGGATACGGAGATAGGGAAATCGAAGACCTTTTCAATAAGAATCTCATTAATGAAGAGACTCCTTTAGTCACTACTATTCATCCGTTTCAATTGATTGATCATATTCCAATGGAAAGCCATGACAGAAGATTGAATATGATTGTAAGCACTGATGAAGTTATCAGGATTTGATTTTTTTACTCTTTAAACTCTTTTTACTCTTTTCAAAACCCTCACTTTTTTTTAGTCTTTTAACTCTTTTTAAAACCCCCATTTTTTTAACTTTTTTAACTCTTTTTTTAATTTTTTATTTTTTTCATTATCACTCATTTTTTATTATATATAAAATATTTTAGAAATATTTATTAACATTCAAAACTAAAATAGTTTTAAGTAGTTTAAACTACTACTGAATTCTTATTAATTTAAGAATTAACACATGTGTTAAAAAAATTTAGGTGATTATAATGGCAGATTTAAAAGGTACTAAAACCGAAGCTAACTTAGCAGCAGCTTTTGCTGGTGAATCTCAAGCTCATGCTAAATACCAATATTTCGCAAGTAAAGCTAAAAAAGAAGGATACGTACAAATCCACGATATCTTTATGGAAACTTCCAAAAACGAAAAAGAACATGCAAAAATCTGGTTCAAACTTTTACACGATGGAGAAGTTCCAGACACTATTGCTAACTTAAACGCAGCAGCTGATGGTGAAAACGAAGAATGGACTGCAATGTACAAAGAATTCGCAGAAACCGCAAGAGAAGAAGGTTTCGATGAAATCGCAGGTTTATTCACCATGGTTGGTAACATCGAAAAAGAACATGAAGAAAGATACAGAGCTTTACTCGCTAATGTTGAAGGCGAAACTGTATTCAAAAAAGAAGAAGAAATTGAATGGAAATGTATTAACTGTGGTCACATAATTAAAGGAACCGATGCTCCTGTAATTTGCCCAGTATGTAAACACCCTCAATCTTACTTCGAAGAAAGAGCAACCAACTTCAAATAAGTTGATTGATTTTCGCTATTAATGATTTATTCATTAATAGCATTTTTTTATATTTTTTAGCTATTTTTATTAAATTTCATTTAATATTTAAAAACAGTAATTATTTTAAAATTATTTAGGATTATTTAAGATTATTTTAAATCTATTTTTGGTGATGAAAGTGTCTAAAGATGATAATTGTCAAATTGATGGAAATTGTTCTAATGGTACTTGCGCACCAGTAAGTCCATTTTCAAAAGAAGGGGCTTTATTTTTAGTTTTCATTGCTGTTTTATTAGTTATTCTATTTTTTGTTTTATCAGTTAGTGGTTACATTTAATGATTTTAATATTGGTACATCTATCAGTAGTGTTCATTAAATTAAAAATTAGATATTTCATTTAAAATAATTGATTAGATCATCCACTAAATAATGATTTTTTAAGGAAAATGTATTTTTAATTAATTGATGATTTAATTATTTTATATTGAATTTTTTATCCATTAATCCATATTTTCATCTTCAAGCATTTCCTCTTCAATCTCTTTCATAAGGTCTTCAAATTCCCTTTCCTCATCAAAGAGACTTAAGAACTCATCAATGCTTATCTTGTATTCATTTTCTGCACTCGGATTAATGATGATTTGGTCAAAGCTGTCTTGTATTGGAAGTATAGACTTGTACAAGTCTCTCATGAATAGTGATCCGACTGTTGTGTTCATTTGAACATCTTGAATGTTTTCCTCATCGGTAAAAATAGGTATGACTTTAATCTCATTTGGACCTATAAATGACTTTAAGTGAAACTTGACCTCTTTATTGATTTCATTCAATCCATCAAGATTCATGTTTTCAAGGTCTAATGAATCAAGTTCAATTTGAAGAGGAACCAATAATTCTGATTTTCTGAATTCATTCAAGAAGTGTTCATTCTCCTCTTCGCTCATTTCTGATTGTATTTTCATTAATTCTTCAAGTTTATCATTATAGAGTATGCTCATTTTTATCACGGGAATTAAGAATCAATATTTAAAAGTTATTTTTCTCTAAAAATTCATCAAAGTCTATCTTATATGAATCAACGCTGTATGGATTTATTACAATATAATTGAAATCAATGTCAAACTGTGCCAATATGAGAGATAATTCCATCACATTTACAGCTATTGACTTGATTTGGTATCTTGCCTTTTCCAGTTCGTTTGTATCTGTAAACAGGTATATGTTGCGGTCTCCGTTTTCCTCATCAAAGAAGCCAATCTGCAAGTCAAGTGTGTCTCCATCGCTTAGTGATTCCTCATTTTCCATTGCAATGACTGGAACGAAAACTTCTGATTTTAAGAATTCCTTATAGAACATATCAGGGTTCTGTTCTATCTTAACTCTTGACTTTGATTTCAATAGTTTTTTAAGTTTTTTATTATTTAAGTTAGTCATTTTAATCAGTAATCAATTTTTTAATATTTTATCCAATCTTATTTATGAAATCAATTATATTTATTTATATGCTAAAGGTTCCACTTAAAGCGAGATCTTAAATTTATAAAGATTAAAATTTGCTATAAATTTTTCATTTTCAATTAATTTTCTATTTTATAATCAATTTTTTATTTTTTTATTTTTTTATTATTTTTTAATTTTAAGTCAATATTGATGTTATATTATTATTTAAAGCTTTAAAAATAGTTTAATTTATATATATGCATCTATAAACTTTTTAATTGGAATTTAAAGAATATTTGATTATTCATTTCTATTCTTTTAGATTTTTTAGAAAGTTTTTTATAGTATACTGAGTATACTATAAAATGTGGTATAATGATGAATAAAACTATTAAAATCTCTCAAGCCAACCATAATTCTTTATCAAAATTAGCTTCTAAAAATGATACTTTCAATGATGTTATAAGTTTTTTAATAGAGTATTATTACACTCATGAGGAATTTAGTGATGAAGAAGGTAAATTTTATAATGAAGAGATAGAAAAATTCGAAAATGGCAATTTAGAAAACGTTAAAGAATTAACTCTAGAAAGTTTAGAAGAAAGAATTAATAAACTGGAACTTGAGTTAAAAAGATGAGCTATAGATTATATGAACATGAAAAGGCAGAGAAATTTCTTAATAAGCATAAGAATGATAAAAAGTTATTGTTGAGGATTAATGAGAAAATTTTGGAAATTCTAAATAATCCTCATAATCCTAATTTTAAAGAATTAAAAAGCAATAAATGTCCTAAATGTCAAAGAGCAAAGGTAGGGGACTATAGAATTATTTTTTATGTATCCGAAAGAAATCAGAGCATTGAAATAATTGATATAATTCCCAGAAAAAATAATTATAGGTTGTTTTAAAGTTTGTATTAAGTAAAAAATTTATGAATCAAATTAAGATAATCATCTAATCATTCCTCAGCATCTTCTTCTTCAATATTATCATAGAATGGCGGTTTTAATCATTCCTCAGCATCTTCTTCTTCAATATTATCATAGAATGGCTGTTTAATGCATCTCCATACTGAGGTGTCACCATCTTCATCATAGAACTTTTGGAATTCGCATCCAGGAGCAATCAATACATTGAAATCAGTAACTTCCTCGCTTTTGCCAGTGTACAATATTTTTTGGCCTTCATATATCATTATCTTATGCAATATTGGGAGATTGGATTGGAAATTAGGATCTGTGCATGCTCGCAGTGGCATTTTTGCTGTAAATATTCCATCTACAGCCTCATTTTCCATGAATTCATAATCTGAACGGATAAAGAACATGTAATGATTGTCAAGTTTCACTGAATTGCTCTTCAATGTAGCTAAAGTTTGTTCAAGTGAAGCAATAAACGGATTTTTTGCCTTTTCCTTAAATAGGCCTATAAGTGTGGAAGCGTTGACTATGATGGAATGCTCAGTTTGTGGATTGATGATGATTGATGAGAATGTGTCGCCAAATCCATACAAGATCTTGGCAAGATCTCTCATATTCATTATGATATGGTCTTTCTTAAGCTTGATTTCCTTCATGATTTCCTTTCTTGTGAATGCTACAAGCGCTCTTTCATTGTCGTTGACACTAAGTGAAATGAAATTGAATCCAAGTGGAGGCACAGGCTTAATAACATCTACAACGCTTTGGTCTTCAATATTAAATACCTCTTCCTTTTCCCAATGAATTGGAATGAATAGTTTAGCCTCTTTGAGTAGTCTGAAGAATTCCTCCTCATCTGCAATGGTCATCATGCCGGGCTCTATTAGCATTATGTCTTCCAGTTCGCTGTTGTCTATTTCAATTTCTGCATTAACATTATAGTTGTCTATGATTTCATTCATTGCATTCACCTTTTCCACTTCTGATTAATGATTTGTATTTTAACTTAAAAATAGTTTGTTAAAATGTTTTAATGATTATTATAAAATGAATGCATATTTTTTAAAAATAGATTTTTGGGCTGAAACTTAATATTAATATTTTTCTTTATAAAATCTTTAAAAAAACTACTTTTTTTAAAATTAGAAACTTTTTTATATATGTCAAAAATAGAGTATATTTGTGGTTTTAAAACCACAGAAATATCGGAGTTAATCATGTCTTTTTTAAACACAAAAACTGGTAAAAAGTACAGAGTGGTTGAATTAGATAAAGGCATATACTGCCTAAGCGATATTTTAGGAGGAAGAAAGACTTAAAGTCTTGTAGTTTGTTAGGTGATTATCAAGATCTATGCATCTTGCCCTAATAAAATTAGAAATGAAAGTCAGCTTAATGCTGTGCTTCAAGAGATTTTAGGCGAATCATTAATGGAATGGATATATAGAAAAGATTTCTTCAAATCTCTAAAGAAATTGGATAAAAGCGTTTTATCTCAATTATTGAAGAAGATTAAACAAATCTTTCAAAATCCTGATGTGGGCAAGCATTTGTCTTCTAACCGTAAAGGTCAGCAAGAAGTTTATCTTGCAGATTCATTCAGGTTATATTATTCATTTTGTAAAAAAGAGAATAGAATTGAGTTCCTTGAGTTTTCACACAAGAAACATCAATGATATTTTTCTTTTTTTCTTCCTCTTTTCTTGTTTTTGTTTCTTTTTTTAAAATTTTTTTGAAATATTTTGCACCCTAAAATTAAAGTTTAAAAAAGCAGTGTTAATTAATTAAAGGGAAATTTTTTGGTGATGTGTATGGTTTTTGAGAATTCCCCCTTTAACATATGTTTTTTTGATGTATGTTATAGTTTGTAATAATTAATATATAAACTTTTTGTTTTTATATTACAAATTTATTTATTATTAAATTTTAAATTTTTTTAATTTATTAAATAAGGATATTTTATTAAAAAAAGTATTTATATTATTTTAATTTTATTATTTTTTATTAATAATAATTTTTTATTAAAAATATTGATTATTTATTAAAATCATAATTAAATAATTATTTTAATTAATTATTACAAAATTATTTTGATTATTTTTATTTTAATTCTTTTTATTTTATTTATTTTGCTTTAAAGATAATATAAACTCTATATAATTATTTATTTTAGATTTTAAGATTTAAAATTAATCAAAAGTTATATATGCTAATATTAATAAACTTTTTATTATATTTTTGAATAGGGTGATGATATGAACAACATATATTTATCAAAATCAAAGTATTGCAGATGTGTGCAATGTCAAAAGATTCTTTGGTTAGAAAAGTACAAACCCGATTGTGCAAAACCTGAGGATAAGACAGTTATTTTTGAAAACGGTCATAAGGTAGGTGAACTTGCAAAAGGATTGTTCGGAGATTATGAGGACATTCCATTTGACAAGACAATCACTCCAATGATTAAACAGACAGAGGAGCTAATGCCAAAAAAGCCAAATGTCATTACAGAAGCTTCATTTGATTATGATCACAATTTCTGCAGTGTGGATGTCCTGAAGAATGATGTCGACGGTGTGGAAATCTATGAGGTTAAGAGCTCTACAAAAGTAAAGGACATCTACTTGGATGATGCTGCATACCAATACTATGTATTGTCCAATCTAGGATACAATGTAAAGAAAGTCTGCATTGTATATGTTAACAATGAATATGTTAAAGGAGAACTTCCTGTTGAAGATGAATTGGACCAATACTTCAATATTGAGGATGTGACTGATATAGCACTCTCAAAGCAGGATGAGATTCAAAGCAACATTGATGAGATAAACAGATTCATGGAACAGTATGGCGAGGACAACGAACCTCCTACATGTCTGGAACTGAAATGCTTCAATCCTTATGATTGCGATTTCTGGCAGTACTGTACAAGAGACTTGCCAAAACCTAATGTCTTTGATGTGGCAGGAATGTGGAAAAGCAAAAAGTTCGAGAAATACAATGAAGGAAAAGTGTCTTTTGAAGATTTATTATATGAGGACTTGAATCCAAAATATATAGAGCAAGTGGATTTTGAAGTAAATGATAAGGAGCCTAAAATCAATAAGGCAGCTATTGCTAGAACTTTAAACTCCTTGGAATATCCATTGTATTTCATTGATTATGAAACATACAACCAACCTATACCTGAAGTGGAAGGAACCAAGCCATATCAGCAATTGCCTTTCCAATACTCTTTGCATATCATTGAAGAGGAAGGAGCTCCAATAGAACATAAGGAATTTTTGGCGGAAGTTGATGATGAGGATTTCATAAGGACTTTTGCAGAAAGCATGATAAGCAATCTTCCTGAAGACGGAAGCGTGATTGTATACAATAAGTCATTTGAATCAAGCGTAAACAGGAAAATAGCAGAGCTCTATCCTGATTTAGCGGATGAAATGGCTAGGATAAACCATAATATGGTGGATTTCATGGTTCCATTTAAAAACAGAGATTATTATATGAAAGAAATGGAAGGGTCCTATTCAATCAAGTATGTATTGCCTGCACTATACCCAGATGATCCTGAATTGAATTATGATAATTTGCCTTTGGTTCACAATGGTGGAGAAGCTTCTGAAACTTTTGTCGGCTTGAAGAGCAAGTCAAAAGAAGAGCAAGAATCAATAAGGAATGCTTTGCTGTTATATTGTGGACTTGACACTTATGCTATGGTAAAATTATGGGAGAAATTTATTGAAGTTATACAATAATGCTATAATTTTAATGCAATGCTTAAAATATATTTTTTGGATATGTAAAACAAATGCCTTTATGAACAGAATGAAATCGGTTAAAAGAGGATTTATATAATGTAAATTGTTTATTGTTGATGAATACTAGAAAATACGTTTTGGGTAGCTATGGCACTTCTGCTAACGGACACAGGGAGAATAAGTTTTCACAGGAGTACATGGCTATTCAAAGGAGATGAAAAGGATAGGATTAAAAAGATAATCCTATCATTTACTTTTCTCAAATAATTAATTTTTTTACTAATCTTATATGTTCCTTAATTTTCTTGATGTAAGTCTCTTAAATAATTTTCTAATTTAATAGTTTCTTCAAGTAAACCAACAATATTTACTATATGATCAAAATTATCAATATTTAATAATTCTCCCTTATGTTCTTTAAACCATTTATTTATTACTTTATATCCTCCAATTTGGTAGTTCCATACATCTTCAGGAATTCCTAATATTTGTTTGCGTTTATTAAGGTGGAGAATTCCTTTTTTATATTTTATAGAGCCTATTTCTAAATCATCAGAATTATTAGGTTCAAGTATCAATTGTGCAGGTATTTTTGAATCCATCAAATGTAGTTTTCGCAACTTAGAACCTGTTGCTATATATTCCTTAAATAAGTCTTCACTAACGAAAAAGGCCTTATCTTCATTTTCTATGCTTTTATCATTTATTACAGGTACTCTTGGGAAGTCTTTGCATAAATATTCTTCGTACTGTTCGGAATATGTTGGATCGTGAAGAATGCCATAAACATAATCAAATACTTCTATTGGAGAAGGTTTTTCTTGAATATATTCTGTTAATTTATTATAAGTTTTTTCATCGATATTAGCGTCCCATGTTTCTACACCTCGTTCATCAGTTGATACTAAATACAATGGTGCAACATAAGTTATTTCACACTTAGCTGAAAACAAACGGTGAGCAATTATTTTCTTTGAGACAAATGGTGAGAAAGATTGTGTTGATGTTCTGCCAAATACCAATCCTATGTTCTCACCTATTGGAGAAGTAGGTTTAGCTAGTAAATGTCCCATTGTGCTTTTTTCACGAGGCCAAAGAAGCCAACCACAAGAATTTCCTGTATAATAAGTCCAACGTGAATCGAAAGGTCTATATGAAATTTCTGTTATTTTTCCATTAGAAATCACATCTTCTTTGATTTTCTGTGCGCTCTGTCCACGACTAAATTTAGTCCATAAACTTAGAATTTCGTTATCATCTGTGGCATGTTTAACTTTATCCATTCTTTCAATGAGTATATCTCGTGTTGGAGCTAAGGCGACTTTGTCTTTTCCTGACTGAACTCCTGTAACATTGGTTGGAAACAATTCAGTTATACTAACTCCTGCATCATAATATTCCTTATCATCACTTCCAAATGGAACAAAGTATGCCATTTTTTTATCTATTGTCAACTCAGTGAAGTCTAAACCTCCTTTTTCTAAGGTATTTAACTTATAATCTTTTGTACCCCATAAATCAGTATAATATACTTTTGCCCAATCGTCTGTATCTGTTTTTTTAACTCCGATGAAAAGGGACACACCCACCATTATGTCAAATATATTTTCATCTTTTTCACCGTCAGGAGTGGTTTCCTGTTTATTTGCACTTCCATGTAGGTTTACAATCCAAATTTTATCAAATGTTCTTAATAAGCTTCCACGCATTCCTCTAAATGTAGGATTTTGTAAATAACCATTATTTGAAACGAAAGCAAGAATTCCACTATCCTCTTTATTTATGATTTGTTCTGCGAAATGGAAGAATTTTACATAATCATCATTCAACAAATGTTTCTTTTCGCCGAAATCAGTAATTCCATCAGTTTCTTTTTTGTATGTAGAAATGTCATAAGGGTTTGAAGATGTGGAAAGCCATGGGGGATTCCCTATAACAACTTTTATAGGGCGGCGTGCCTTCCAAGTATCTGCATGATATGCTTCATCAGTTATTGCTGCTGAAAAATCGAACAAAGTCAGTTGTTCTCCTCTTTCAGTATTTGACATAGGTGGAGCAAGAGAATTAGTCAGAAAAATATTTATAGGTAACTGAGCATAAGGAGCATGACCTAATGTTGATTTCACCATACGGCGCAACTTAAGGTGTGCGACAACATAGCTAGTCATCATAATCTCAAAACCAATAACACGAGACAATAATCCGTTTTTGTCTTGAATGTACTCTTCATAAAATGCTTCTCTTCCATCAGAAAAGTATTTGTCCTTAATTACTTTAATTATCTCTGCTCCAAATGAACCTGTTCCACATGCAGGGTCAAGGATAGCTATGCGAGGCACTATAATCTCCTCTTCTGTCACCCATTTTCCTTTTTTAATTTCTTTTGGTTTGCATGGAACGATTGTTGATATTTGTTCATTATTTGAGAGACCTTTATCAACATTTAGTTCATTCACCAGAATTTCATCCACCATATTTACCAGATAGTGCACTGTTTGAACAGGAGTGTAGAAAACACCTAAATCTTTCCTTAATTTAGGGTCATAATATGTAAGAAACTCTTCATAAAAATGAACGATAGGGTCATTGTGGTCATCTTCTGCAAGTAAAAGTGATATATCACATATTTTATATAGTTCACATAACTTATCTACAACATTATCAAGAGTTGGATGTGTTTTTCCTGTAGTAATGTGTGTAAAGAATTGTTTCAACAATTCAGACTCTTCTTGCAAATTGCCGAGAGCTTCATATTTATTAAATGTGTCCAATGTTTTATCATTGTATCTTGCAATGAAAAGTCCGTATACTATAGTCTGAGCGTACATGTCTGAAAATTTTTTTGTTTTCATTGAAGGATCTAATTCAGTCTTGATTTTATTGTAAAGCCCATATAATTCCAGAAACATTGGAAGTTTCTTCTGTGTATCATTAAGTAAAGGCATTCCTTTTTCATCTTCTTTTAGTATTCCTTTAACGATACTACGAATAGACTGCCCATGAATAGCCATATATTCAGCAAGTTTAGTGGATGATTTGATTTGTGTTGGGTCCTTAAGCAGAAAATCCTTTAATAAACTTATAAATAAATCAACATTTTCTTTATTAAGACTTAATTCTCCATTTTTTAACTCCAAAAGTTGTATTTCAGCATACATTTCAGTATTGCCATCACACCAGAATTTCCACTCCAAATTGTCAGTTAATATGGCATTGCCGAAGCTATTTACTTCAATTATTATTTGTGATTTTGCGCGTTCGTCAATACCGCCAATCTTCTTAACTTCTATTCCGCCAAATGGTTCTATTTCAGTTACTTCGCTTTCATTATGCCACAATTTAATATCAATGTTTTCTCCTCTTTTACCTATTCTTTGACCTGATAAATCTCTAGCGGCACAGCCAAATTCAGTAATCATTTTGATGATTGGAGGATTATAAGAAGATTCAACATTTCCAAGTTCATATGCTTCGCGAACTTCATTGTAGTATTCTTTAATAATTGCTGAATATTTTTTGTCCATATTTACACCCGTCATATATGCTTTTTTTTGATATGGTTTTACTTAATTTAACATTATATTTTTCTTATATATAATAACTTTGTAGAATAACTTTATTTATATCATATATTAAAGAAAATAATATTTTTTCATAAAATGCATCTGTTTATTTTTTCTAATTGTAGTGACTTATTTTTTTATATATTTTAAGTGATTATATGTATAAAATGATGAATTAATGCTAGAAAATTTTATTAAAACAAGGGAGTTATCTTTAAGAACAAAACATGGATATAAAAATTCTCTAATAAATATACTTTTTTCAAAAAGATTCTTTTACCAACTTATTAAAAGAAGCAGATCATAAGAGGAAACTGGGATTCGATGAAAAATAGCAAATTAAAAATCATATGATAAATTATTTAAAATTAATTTAGACTATTTAAATAGCTATTTTGGAAAAATAAATAAATCATCTGGGTTTAGAAAGGCAAAAACTTATAATGGATTTAGAAGTCATATGTTAAGAAAATTCTATGGCTCTACATTATATGATGCTGAAAATGAATTAAGTTTAGATGAAATTAATACTTTACAAGATAGAAAGAAAGATAATACACATTCTTCTTATTTTATGGAAAATCTTAAAATTCATACAATTTTTGAATATTACTTTTCAATTGCTCTTACAAATATTTTATTTTATATAAATATCATATTAATGTTTAGGTGATAATTATTTATCAAGAATTCATCAAAAATCAATCAAAAAATAAATTTATGAAAGTAATTAATTCAGATGATAAAACTTTAAGTACAAATATCAATATTTTATTGGCTTTTTTAAATGAAAATTTTATTACTAAAACTATTATTGACGAATTAAGGTTAAATCCTAATTATAACCCTGAATGGAATTTCACTCAATTAGGTGGTATGCATGGGTCTGTTGATCTTAATTTACCTAATGATGAAGAAGGTTATGCTGCATTGTCATTATCTATTCTAGAGAAATATGTGAATGATACAAGGTCTTTAATTAATTTATTTTATAGATTTGTTAGAAAACAGCCTATTAGATATTTTAATAATATTTTTACTAAAAAATTGATGGAATATATAGATATGAGAATAGATGAAGGAAATATTATTCTTTATATTTTAAACAAATACAAAGTTTATTGTGAGTGGTTCAATAAAGAAGAATTAATGCAAGAATATATGAATAACACTATTAGAGGAGAGGATTTATTAACTAGGGATTTGAGAAAATATTTATTTAATCAAGGTATTGATTTTCCATTTTCAGAGCCAAGCACTCCCTCAGGGAAACCGGATTTAATTTATGGTATTGATACTCAAGATCCATTGGCATTAGAAGTTAAATTATTTGGAGGTCAAAACAATTATAACAAAGATTATATTAAGAAAGGCTTTAAACAAGCATATCACTATGCAAAAGATTATAACAAAGAATATGGTTATTTGTTGATTTTTAATTTAGGAGAAAATATTTTATCATTTAATTTAAACAATAAAGACGACTTTCTATCGGTTCAATATGGTAATAAGATTATTTTTTTAATAGTGGTTAATCTGAATATTAATAAATCTGCAAGCCAGAATAAAAATTTAGAAAATGTTATTATTGATGAAAATTATTTAGTTTCATAGGAGGATTTTTAATGAAAATTGATTTTAAGGGATTAAATGAATTATCAAAAAGAGCAAAAAAACTTGATGGAGAGAATATTGTTTCTATAGATGAATTATTTTCAAAAGAGTTTTTAGAAAAATATTCTGCTTTCTCCAGTTTTGATGAAATGATTGATATGTCTGGTTTTAAATTAGAAAATGAAGAGGATTTTTCTAAACTTTCTGAAAATGAAGATTGGGAATTTTTTATTATAAAAAATACCTCATTTAATTCATTTGAAGAAATGGAAAATGAAGCTGCTAAAGAATATGTTTTTAATCAACTTTTCAAATAATTCTTTTTTAGAATTTTAAAAACATTTAAAAACTTAATACTATAACAAACTGTTCTATCCAAAATCTCCATCACACATCTCTTTATAAAAGCAATATTTACATAAAAATCCTTTTTCTTTCTTGAAATAATTCTTATCAATAGTCTCATACAAATTATCAACTATCGTCTCCACATAATCAAAGTCACCATCACCAATATCCTCTTTTGACTGTGACTTGAAGTAATCTCCACTATGAGAACCAAAATTAGCTATTCTATATGCGGCAGAACTTGTAAAGTAAATTCCTGCAGAGACAACATTAAGATCAAGATACTTGGATTCCAATAATATCTTATAAACACACAATTCCAATTTATATTTGTCAATATTCCTTGGCTTTCCGGTCTTATAATCAAAGATTATAAGTTCATCCCTACTATTCTTTATGACTATATCAACGATTCCATTCATATTGCTCTCATCATCAACAATGTACTCCTCAACGCTAAAGATCTCATAGCCATTTGAATATATGTCCTTGAAGAATTTCTCCAATCCACGTATATGGTCTTCCAGTTTTTCATCATATTCAAGGTTTAAGAACACATCATCAATCTCGTTTCCTTCCATTAATTCAATAGCTATTTCTTCAGCTATTTCATGAACTTCTGTTCCAAGGAGCATGTATTTATTTGCCTCTTCAGTTATCTCATCAATGTATCTGTATTTGAATTTACGAGGACATTCAATGAATGTATTGATTTTGGATTTGGATAAAGTCAATTTATTTGCCATAAGTTCACACCCTTTAATTATAACTATTGTTTTAATTGTTTAATAAAATTAAACTTTTTTTAACTTTTTCTATTTTTCCACTAAGTTTAAATACTAATTAATTTAAATTAATAATTAGACTTTATTTTAAAAATAAAACTCAAATAACTATCAAAATAAAAAATTAAAACTATACAATCATTATTTTCATATATGGTAAACTATACATAAAAAAATATAAAATCAAAGCAAAATAAATGATTATAATTTACATTTTAATTATATTATCTTAATTTAATTATTAAACTACAATCAACTTGTAAAATTGATTTTAAAGTGTAAATAACTCTTTAATTAACCAATAAGTTTATATGCTACTTTATTAATAGAATGCAACTATAAGGAGGAGAAAAAAAGTATTGGTGTAAAAAGATGAAGAGAATAGATAAGCCTGATGATAAATTTAGAAAAATAAGCCATAGTCAGCTTGGAAAGACAGTGCATAAATACTTTGGGCTTCCAGGCAAATTCATCGGAACCCTATTGAATGAAATACCAGATGGGGAAAATAAGGAAAAGAGAACTGATGGTGGATACAAGGTGGAATTGGATGGTGATGAAATGATAATTCTCATAGAGGATGAGAGTTCTGGAGTGAATAAGGAAGAATTATTGAAAATCTTCGGATACTCTGTAACAATGAGATATCTTTCTTCTTTGCCTGTCTTTTCTGTAATCACCACAACCGTTCCATTAGAGGGATGCGATCAGTATGTTTTCTCATCACCAACAAACAAGTTCTTGCCAATCATTATATCCTTCAATGAATTTGATGGCAATCAAAGATTGGAAAAAGCCAGAATTAAGGTAAGGAATAATGAATGGTGGAATGATGTTGAAGGGTATGACTTGGTGAACATTCCAAAGATGTTTGATGATGGAAACGACATGATTCTGGAAGAGGTTTGTGTATTGTTTTCTAAAATGAGAATGGAGAATAAATATATTAAATATGCATTGGGCAGATGTTTGAGATGTATGATCAGTAAGTACGCAATCACATTGGATGATGTGGCTCGATTGGAAGGAGTGATAGATATGTTTAAGTTGAAAGGAGATGCAGATGCTTATCTTGAAGAGATTCGTGAAGAAGGTAGAGTTGAAGGTAGAGTGGAAGGTAGAGTGGAAGAGAGAGTGGATTTGGCTAGAAAAATTGCTGAAAGATTAGGTATGGCTGAAGCTGTTGAAATCAGTGGATTAAGTGAAGATCAAATTCTAAACAGTCCGTAATCTTAATATGGATTGGAGGATATGGTTTTCCAATATGTTTGAGATGTATGATCAGTAAGTACGCAATCACATTGGATGATGTGGCTCGATTGGAAGGAGTGATAGATATGTTTAAGTTGAAAGGAGATGCGGATGCTTATCTTGAAGAGATTCGTGAAGAAGGTAGAGTGGAAGGTAGAGTGGATTTGGCTAGAAAAATTGCTGAAAGATTAGGCATGGCTGAAGCTGTTGAAATCAGTGGATTAAGTGAAGATCAAATTCTAAACAGCCCTTAATCAAAAACATTTATTAACTCCCATTACAATACTACTATTAAAGTAAAGGGAGGAATTAATATGCAATGCCCATTCTGTGGAGAACATGTAACAGGTGGAGACTTGACCTGCCCACATTGCGGAGCGGATCTAAGCTCCTTCGATGACGAATGTCCTTTTTGTGGTGTGCTTATAGATAGTTCTGAAATTCTTTGCCCTAATTGTGGGGTTAATATATGCGAGTATTGGTACGGTGAACGCTAATGGATAGGAAAGAC
Source organism: uncultured Methanobrevibacter sp. (assembly GCF_902784195.1). Classification (NCBI taxonomy): domain Archaea; kingdom Methanobacteriati; phylum Methanobacteriota; class Methanobacteria; order Methanobacteriales; family Methanobacteriaceae; genus Methanobrevibacter; species uncultured Methanobrevibacter sp. The sequence continues at coordinate 168,556 of NZ_CACZTX010000002.1, forward strand.
ATAATTATCATAATTCTCTCACTCATAATAATAGCTCTTCTAGCTATTGGCGCCTATAATCAGGCTAGAGAAGATCAAATCATATACCACACTGTAAACATAACAGATACATTTTCATTGGATGTTCCAATATCTGACAATGTAACAAAGACTCAAGTAAGCCCACATATGCATATTGTAAACGATTCCCAAAATGGAATTGAGATAACATCATTCAATATGGGAAATGAATCTACATTTGACCTGATAGAGGATGGGTCCCAATACATATACACACAGGAATCATATAAGCTTGGAGCTGAACAGATCACCTTGTCCAATCATACCGTATGGTACAATAGAAAAGATAAAAATTACATTGCATTCTTTTCTCCAGAGAATACAAATGACAATGTAATAATTGTATGCAAGGACAATGAAACCATGGCTCGTATGATCAGCACAGTCAGATATTGATTTTTTTCACTATTTTTATAATATTATAATCAAATTAAAATATTGTATGAACTTGAAATATTAAAATAAGGCTGTAAAATTAGAATTAAATTAAACTAACTAATTTAAATACTTGTTTCAACAAATTAAGATTAAACAATAATTTGTTGGAGGTGTTAAGGCAGTATTTCATATTTATGATTGCATTTTCAAGAATATCTTTGACACCTATCCTCAAGGGATATTGGACATTGTCAATGATGTGATTGCAGAAAACTTTCCAGAGCTGATTATGGACTTTTATCCAAAGGCATTTTGGAACACTTTTCCCCAAGAGATTCTTAATGCATGTCCTGATGATTTAATGAAAAACGATTTGTTCAGATTCAATTTCAAGCAGAAACTGGAAACTGAATTTTTCACAAAAGATGGAAAAAGATTTATTCCGGACTGTCCCTTTGACACTTTCGAGGATTTGGTCATTGGCCTTGAGTTCCAGTCATCAAGATTGGATTATAAAAGAAAAACAGTGTTTTACGAATATCAGGCCAATTTACATTTTAAGCATAAGAAAGATGTACGAATGGTTGTTTTTAGCACGGTTCACAATAATCACAAACTTTTCAGACATAGGGTAGGTCCTTGTGAAGAGTTTACTATGCTTATAATATCGTTAAAGGCTTTAAATCAAAAACAAACTTTAAATAATAGTTTATATAAAATAAGAAACAAGTTTAGGTTGTCAGATAAGGAAAAGGCTTTGTTTTTAGCAAGTCCGATGATGGATTCAAAGAATAAGGCTGAAGCTATAAATGTGCTTTTGAATAATTTTTACGGAATAAATGATATCTCTCATGAGGAATATGAGGATATGATCAAGATTGTATTGATTTATGCCAATAAATGGTGTTATAAGGAAGTTGAAAATAGTTATGGAGGTTCTGATATGGTTGTTTTGACTCCTGGCGCTCAAAAGCTTTATGAAAGATTAGTGAATGAAGGTATTGAGCAGGGTATTGAGCAGGGTATTGAGCAGGGTATTGAGCAAGGTATTGATATCATTGCTGTTAATATGATTAAGGAAGGTTTTTCATTGGAAGACACTTCTAGAGCCACAGGTTTGCCTAAAGCCAAGATTGCCCAGTTATGCAAATCTAAATAATTCTTTTTTAAATTTTTTCTTTTTTTACTTTTATATCATTGCAAACTTTTTTTAAAGAGCATTGGATTCAAAATGCTTAGATTTAATCCCTTTTGAAAAATTTTGATTAGAACATTACTTTCCACATGCTCTTGTTTTTTATTTATAAGCAATTAAATCCAACATTAATTTACATATGGTTAACTTTTTTTTAAAATGGGTTAATTTATTTAGGAGGCTTTCTATGAGAAGAATAGATGAATTAACTTCAGAAATCAATGAAGCTACCTTGCAACTGCAAATCATAAAGGAACAGATGAGCAAGCAATTCAAGGAAATCTGGAAACTTCAATGCAATAAGGAAATGGGAAAGGAGTACGATAAGGAAAGATATGATGATTTGATGTACAATCATAAGCTGCTTCAAATGAAAAGAAGACAGTTGATCACACATATAAATTACTTGAATAAAGAGTTCTTTGAAGTGTTGATGTAGATTACCTATTGGATTTAATTAAGAAAAAATATTAATATTAATTAAATTAAATATTTTCTTAATTAAAATCAATAATTTAACTTAAAAATATTATTTAATTAACCATTTTTTCAAGTATTTCATATCAAATTTCAGGGCCATAAAATGAATGATTTCTACAAGATAGCAAATGAGATTCTACAGATTCCAGAGGAAAACCTGTCATGGGAAGAGAGGTTAAATGAATTAGTCAAATTCAGAGCATATCTTAAAGAGTATTATGATTCATACAATGATGATTATCTCTCATTTTTAGAAAAAATAGGAAGCGAAAATGACTTGGAGGAAAAATACATTCTGGAATATGACTTCAAGAAGGAAGTTTTAAGCAAGGACTATGATTTGGATGGATTGAATTATCTTCTTGTAAATATTCTATTCAAATACAAATTGGCTATTGAAGACTATAATGAGTATGTAAATCTGCTTAAGGAAAAGCATGATGTAGAGCTTAAGGCAGATTGGGAGAAAATACTTTCGAAAAAGGATTTGGATTTGCTTGAAGCCTTAAGCTTATTGACATTTTTACAAAGATCTGATTATTGGGATTATGAGCATATGCCACTTTCCTATGCTATTTTTGATGGAACTATTGACAATATTCTAGAAAGCATTGAAAATCACATCGATAAGGAAAACATAGAGTTTTTAGAGATTTTTGTAAAATAATTACTTTTTTTTTTTTTAATTGACTTTAATATTCTAATTAAACTGTATTTTACGAAATGACTTTGTCATTACTTTTATTTTAGAAAAACTTTATATAGTTACAAATTAATATTATAATTGAAAAGGATTTATTTCCTTTAAAATACAAAACCTAAAAGTTTTGGCCGAATAAATTGTTATTTGAATTCTATTTAGAATTCATTTAACATTTTTTGAATAGTTTACTATTTTTAACTTTTTTTAAGCATTTTTAACATTTTTTCAAATGCCATAATCTCATTTTAACAAACTTATTATACCATTAAAAAAATATCTATAAGATAAGTGCATTAAACTTGACTGATGGAAATCAAATTGATTAACCGAATTAGTTAAAAACCATTGGAGGTTTTTCTATGGCAATATATAAATGTAGTGTCTGTGGACATGTATTTGATGAAGAAAAGGAAAACAAGTCTTTCAGTGAACTTGAAAGATGTCCTGTTTGTAAGCATCCAGCTAATGTATTCAATAAGGTTGTTGAAGGTTCTGGGGATTATAATGCTGAATCTACAGGTGAAGTTGTTGAAGGTTCTGGGGATTATAATGCTGAATCTACAGGTGAAGTTGTTGAAGGTTCAGGGAATCACAAGAATGGTGGGGATTCATTTTCTAGTTTGGAATATCCTAAAGAAACCGCACGTCTTGATGATTCAATTCCTCACATGTCTGATATTCATGAAATGGCTGTGACTGGAAATTCCATAATAGGGGCAATGGCAACTCAACTTCCTATGCCTGATTGGGATGATATGCTCATTATTGCAAATCAGCTCAATCCATTCCCTTTGGATGAGCATGCGGAAGTCAAGACAAGAACAGTCATTGGTAAAAATGCCAAAAAGCCAATGGTTCTTGAAAGTCCCATTTACATTTCTCACATGTCATTCGGAGCTTTGTCTTATGAAACTAAGATAGCTCTTGCCAAAGGAAGCGCAATGGCCAAGACTGCCATGTGCAGTGGTGAAGGGGGAATATTGGCTGATGAGATGGATAGCAGTTATAAGTATATTTTTGAATATGTTCCGAACCATTATAGCTTAACAAAAGAGAACTTATTGAATTGCGATGCAATTGAAATTAAAATAGGGCAGGGAACCAAACCTGGTATGGGAGGACATTTGCCTGCTGAAAAGATTACTGAAGAGATAGCGGAAATCAGGGGAAAACCTATGGGTGAGGATATTATAAGCCCATCATTATATGATGAGATCAAATCTAAGGAGGATTTGAAAGATCTTATAACTTATTTGCGTGAAGAATCTGATGGAAGGCCGATAGGTGTTAAAATTGCAGCAGGTAGGATTGAAGAGGATTTGGAATTCATATGCTTTGCTGAGCCTGACTTCATTACTATTGATGGCAGAGGAGGGGCAACAGGTGCAAGCCCTAAGATCATACGTGATGCAAGTTCAGTTCCAACAGTATATGCATTATCCAGAGCAAGGAAATATTTGGATGAAAATGGTATTGGCATTGATTTGGTAATTACAGGTGGCTTGAGGGTATCCTCTGATTTTGCAAAGGCATTATCCTTAGGTGCTGATGCAATAGCCGTCGCAACAGCTGCATTGATGGCCGCAGGATGTCAGCAGTATCGTATTTGTGGCAGTGGCAATTGTCCTGTAGGCATTGCCACTCAAAATAAGGACTTAAGAAAGAGGCTGGACATTGATTTGGCTTCTAAAAGAGTATATAACTATTTGAATGTTTCATTGGAGGAAATTAAGACATTTGCAAGAATTACTGGGCATGATGATATTCATGATTTGTCCTTGGATAATTTAGCAACATTTAATAGTGAAATATCAAATTTCACTGATATTTCCCATGTTTAATTGCTTTTATTTTTTTATTTTTTTTTTTTTAATCATATTTTGATTTTATAATGATGTGCCATGATTAGGAAAATCTTATAAAATGGCAAAGATTTATAAATGAGCAAATGTATAAATTCTGTATTAAAATATGGGGTTATGTAATGGAAGAGGAATATATTTCAGTGTCTCAGCTTACAGACTATATAAAGAAACTGATCAATTCAGACTCTAGATTGAAGCAAGTCTATGTAAGAGGAGAAATATCTAATTTTAAGCGTTATTCGTCTGGGCATTGCTATTTCAGCCTAAAGGATGAAGGTAGTGTTATTCCGGGGGTCATGTTTTACGGATTTGCCTCTAAACTTAAATTTGAACCTAAAAATGGAATGAAGGTTTTGGTTAGAGGATATGTGGATGTTTATAAATCACGTGGAAACTATCAATTGTACGCTCAAAGGATTACTGAAGATGGATTAGGCGAATTGCATATTGCATTTGAGCAATTAAAGAAGGAACTGGAAAGCAAAGGCTATTTTGATGATGATTTGAAAAAGCCAATACCTAAGTTTCCTAAAAAGGTAGGGGTTGTCACTGCTGCTACTGGAGCAGCCATTAGGGATATTGTAACAACAATAAAGAGAAGATGGCCTTTATGCGAAATCATTTTATTCCCATCTCTTGTTCAAGGAAATTTGGCAGCAAACAATATTGTAAGGCAAATATTTGTTGCTGACAATGAATTTGAGCTGGACACTCTTATTGTAGGGAGAGGTGGAGGAAGCATAGAGGATTTATGGGCATTTAATGAAAGGATTGTTGCAAAGGCAATACTTGTATGTAAAACTCCTGTAATAAGTGCTGTAGGACATGAAATCGATTGGACCATTGCAGACTATGTTGCAGATAAGAGGGCAGCAACTCCAACTGCAGCTGCAGAAATTGCTGTTCCGGACATTAGAGAGATAAGTTCAAAAGTGGATGATTTTAATTCAAGAGCAAACAATGTGATGGCCAAGCAACTAAATGATAATCTTGATAAATTCGAAAGGATAAAAAATAGGCCTTTATTCAAGAATCCATATATGATTCATGAAAGGAAAGTGATGGATTTGGATTTTATTAAAGGTAGATTAGTCTCTTCTTCAAGAGAAATGATTCATTCAAATCAAATGAGATTATCTAAAGTCAAGAATTCTAATGTTTTTAGAGATCCCCAATCAATTTTAGATGAGAAAACCAATACCTTATCCAGGAATATTGATAAATTAAAGGTTTTAAATCCTTTATTGACCATACAAAGAGGATATGCAGTGGCAAGATCTAAAGGAAGGGTAGTGTCACATGCAAAAGACTTAAATAAAGATGATGAAGTGGAATTGCGATTCAAGGATGGCAAAGTGAATACAAGAGTTTTATAATTTTAGAATTGATATTAAAAAAGATTAAATCAAAGGTGATATGATGGTAGAAGAAAAGGAAAATTTTAGCTTTGAGGAAAAATTGGCAGAATTGGAAAAAATCGTGAACAACTTGGAAACAGGTGAAGTTTCTTTAGATGATGCAATAGAGGAGTTTAAGAAAGCAATGGTTTTAGTCAAGGAATGTGACGAAAAACTAAACAGTGCGCAGGAAGCTATTGCAAAAATAGTGAATAATAATAAAGAAGTAGTTGATTTTGAAATAAAAGAATAATTTTTAAAAATAGAAATAAGAAGATATTAATCTTCTTTTTTTAATTTATTTTAACTTTTTTTAATAAACTTAAACGACACCTAATAATATATTTTATAGATTTTTAATAGACTTGAGTATACTCCAATAAATACTCTGAGTAATTCTTATCAAGTATCCTTAATGCAGAGGCATACTGTGGGCTTGTAGCAGACCTTTCCTCTACAAGGTTTCTCAAGCTGCTGTTTTTCATGTGTTCCCTAACTTCCCTTAAGACGAAGTCAATTGTATTCTTGTTGTATGCTTCAAGCTCTTCCCTACTCATTTCATAAAGATTGTAGCTTTCTAAATCATAGTTCTTGGTTGGGCTCATAAGCACATTGATATAACTGTAATACTCTCCTATGTCATCGAAGAAAGCATCCACTCCCATATATGCAAGAAGGGGAATGAATTGGGCTTCAGCAAATGGGAATATCAGATAACTGGATGGTTTCATGTTTTGCCTTAGTGCAACAATCAAGTCAACCAAATCCCTCGGATGGAGAAGGAGATCATCTGCATTGGCTATAATGAATCCATTGTATCCAAGTTCCTCAAGTTCCTTTAGACATTTGATTCTCAAGTCAATGTATTTGCTTCCTTGAATGACAGCTATTTCCTTATCTTCAACTAGCTTTGCTTTTTCAATGGTTTGATTAACGCTCCACTGTGCTATTTCCTTTTCAACATCATAAGCTGAGGATTCATCATCAGCTATGGAAAAGTCATTCTTGTTGATTATTGCTGGAGTTTCCAAATCTCCAAGTTTCCCATATCTTCCAGGTCCGTCATGGCTTTTGATTTCAAATTGTTTCATTTTATCCTTGATTCCTTAATTTATAATGATTCAATTAATTATCTATATCTTTTTATAATTAATGTTTTTGTAAGTTTTTTTTATTCGGATTTTCTGTTTACTATATGTATGATTGAATAATTTTTAATATTTTTATAATATATTTATAAATTGGTTAATAATAATTAAAATTAATTTACATAGTTCATATTCAGTTAACTAAATTTATACTTAATTCAATTAATTTAGTAAACTTTTTATATAGTGAAGAATATATTATCTATAATACATATTATTAATACTAACTACAAATGATTCCCTTAATTAGGGGGGATTTTTATGAATGAAAATGAAACAATTGTTCCAGAACACGTAAATTACTTAATGAGCCTATTGAAAAGCTATGAATTCTTTTTTAAAAAAAACATGGAAAATATTGATATAAACATTGGGGAAATACCAATTCTATTGGAAATTTATGCAAACGAAGGTCTCAATCAAATAGATCTTGTAAGAAGATTCCATGTGACTGAAGCTAACATAAGTAAAACCACTAAAAACCTATTGATTAAAGGTTTAATCACTAAAACTATTGATGCTGAAAACAACACTAAAAAAATATTATTGTTGACAGAAGATGGAAAAGAAGCTTGTCAAATTTTACTTTACATATTTGATCAATGGAAAGAAGCAATAAGGGGAGACCTTACTAGTGATGAGATGATTGCATTTTCCAAAACTTTGAAAAAGCTTTCTGATAATTCAGTTGATTTATTATCTAAAGACAATTAATTTTTTTAATTTTTTCTATTTTTATTTTCTTATTTTTATCTATTTTTTAATTAAACTCTATTATTTAAATTCATTAGTTTCATCTCTTTCATTTTATGAAAATCTATTTTTTTTTAAAATTTTCCTGATTTTTTATCTCTATTTTAATCGATTATTTTTTTAATTTAAGGCTAACCTAAACTTTATCAAATAGTGTAACCTTTTAGGTTACACTTTCAAAATTTTTCAAAACCTTTATATACTATTCTAATATAATTATAATTAAGGACGTGAGGTAAACCTATGATTGTCCTAGGTGTGTTTTTCAATGTCTGTGTTAGATACTCTTAAATCCCTCATCGGTAGGGCAAATAAAGATATAGAAGAGAATTTATCTAAAGAAGCAGAGTCTGTTGAAGAAGCTGCTGACGCTATACAGACATCTTCAGAAGAGGAAATTGAAACCAAATCTGATTCTGAAACTATTTCTGAAGAAGAAGTTGCTGAAGAAGTAGCTGAAACTGAAGAAGAAGTTGCTGAAGAAGTAGCTGAAGCTGAAGAAGTAGCTGAAGCTGAAGAGGCTCCTGTTGAAGAAGAAGCTGTTGAAGAAGCAGTTGAAGAGGTTCCTGAAGAGGAAGTTTCTTTAGATAATGCGGAAGAATCAATTGATGATAAACTTTCAGAAGATGAAGAGTCTTTAGAAGTAGCTATTGAAGAAGTTGCGGAAGAAGAAGCTTCAGAAGAAAATGAAGAGAGCGATAATATGACTTTATTAAAAGAAAATGATATATATTCAATGGATGATATTGATAAAGAATTTACTCAAAAATTCGTTGATGCTGGAATTGAAACTGTAGACCACTGTTTCCAATGTGGTACCTGTGGTGGAGGATGTCCTTCTGGTAGAAGAACTCCTTACAGAGTAAGACAAATTGTAAGAAAATGTTTATTAGGACTCAGAGAAGAAGTAGTATCTGATCCTGCATTATGGATGTGTACCACCTGTTACACCTGTCAAGAAAGATGTCCTAGAAGTGTAAAAATCGTAGACATCATCAAAATGGCACGTAACGAAGCAGCTAAAGCTGGATACATGGCAGATGCACACAAAGCAACTGGTTCATTCGTAATTAAATTTGGTCACGGTGTACCAATCAACGACAAAACCAAAGAGTTAAGAAAAGCTATTGGACTTGACGAATTACCTCCAACAGTACATTCTTTCCCTGAAGCTTTAGAAGAAGTCCAAAAAATCTGTGCAGCATGTGAATTTGATAAATTAATCGGTTTCAACATGGAAACTGGAGAATTAGAATAAACATATTGAAGGAGTTATTATTATGGAGATTGCATATTTCTTAGGTTGTATTATGAACAACCGTTACCCTGGTATCGAAAAAGCAACCAGAATCTTATTCGATAAATTAGACATTGAATTAAAAGACATGGAAGGAGCTTCCTGTTGTCCTGCACCTGGTGTATTCGGATCCTTTGACCAAACCACTTGGGCAACTATTGCAGCACGTAACCTCGCTATTGCAGAAGAAATGGGTGCAGACATCATGACCGAATGTAACGGATGTTTCGGTTCCTTACGTGAATGTGACCACTTATTAAAAGAAAACCCAGCTAAAAAAGACGAAATTAACGCTATCTTAGCTGAAACCACTGACAAACAATACAAAGGTGAAACTAGAGTAAGACACTTTGCAGAAATTTTATACAACGACGTAGGTCTTGACAAATTATCTGAAATGTTCACCAAAGACTTAGGCATTAATGTTGCAGTACACTACGGATGTCACTTCTTAAAACCTACCGCAGAAGTAGGTATTGAAGAATCTGCAGAAAACCCAACTATCTTAGATGAATTAGTAGAAATCACCGGTGCTAAATCTGTACCTTACAAAAACAAAATGATGTGCTGTGGTGCAGGTGGAGGTTTAAGAGCTAGAGATATTGACGTAACCTTAAGTTACACCAAAGAAAAACTCGATGCTATGGCTGAAGCTGGTGTAGATGCTATTGTAGAAGTTTGTCCATTCTGTCACTTACAATTCGATGTAGGTCAAACTGAAGTTAACGCAAAATACGGAACTGACTTCGCATTCCCTGTAATGCACTTAGCTCAATTATACGGATTAGCTATGGGATTAAGCGCAGACGAATTAACTTTCGACGCACAATTAATCGACGCAACTCCAGTTCTCGAAAAATTAGAATAAGTAGTTTAATTACTACTTATCATTTTCTTTTTTTTTAAACAATTTTTTTAGTTCGTATATTTACTAATTATTTTAATTATTTTACTAATTATTCAAACTACTATTTTTTAAATTTTATTTGCACATGTGATCAAAAATAATTAGTATATTACTAAACTGATTTAATAAAATTGAATTATTACATTGTATAAAAATTATTAGTATAATAATAAACTATATTAATTACAATAACTAAAAATATATTCATATAATTTAATAATATAAAAATTATATGAGATTTGGATAATAATTAAACTAGTTTTGCTGGTATGATTACTGGTCTTGCTAGATGATTTTAATAAATTAAGAATTTGGAGAAATAATATGTTTATTGCAATTTTAGGCGGAATATTTAAATTTAAAGACCTTCCTGAAGAATATGGTCCTTATGTACAATTTAAAGCGGCTATTGAAGGTAGAGATGAAATTGATGATAATGATGAAATCGCTATTTTAGACATTACCGGCACTGGTAGTCATCATGTTCTCTTTTTAGACAAATACACTAATCTTAATGAAATCAAAAGAGAGTTAAGAGAAGCAGACGCAAAAGTTAATGTTACTACCTTAAAAATATTGGAAGGACATTTATGAGTACATTGCCTATAGAACAATCCTGGTTAGTTATCGCTAACCTTTCTTCTGAGTTACACAAGAAAGGCATTCCAATTCCAAAGGAATTGAATAAGGACTTAGGTTTGGTAAAATCTCAAATCGGGTTTTATAAGAAAGACCCTTCTCATCCAGATATGATTAATGAGATGGCTAAAGCTGATATGTCCTTAAATGAAATTCAAGGAGTATTGCTCTCTCTTGCAGAAAGTTATGACAAGGACTTTTATGAGGAATGGTTAGATAAGCTTCAAAGAGCAAATAGGGGAGAAGAGATCTTTAAGATTTCAGATACCCAATCTAGATTCATTCAAAATGTTCCTCCAGGATTATCATATGCAAAGATTACTTTAAGAAATCCAATTGCAGAAGATAGAGTACAGGAAATAGCCGAATATTATGGGCTTATAATGGAATTTGACACTGATTCAACAATTGCATTGTATGGTGAAAAGTCAAATATCCAATTGGCTTTAAAGGAAATGGCTCCGTTTTTCGCTGAATAAACATAATGATAAACTGAAAAAATAATAAAAGTTAATCTTTTTTTATAATTATCTTTTTAAAATTATAATTTTTAGTCAATTTTACGTTGAATTTTAAAGTTTTAAGGTCGTTTTAAAATGAAAATTTTAGCAATTAGTGATGTACACGGTAAAAAGAGTGAAAGCTTAATCAATTACTTAAAACAAAATGATGATATTTCTTTAGTATTGATTGCTGGAGATATTACAGATTTCAGCATTACTGAATTTGAACCTTTAAGTTTTGTAAAACCATTCATTGATGAACTCGTTGAAGAATGTGACGTGGATGTATTTGCAATTCCTGGTAATTGTGACCCTGCAGGAATCTGTAATGCAATTAAGGAAAGTGGTCCTGATGAAAAACCTGCTTTCTGTTTGCATAATCAATTGATAGCATATGAGAATGTGGTTATCATGGGTTATGGGGGATCAAATCCAACTCCTTTCAACACTCCTGGAGAAATTGATGATGATAAGATTTATCTCCATGTATATGAGCTTTTAGCTGAGTATGACTATATTGGAAACGATGCAGTTCCTAGAGTAACCATTTTACTTACTCATGCACCTCCTTATGACACTAAAGCAGATACCATTGAAAGTGGTGCTCATGTAGGAAGTCAAGGTGTTAAGAAACCTATTCATGAATTCCAGCCTAACATAAACATCTGTGGTCATGTGCACGAAGCATGCTCCATTGACATGGTGGGAAATACCACAGTTGCAAACCCTGGAAGACTTGAAGATGGACATGCAGTTTTAATCGAAGTGGATGAAAATGCTATGTACACTATAGGAATTGTTTCCTTGGAGTAAATTTACTCCTTTTTCTTTTTTTATTATTTTAAACTTTTTTACTATTTTTTACTATTTTTAAATTATCTTTAATTATTTTTAGACTATTTTTCACTATTTTCACTATTTTTAGATTATATTTAATTTTTGATTATTTTTCACTATTTTTTACTATTTTTAAAATTCAAATTTTTCATACAAAAATCAAATATAAAAATTTATAAAATGTTAATAGTAAATATTATTAATAATTAAAGACATATCTATATTTTCAAAATTTAACTATTTTTGCTTTTATTTAGTATGGGCTTTAAATTAAATGATTTATGGCTTATTTTTCAATTTATTAGTTAATTAATAGTTAAATGGAGAAAAGACAATCTATAATTCTTTGCATTATGTCAATTAAGGTGTGATTTTATGATTCTAGTTCGCAGAGAACTCAAAGGGAAAGTCTATACGGAACCTTTTTCAAAAGGGATTCTATCACGAACACTTATTCGTGCAGAATTAAATCCCAGCAAAGCTTATGAAATAGCTAATAAGATAGAATCAGATTTGATAGAAAATGATATTTCTTCAATTTTCACCGAAGATATAGTTAAAAGAATTGTAGATTTATTGGAGGAAGAAGATCCTTTAATTGCTGAGAATTATCTGAATTGGAGAAAGATACGGAAGACAGATGCTCCACTAATCATTTTAATTGGCGGTGTTTCTGGTGTCGGAACTTCATCCATATCATATGAGATATCCAGGAAACTGGGTATTGAAAGTATGATGAATACTGATATGATTAGGGAAGTAATGCGTAAGATTGTATCTAAGGAATTAAGCCCTGTAATCCATCAATCCTCATTCATTGCTCATGAAGCCTTAAGGGTGGCTCCTCCACCTGAATTCGATTATGTTTTGGCAGGTTTTAAAGATCATGTTGGAACAGTAAGCGTTGGTGTTGAAGCCGTTATTGAAAGGGCATTGACTGAAGGAATAAGCATTATCATTGAGGGAGTGCATATAGTTCCGGGATTTATCCGTAAGGACTTGATGGAAAAGGATAATGTTTTGATGTTTGTATTGTCTCTTGAAGATGAGGAAATGCATAAAAGCAGACTTTATTCACGTTGCAGTGATGGCTGGGCCCATAGGTCCCTTCAGAAGTATTTGGATAACTTCGATGCAATTAGAAAAATCCAAATGTATATTAAAGACCAAGGAAATAAGGAAGGAGTTCCCGTAATTGAAAATATAGACAGAATAACAACTATAGATTTTATAATTAATTCAATCGCTGAAACTTATGGAGGTTTGAATAATGTTAGAAAAGACAAAAGTTAAAGATTTAATGACAAAAGATGTTTTAACAGTTGAATGTGAAGAAGCAACTGTTTTCGCTTTTGAAAAGTTAATGAAGCATAAGATAAGTGCAATGCCTGTTGTTGACAATGGAAAAATGGTTGGTATCGTAACCGCTACAGACTTAGGCCATAACTTGATTTTAGACCATTATCAATATGGTACCAAAGTGAAATCCGCTATGGTTAAGGATGTTGCATGTGTGTCTTCTGAAGATACCATTAAAGATGCAGTTTCTGTAATGTTTGATAAGGCTCCTGGAGATAGCATTATTAACCAATTGCCTGTTGTTGATGATGGTGAGCTTGTAGGTATCATATCTGATGGAGATATTATTAAGATATTAAAAGAATACTTATAAATTTCTTTTTTGTTTATTTCCTTATTTTAATTATATTTCCATTTCTTCTTATCTTTAATTAATTCTATTTTTATAAATTCTATTTTATCAATCCTATTTTATTAATTCTATTTTATCAATCCTATTTTATTAATCATATTTTTATCAATTTCATTATTCTAATTCAATTTTTTTAATCTATTTTTCGCTGTTTTAGTGTCAATTTTATTTTAATTTTTATAAGACTCCCATTATGCTACTGTTTTTTTAAATAAAGCCATTTTAATTGAAATATTTTTTAATTAATAAACTTTATATAAGATTAATATAATATATTATAATTGGCTAGACTGGAGGGTTAGGAGTCCTCTGTAAGCACAAATCTCCTTTGGTGCAGTCGAAATGAAGGAGGCGGCATTTGGAGCCAATCATGGCCTGTGAAGCTGATGTCGAAGCCTCGTCCTGCAGGATCAATGGTGTCAGGGATATTACTGGAGGGTAATATTTAATTGGCTTTATTGTGGGAACGTGTCAGGCCTGGAAAGGAGCAGCTCTACCGCTTACAGCTGATGCTTGTAGAACCGCGGGGTGGAGTTAGTTTTTCAGATAACTATGCTTGATGAAGGATGTCCACTCCTTTATGTGCCACTTAAATGACTTTTTTTAATATTTTTAATCAATTCGACTAAAGATAAAAATATCTAATTCTTAAAAAGAAAAAGTTTATATAATAAGTAAATATAAAATAGTAATGTTGTATTTTATACACAAGTTTATAACTTTTTTTTAATTTATAGTCGGGATGGCCCAGCCTGGTACGGCGTCGGACTGCTAATCCGATGATCAATAGATCGCCGGGGTTCAAATCCCCGTCCCGGCGCTTTTTTAAACTTTTTTTATTTCTATTATTTTAAAAAAACTTTCAATTATTTTAACAGAACTATTTTAAATAAATTTTTATTAAAAAAATAAGAGTTTTAATCAATTATTATGCTTAATAATCAATTAAAACTTAAGATTAATATTTTTAACAGGAGATCTAAAAGTTTATGGAACTGAACTGCCCATATAACTTATAGTTTTTTGTATTCCAATTTTTTATTTTTCCCAAACTGTTCCTATGGCTTGTTGTATCTGCAACCACCCATTTATTGTTTATATACATTTGAGTCCATATGTGGCCGGAAACATAGCCATTGCTAAACTTGCAATTGCCTCCCTTGACATATCTTGCAGGAATTCCTGACGCTCTTGATAATGCAATCAATAAATGGCTTTGGTCAACACAATTGCCTTTTTTTGTTTGTAGAGTCTTTACAGCACCTCTTCGAGTGTTTCGATATTTTTTGTATTGGATGTTGTCACGGACCCAATTGAATAGCTTTTTGCCCTTTTCATAATCTGATTTGAGTTTGGATGTAAGTGTTTTGGCCAAATCCTGAATAGATTTATTCTTCACTTGGCAGTTTTTACTGCTTGAAAGATATTTCATTAAGGATTCAGTAATTGAAGCCTTATTCGAATTCACTGTCTTAGTTTTAGCCTTTGAAACGCTAGATTTTGTTTTATTTGTTTTAGCTTTGCTTGCAGTGGATTTCTTACTTGTTGCCTTTGTTGCATTTTTAGCAGAAACCTTGACATTGACTGTTGATTTTCCATTTATGTCAACATTGATTTTGCTGGTATTTAACTTAAGGTTAGCCTCATCAGATTTGGTCAGATCCAATTGGTATTTGCTGGGATCCAGTCTATAGAGAATATTATTTAAAATATTATTGATGCTATTTAGAGTCCTTTCAACTAAACTGGAATTTTTTGAAGACTTATCATCTTTATTGGGTGCTGTATTTGTTGTTGTGTTCCTTGTTTTATTTGTATTGGTCTTTACAATATTACTTGTGGTTTTATTCACTGTTTTGTTTGCTGTTTGTTTTTTTATTTTTACACTAGCATTTGAGGGGTTTTTGGTTTTATTCCTATTTAATTTAGAATTTATTTTATCCAAATCCAGATCATCAAGCCTTATTGAGTTAGGCAATCTATTGTTCTTATTGAAATAATCTAGACATTTGCTGTATGAAAGAATCAATTGATTGTAAGGAATGTTTCCCTTTGATGATGAAACCCAATTTGGGGCTCTTTTGTTTTTATCGATAAATTTTCTGGTTTTGCTGGCTATCTTGACATACTCTGTCTTGTTCAAAGTTCCTTTTACAGATTTTGAATTTGTATTATTGTATCTTTTAACTAAATTCCTCTTTATTTCAATCTTTGAATTTGAGTTGTTTTCAACAGCCTTCGTCATCAGATACAAGTATTCTGTATTTGAATAATTCTTATTGCTGATTTTCACTTTAGGGAATTTTCCATTCTTTTCCACATGGTTCATAAAGCTTGTAGATGTTTTTGCCAATGTTTTCCTATTAATTGTTGTTGTATTCGCTTTTGTTTTGCTTGTGCTTATTTTATTATTGCTTGTTTTCTTTGTAGAATTTGCTTTGGCTTTTATGCTAATATTCTTATCAGTTGCATTTTTGCTTAAAGAGCATGATTTAAGAATCTTCTCATCCAAATCATCAGAATCATTTACACTTTGAGCGCTGATGCTGCTTATGCTAAAAAATAGCACTACAAGTAAAGCCAAAATAATCATTTTGCTTCTAATGTTAACACCTCATTTTTCTTTATTCTCCTCCTTTTATTCTCTAAACTATCTTTAAAATAACTGTTTTTTATTTTAAGGATTAGTTAATTCTTATTTAACTTTTTTAATTTAAATATATTTTCTAAATGTGATTTTGTGCAATATCACAGTTTTATTTCCATAAAAAAGCTTATATATTACTTATATTCTGATATAAATATGAAAATGAGATTTAAATTTACCTTATGGTTATTAAATTGATTTTATTTCGTAAATTTGATTTAAAAAAAGATAGAAGTTAGATTTTATTCAATGTTCAAAGCCATAGTAAAATTTATTATATTTGTATAAACAAACTTTATATTGATTTTAATAAAAACAAGTATTTTACAAGGATTAAAGCATGTTTAAAGAAAGAAATATAATTATAAAAAATCCACTTAGGGCAGATATACGTTTTGGGTTAGTCTATCCCAATGTCTATAAAACTGCAATGAGTTCCTTAGGCTATCAGATTATTTATAATTATATCAATGAAAGGGAGGATACATACTCTGAAAGAATAATCTATCCTTCTACAAGAAGTTTGGAGACAAACAGTCCATTGGCTGACTTTGACATTGTCTCATTTTCCCTTCAATATGAACAGGACTATTTCCATGTATTGGAAATCTTGAGGGAAGCGGGAATTCCATTCAGAAGGGAAGACAGGACATCTGATGATCCTTTAATCATTGCTGGTGGTCCTTGCGCTAGTGCTAACCCATTGCCATTATCTGACTTTATTGATATTTTTGTTGTTGGAGAGGCTGAAGCTGTTCTGTACGACTTTTTGGATTTGTATTCCTCATTGAACCTGTCTAAAAAGAGTAAAAAGGATAAAAGCAATAAAAGTAATTGGAGCAATAGAACCAATATAAGCAATAAAATCAATAAAAATGATGAATTCATAGATTATGAAAAAATTGATTTGTCTCCCTTTTTAGACATTGAAGGTTTATACATTCCTGAATTCAACAATCAAACAAATATAGTGCTATCAGAGAATATGGAAAGCATATATCATTTAACTTGTCCAATCGTTACAGAAACCGATGATAAGGATTTCATTCCGGCATTTTCAAATTCCATTCTATTGAATGTTTCAAGGGCATGTACAAGGGGATGCAGATTCTGCATGTCCAGCTATTTATACAGGCCTCTTAGGGAAACTGATTTGAATGATCTTTTTTCAATTGCTGAAGAAGCTAGAGAAAATACCGGATTGAATAAGATATCATTGATTGGTGCAGCTGTATCTGATTACTCCAGAATAAATGAATTGACAGAAGGATTGGAGGAAAGGGGCTTTCAGGTATCAACCCCTTCCATGAGAATTGAATCAATCACACATGAGACCTTGACTGCACTTAAGTCAAGTGGGTTGAAGACATTGACAATAGCTCCTGAATCAATTTATTCACTAAGGTGCAGAATCAATAAGGACATCAAGGATGAAGAAGTCCTAAGGGTAATAAGTGATGCTGTTGAACTAGGTTTTAATATTAAATTGTATTTTTTAATCGGTTTGCCCTATGAGTCTGAAGACGATATTAAAGAACTTGCAAACATGATGAAGCAAATTGATTCTATGAAGTATGGAATTGATTCAAATTTATCATCTTCAATTAAATTAAACGACAATTCAATTAAATCAATGTCTAATTCATTATCAGAAAATGATAGTCTTTCAAGCGGATCAAAATCCAAAAAATCCAAGAAAAATGATAAAAGAATCAAGTCTAGAAGAAAACCTAAAGTTTCAATCAGCTTCAGTGTCAATCCTGTCATTCCAAAGCCACATACCCCTCTTCAATGGGAAAGTTATGACATGAAGGAAATCAAGTCAAAGATAAAGTATCTCAAAAAGAATCTAAAGGGATTGGACATTAAGTTTGACAGTGTTAAGATGGGACTCATACAATATGTTCTATCCTGTGGAGACAAGGATATTGGAAACCTGATTGAAAGGTCCTTAAATGAGAAGATAAGTATTCGTGAGTGGGCTCAAAATGCTCCAAGTTATGATTTGGATGATGAATTGCCATGGGATTCAATAGATGTAAGTGTAAGCAAGGAGTTTCTAAAATCAGAATATGAAAAGATAAAGACAAGTGAGCAAACTCCATGGTGTGAAGATGGCCCATGCTACAATTGTGGAGCTTGCAATTAAATTTAAGTAAATTAAATATATAAAATATTAATTCCAATATAATAATGTAAATATAGAATTTATAGTTAATGTAATTATAGAATTTATTTTTCAATTGTTTATTTCATAACAATTCAATATTTGATTCAAAAATTATTTTATATTGCTTATTATCAATTATTTTTATTTTAAAAGGTGTTATTATGTTAAATTCTGCAAAAAGAGTTGAAACTATAGAATTGTCTCTAATTAGAAAAATGTTTGAAGTCACTAATCCTGATGCAGTCAATTTAGGAATTGGGGAACCTGACTTTGATGTTCCTCAAAATATCAAGGATGCAATGAAAGTAGCTATTGATGAAGGATACACTAAGTACACTTCCAATAAGGGCTTGATTGAACTTAGGGAAGCTATTGTAGAAAAGCTTGCTAAAGATAACAATATAAAGACTGATGCCGAAAACGTCATAGTCACTTGTGGTGCAAGTGAATCCTTATACGCTGCTGCACAAGCTTTGTTTGAAAAAGGAGACAATGTGCTTGTTCCAAATCCAGGATTTTTATCATATTACACCTGTGTGCAATTAGCTGAAGCCAATGTTGTTGAAGTTACCACCCCTATGGAAAACGAGTTTAAGATGAAAGTGGAAGATGTTCAGGAAAGGATTGACAAGAACACCAAAGGTCTGATTATTAACTCCCCTTCAAATCCAACTGGTGCAGTGATGGATAAGGAGGATATCAAGGGAATTGCTGACTTGGCAACAGATCATGATTTCTATATCATTTCAGATGAAATCTATGAGAAGATTACCTATGGAACTAAAAACCACTCTCCTGCTGAGTACTGTGACAATTTAGTTACAATCAACGGTTTTTCAAAAACTTATGCTATGACTGGCCTAAGAGTTGGGTATATGGTTGCAAATGATGATGTGACTGAGAATTTGCTTAAAGTGCACCAGTACTGTACTGCAAATGCACCTTCTGTTTCTCAAGTTGGAGCTATTGAAGCTCTTACAGGCCCACAGGATTCAGTTAAAAAAATGGTGGCGGAATTCTCTAGAAGAAGAGATTTAATAGTTTCAAGCTTAAACGATATGGGATATGAAACTGTAGACTGCAAAGGTGCATTTTATGTTTTCCCTAAAGTTGATAGGCCTATGGAATTCGTTAAGGCGGCTGCAGAAGCAGGGGTAATTTCAGTTCCAGGATCTCCATTTGGAAGCTTAGGGCAAGAGCATGTTAGAATGTCCTATGCTAACTCATATGAAAACATTGAAAAGGCAATGGATATCCTAAAGGATTTGGATTATTAAATTTTTTAATGGCTTAGTTTATTTTAAGGATTCTATAATCAAAATCTTTAATTTTTTCATTCTTTTTACTTTTTTTAATAAAAAATATATATTAAAACTGACAGAATAGTATATAGTAATAAGAATATTTATTTTTGTATTACTGATGTTGTATTTTTTAAAAGATTAGTATTATTTTTATGAATAATCAATTATACGTCAAAAACCAATTATTTAACGCATGATAATATGAAAAAGGAAGATAGGGAAAGATTAGGAAAACGAGCTGCTACTGTAGCGATTGCAGGAAACATTTTTCTAACTGTTTTCAACATTGCTGTAGGGATAATGGCTGGAAGTTATGCGCTCATATCTGAAGGGGCTCATACAATCTCTGATATAGTGACTTCAGTTATAGCTTATGTCGGATTTAGGATAGGCAGCAAGCCGGCAGATGAGGAGCACCCATTAGGTCATGGAAGAGCTGAAGCCATTGCAGGTTTAGTGATTGTGGTGTTTTTAGCAATTATTGCTTATGAAATCATTACAGGAGCTATTGAAAGATTGTTCTTTGGAGGCACACCTGCAATTCCAGAACCTATAGCTATTGTTATGGCAATCATTGGTGTTATCGTTAACTTTGCAATGAGCCAGTATATTATAAACTTAGGTGAAAGGGCAAACAGTCCAGCTATTGTTGCTGATGGAAAGCATCAAAGAGTTGACATTCTATCTTCACTTGCAATATTGTTTGGTATTCTGATTGCACAATACGGCTATCCCCGTTTGGACCCATTGATTGCATTGGTAATCGGTTTATTGATTGTTAAAACAGCCTTTGATGTTGCCCGTGAAAATTTAGACAATATTATGGGTAAGGTTCCATCTCCTGAATTGGTTGATAAGATTATAGATGTTTCAAATTCTGTTGACAAGGTTTGCGGCACTCATGATGTAAGGGTGAACTATTTGGGATCTTATGCCACAGTTACTTTGCACATTGAACTTCCTCCCGAAATGAGCTTGGATGAGTCTCATAAGGTTGTTCATCTAGTTCAAAATAAGATTATTGATGAGGTTGATGTTATTCATGGAGTAACTGCACATGCATGTCCATTCGGTTTGGAATATGACCATGATCAACAGCTTGATGAGTGATTAAAAATCTTTTAATCTTTGCATAATGATGGTGCATAATAATGGATTAAAAATTTTTCACATTTTCTTTTTTATTTTTAAAATTTTTCTTGAAAATTTCAACTTTTTTACTTAATTATTAATTATTTCAATTATTTTTCTTTTTTTCGTTAAATAAGGTTTATTTTTCAAATAAACTCAAATAAATTGAGTATAAATAATATAAAGGATTAATATTATTAGTTTTTTTCATTATTTAAATGATTTTAATTGATTTTTATTATAAGTTTATAATATTTGGATTAATTTACTTTTTAAGTATAATAATTGTTCTTTTTAAAGTTAAATAATAAATATTTGTTTATATTTTAATTATTCAATTATTATCCTATTAAATTTTAATAAAATAATTAATTTTAGCCATTTATTTATCTAAATTAGAATTATTAGGCAGTTTTTATTGTTATTTGTTGAGAATCTTTATTTTCAACTCTTTCAATTAATTTTACTTTAAAAACTTTATTATCTGTGTGTAATATCTTTTAAGAGAAAAATAATGCTATTCAGTAAAGTATAAATGATTTAAAGATTAAAAAATCCTTATTTTTTAAAATTTTTATGGGAAAGATTTATAAGGTATTATACCTTAATTATACATAACATTAAAAAAATATTATCTAAAATTAGTTGAATTATCTTTATTTTTAGTATTTCATTGAATAAATTTTCAATAAAATACTATGAGTTTTTATTTCATATAATAAAGATTTTTTAATAAGATTTTTATATTTTAGAAATTTCTAAAATATTGAATTTTTTAGATTTTTATTAAGGAACTCATATTTTTTATTGCATTAGTAAAATAAAAAATAATTTTAAAGATATTTTGATTTTAAGAGTATTTTTTAAACTTTTAAATTTGTATTTTTTTAGTGTATTGAGGTGAAAAAATTTCGTTAGAGAAAAGAGCATTGCTTTTGGCAATATTCTGCTTATTCTTCATTGCAATAGGTGGAGTATCCGCTAGTGATGCCGTCGATATGTCGAATAATCCAGATAACAATAATCTTCTAAGTGATTCTATTGATTCAGAATCTGAAGAGTCAATTGGTAATTATGATGCAAATCAATTATCTAATGAAGCAGATTCCAGTGTAAATCCAAGTACTGGGGATAATAGCCATGAAGCTATTTTTGAGGATACTCAAAATAGCAAAAATGCTAGCAGTAGCCCAACTACTAAAACTACCACTAGCTTAAAGGTATCCGGCACTAAGATATATTCTGGAAATATCATTACCATTACATTAAAAGATAATAATGGTAAACCCTTAAAGGGTAAGAAGATTTCACTTAAAGTACCTAGCAAGGGAAAAGTTTTTACTAAGACAACAGACTCAAATGGGAAAGTAAAATACACTTTCTATGATGTTGGCTCTTTCAAATCCTATGCTAGCTTTAATGGAGATGATTCATTTAAGTCATCAAAATTAAATTTCACATTTAAAGTTTTAAAAAGTGGAACTAGTCTAAAGATTTCAAATAAAACTGTACCTAGATCCACTGCTGTAATTGTGACTTTAAAAAATACAAGGAGTAATAAAACTTTAAGTGATAAAAAAGTTAGATTTATAGTCCCTTATTTGAAAAAAACTTATGTTAAATACACTAATTCTAAAGGTCAAGCTAAAATTTGGTTAAACCCTAAGCATAGTTATCGTATTGTCATTAAGTATGATGGAAACAAGAATTTATATAAATCCAACACTAGTGGCACTATAAAACCTATAGATTGTAAAACAAAATTTGTATATTCAACTAAGAATTTACAATATAACCAAAATTTTGTTGTTACCTTAAGGAAACAATGCAATAATTGGTATGTTGCAAACCAAACTGTTAAAGTGAATATAACCAATAAGAATAAAGTGTATACTAAGAAAACTAATTCAAAAGGTCAAATTAGCATCCCTATGAATTATCTTGGGACCGTAAATATGAAAATTAAATTTGCAGGCAGTGACAAATTTGTAAAATCCTCTGCAAATCCAAAAATAATAGTTACCAAGGCCAAAACTTCATTAAAAGATTCTGGCAGTTCTGTAGGTAAAGGATTTGATTATGTTGTTACCTTAAAGAATTCTGCAGGTAAAGTTTTAGCGAATAAAAAGGTTGTTATTAACTTTAATAATAAAACTTACACTAAAACCACTAATTCAAAAGGTAAAGTTAGTTTACCAATGAACTTTAAAAAAGGATCTTATTCCATTGAAGTTAGTTATGCTGGAAATAAGTATTATAATTCATCCAAATTGAGTAAAACCATTAAAATCGTTGATCCTTCAATTAGCATTTCCAAGATTATTACTGCAGCTAAGGATTTGAAAGTCCGTGTAGAATACATCAATATTCTAAATAATGCTTATAGTGTCAACATTGATGGCAGGAAATATACTGTGGATGAATTTGCATATCTTATGGCTGGTGCTTTAACCAACATAAACAGCGGTTCAAAAGCAAATGTAATAATTAAGGATCTATCAAATAAATACAATTCCTCTGGAAGTAAAATTAGTGGTAAGTTAACTAAAGCGGAATACCTTAAATTAGCGAAAAATGTGACAAGTTATGTCAATTCCTATAATCGTATTCCTAATAACCAGCCTACTAGTTTAGGTAAAATGGAAGCAAACCTTTATATTTATGCGTTTACTTCTGCATTGAATTATTATAGCAATTATAGAAAATTACCTTCTTCTGTTACCGTTAAAACCAGTACTGTTAGAGGAGGATACTCCATTGCACTTAGTCAAAATGGTAAAATCCTGAACTACAGACAGATATTTGATTCAGACGCATTTGCAAAATACTTGAAAACAGGAGGTAAGTCAGCACTTAATGATGCTATTAAAAAGAAAGCTAAAGAATTAACTGCTGGTTTATCTAGTCCAAAGGCTAAAGCGAATGCTATCTTTGAATTTGTAAGAGATGATATTAAATACAGTTTCTATACAAATTCCTTAAAAGGAGCAAAAGGTACTTTAAGTTCCAAAAGCGGTAACTGTTGTGATAAGGCTAACTTGATTGTAGCAATGTGCCGTTCTGTAGGTATTTATGCAAGATATTCCCATGCAAAGAACTGTCACTTCGCTAGTGGATTAAACACTGGACATGTATGGGCTCAAGTTTATGATCCAATATCACAAACTTGGTATACTGCTGATGCAACAAGTCGCAGAAATGAATTAGGTAACATTAAGAATTGGAATACCAAATCTTATAGTGAACCTAAGAACTATGCTCTCATACCATTCTAGATTGATTATTTGATTGGAAAATAGAATAATTCTTTTAAAGTTTTATTCTATAATTTTATTTTTTTTAAATATTTTTTAATTCTATTTTTATTTATTTTAGTTTTTTTAATTCTATTTTTATTTATCTTAATTTATTTTCAATATTGTTCATATGTGGTTATTCTTTAGATTTTTAAATTATTTTCATTAAGTTTATATAACTTTAAATTTAAATTTAAATTGTAGATTAATTGATTTTTTTATTAAAACTGTTTTTAACGAATATTTGTTGATTATTATGGCAAAATATAAACGAGTAGCTGTCGGAGGAACATTTGATAAATTTCATTATGGCCATAGGAGCTTGATTGCCAAGGCTTTTGAAATTGGTGAAAATGTTGAGATAGGTGTCACTTCCAATGTTTTTGCATGTAAAAAGGAGGGGGATGTAGACTCTTGTGATGTCCGTATGGCCAATTTAAACAAATTTTTAGGTACTAAATATAAAAATTTCCACATTTCCCGTTTGGATGATCCCTATGGGCCAACCATTCATGATGAAGATTACGATGCCATTGTTGTCAGTGAAGAAACAGAGCCTAATGCAGTAAAAATCAATGAAATCAGAGTTAGTAAAGGTATGAAGCCTCTTGATATTGTTGTCGTAAGCTTTGTTTTGGCAGATGATGGAATACCTATTTCTTCCACTCGTATACGTCAGGGAAAAATCAATCAAAAAGGGGAATTAATTTAAAAATTCTATTTTTTTATTACTAAACATTTTTTATTTCTTTTATTTTTCAATATCTTTTATTTTTTAGTTTTTTATTACTTTTATGGGTTAAGTAAGCTATTTTTTATTACTAATTTTTTTCGAGTTTTGGCTTTTATTTCTAATTTAACCTATTATTTATTTTTATTTCTTTATTTAAATTGTTTTAATCGAATATTTTTAAAAAATTAAGAGAAATTTCAAAAATTTTTAAGAAGACCTTAAAATTAAATCGTTATGTTTATATATTCATGTCGACATATATGTTATTAAATATATCAAAATTTTTTAGTATAATTTATATTATATAACAATTAGATATTTATTTAAGTGTGGGATTGTTATGATTTTTATTCAAAGAGATGGAAGCGAAACAAGAAAATTATCTTATGATAATAATGTATGCTTAGCATGTGGAATATGTGCTGACTCTTGTCCAACCAGCTCCTTAGCTTTAGGGGATGTTTTAGGTATTGCAAGAGGTCAGATAGAAGGAAACAAGCTTGCAATTGATGAGGATACCTGTGTAATCTGTGGTTTATGTGCATCTGCTTGTCCATTTGGAGCATTAGACTTTGAAATTGATGGAGAAAGTTCCAAAGACTTGGCTAATTACCCAACTTGGACTCATGAATCTGCAATTGATGATGAAGCATGTGAATTCTGTGGAAGATGTACTGTAGCATGTCCTCAAGATGCAATATTGTTTAAAAGAGAATTGCCTGATAGAAATGACTTGTTGAAAGGTGAAATTTCAATAAACGATGAGGAATGTATCTATTGTAGTGCTTGTGCTGAATTATGTCCTGCGGATGCAATCACTGTTGTAAATGATGCTGATGCTTGTTCCATTGAAGTGGATGAGGATAAATGTGTTTACTGTGGAGTATGTAAGAGAGTATGCCCTCAAGAAGCGATCAGAACTGTATGTGTCACTTGTATGCACAGTGATGAAATTGAAAAACCTGAAATCACTGGTGACATATTTATTGGATCCGATTGTATTAACTGTGGATGGTGTAAGGAAATCTGTCCTGTAGACGCAGCAGAAGTCACCAAACCATTTGATGGTGAAATAAAAACTACTGAAGAAGAATGTGTAGGTTGCGGGTCCTGTGTAGACCTTTGTGCATGTAATGCGGTAGTACTTGAAGATAATGTTGCTAAATTCAATCAAGAATACTGTGTTTTATGTGGTGCATGTACTAAAGTATGTCCTCAAGAAAGAATTGTTGTTGAAAGAACTGACATGAAATTAACTAATGTTTCTTCAGCTTCTTGGAAAGCAACTTTAGAAAGATTACTTGATTAGATTTAAAAATTATTTTATTCATTATCTTAAATTTTTTAATTTAATCAATATTTTTTTTAATTTTTTTCAGTATTCATATATATAAAATAATAAATCTCCATTTAACAATTAGTTTGCGGGGGTTTTCTATTTAGTTAGAAAGATTTATTATTTTTACTTTTTTACTTATTAATTCTTTTTTTACTTATTTTATTCTTTAAAACTTTTTTTATTTATTCAAATTTACTATTTTTTTCTATAATAAATTGTTTTTAGGATTTTTACCAGGATGTTATTTAATCTAATTTATTAAATAAAAAAAGTCTTCCTTTAGCAAGCGTTTGATTGAACATGTCATTGATTTCTAAATTGATTTTATAGATATAAGTTCCGCAAATGATTGAAATCACTAAAATTGAACCTATCAACAATATAACTTCAACACTTGTTTGTCCTCGATTGTCCCATTTAAGATATCCCAGTTCTTTCATGATCATTTACCATTTAAAGACTTTTACGAATATTTTCTCCAATTTAGTAAATGCTAGTGACATTGCTTCTAATGGAGCTTATGTCTTGGGTTGCATTCAATCCACTTGCATTATTGCTAAAGTAAGATCTGTAAATCAATAGTCCTGCTAAAGCTATCACTATCACTCCTCCAAATAATAAGATATATTCTGCAGCGCCTTGACCTGAATTATCATTTGAAATGGATTTAAGCTTGTTTTTTATATTTTCTCTAATGTTTAAACTGTTATTTTCATTTTTATGTTTTTCAAAAATCATAATTTCACCTCATTGTTTCTAATTCTTTAATGTTTATTATTTAAATTTTGTCTTTTTTTCTAATTTAAATAATTATTTAAGGTTAATATTCTAAATAAAGTGTAATTTGATGGTTGAATTTAAATTTACTATAAATTTTTAATTTTTTATTCTTTTTAGAATATTAAAATCATTTTGAATTTTTATTTATCGATGATTCATTCAATTGAAATTTTAGAATTTAACGGCATTGAATTCTTGAGGTTTATTATGAAATTTCATCTCTAAAAATATTTCATTAAAATTGCTTATTCTTTCAAATTTTATAGTATTTCGTTTTTATTTATTTTAGACTAAAAAATTATCATATATTTTTTAATTTAATAGATTTTTTATTATAATTTAGTTTTTTTACTAATTTTTAGGCCTTTTTTCATTCATTAAAAACAAAATTATATAAATGATTAATATTATATATAAATATTAATAATGGTTAATTTTTTAATAATAGGCTTAATTAACCAATTAATTGATTTATTTACTTGATATTTAAGGTGGGTATTTGTGGCAGATTCGTTAGATATATTTACTGGTATTTTATTAACAGTCATTGGTTTAGTTCTTGTTTATGGAAGTATCGTTTATCGTCTAATAGATTTAATTCTAATTATAGGCGTTTTAATTACCATTTTTGGTTTATACAAATTGCTTCCAGCATTTATTTTAAGAATTTTGGATTCAAGAAGCTTGAATAGGAATTCAAGACGCAATAGATTGAATCAAAAATCTAAAAATGACACTTTTTCCCGTGTGGTGGAAAGTGCTAAAGAGGTAGAGGATTTAGTTAATTCTAAATTGGATGGCAGTTCCAATTCAAAATCCAAATCAATTCTAAATCGTCATGATGATTCCACTTCCATGACTCTTGATGAATACTTAAATAGCACCCAACAAAAGGAAACTAAATCAAGATTCAGTGAACCAGTCGACCAATCCAAACAGGTTCTCAAAACTAAACCAGCAAATGAAGAAAAGCCTAAGTTCAAACTCCCATCTATAAGAAAGTCTAACAAGCCAGAAAAGAGAAGTTTTGGTTATTTGGAAGATCAAGAGGAATCAAATCCAGATACTGTTTACTTCACACCGAATTATGAGAAACCTATGAAAGTAACTAGAAGGCCAAAAAGAAAATCTAAAGAGACAATTAATTTGGCTAATGCTCCTAAGAGGTCTAGTGAAATTTCAAAGGCTTTAGCTAGTGTAGGTGATGCTGAAACAGTTTATGATAATGAAGTGTCTGATGAAAGCTACAGCCTAATGCCAAAAACCATGGATGAAGAAATCATCATGCCTATTGATGAGATAGATTTAGACCCTCAAGATGTGCCGGTTTACAATTTATCACAATCTGAAAATACCCATTATAATAATGTAATTTATGATGAATTCACTGAAGATGATTTCATTACTCCTATCTATGCAGATGACGGTTATAGGGAGGAACATGGCATAGTTTATGGTGATTATGAAGATGAGACAGTTGATGATAATTTAACAGCGGATGTTGAAGGTGGCGTTGATGATTTAGGATATATCACTCCTGATTTAGCTCTTGATGTTGAAAACTTGCCAAGACCAACATCCATTGCTTCTACTAATCCAATAACTTCTAAAAAGGATACTAACGCTAACTTGTCAAGACCTCATAAGAAATCTTCTAGTCTTGATGCTCCAAAACCTAAAGTTAATCTTGATGAAATTCCAAGGCCTGCTCCAAAAGTTCACACTCCAGATGTGTCTGAAGAGCTTGCTGTGGCACCGGTTTCTTCTATTGCAGGAGGTCATGAAGATACCATTACAATAGATCCTAATAATCCGGAATCCATTCCTATTCCAAAACTATTGAATAGTTATGTCATTTGTGAAAAAGGTATCTTAACTTCTCAAGAGGCGTTTGAAGAAGTTGCAAGTCATTCAAAAGAAGAGATACTATTGGAAGCTCCAACAATTAAGGATATGGGAGATAGGTTCTTGTCAAGTCTTTCAAAAATCAAATCAAGGGTAATAATTGAAGAATTTGATTTGGAAGACATTTCATATGTTCTATTATTAAGTTCTCTTATTAAAAAAGGAGTTGAAATAAAGACTTTGGCTTCTGTAGACTCATTTAACTTAATTGGAGATACATCTCATGCATTATTGATATCCAATAGTTTGGATGAGGAAGATTTCGAATATGGTGCAGTTTATGATGATGAGGATTCTGTTAAAAACATTAAGGTCCTGTTTGAATCTTCTTGGAAATTAGCTAATGATTTGGATATTAATGCACTTCTTGAAAAAAATAATTAAAAAAACTATTAAACTTACTTTTTAACTTTTATGAAATAAGAAATTGAAAAAGGTGAAATTTATGGAAATTAGATGGTTAGGTCATTCTGCATTTGAATTAATCAGTGATGAGGGCGTAAAGATATTGGTTGATCCATTCATTAGCAATAATCCTGCTTGTCCTCTTCCTGTTGAGGAATTGGAAGCAAATATTATTTGCATAACTCATGGACATTCTGACCATTTTGGAGATGCAATGGAAATAGCTAACAATACAAATGCGACTCTTGTTGCAAACCATGAAATTTCTTTATTCCTAGGTGAACAAGGTTTTGACTGTGTCAGCATGAACACTGGTGGTTCTGTTTCCATTCAAGGAGTTAAAATCACTATGTTAGATGCAAAACACTCTTCTTCTATTGATTTCACTGAAGAAATCCGTCCTGCTGGAGACCCTGGAAGTTTCCTATTCACTTTTGAAGATGGAACAAAAGTCTTCCATGCTGGAGACACTGGATTGTTCTCTGATATGGAAAATGTCATAGGAAAAATCTATAAGCCAGATATTGCAATGGTTCCAATCGGAGATAAGTTTACCATGGGTCCATTTGAAGGGGCACTTGCAGCTATGTGGTTAGCTCCAAAGGTTGTAATTCCAATGCATTACAACACTTTCCCTGTAATAGAACAGGATCCTGCTATATTTTCCAATTTTGTAAATCAGCTTCATCCTAATGTTGAAGTTGTCATCATGAATCCATTGGAATATTACAAGCCGGATTTTGTAAAAGAAGAATAATTCAAACTTTTAAAAGTTTGAATATTTTTTGATTTATTTTTATATCTTATTTTTTTATATTTTTTTAATATTCCTATTTTTATATTTTTTTTAATATTTTTTTTATATTTTTATTTAAATATTTTTATTTTTAAGCTATTTTTAGAGTTCTATTTTATAAAAAAAGTATAGAAAATGGATTTAAACAAAATCACATTTTCCACTAGGCAATACTCTTACAACATCATCTAAACTTAATATCTCATCTTCATTAATTCTAGACAATATTTCCTTAGCTATTTTTTCCTTTTTGGTATAACCTGGTTTTATGGTTACAAATTTACTTGCATGATGTTTCATAGCATCAGTTGGACCTGCCATAATACGCTTTTCACCATCATAGTCTACCAGTCCAATTGAGATTTCAAGTTTTGCTCCCCTAATATAGTTTCTATGTCCACGAATGATAAATGCACCCTTAGGCACAAACTCTCCTGAAACCGGGGTTTTTGAAACTTGGTCTGGCTCTACCCAATAGACGTCTTGAGATGTGAAGTTTTTCGACCAAGCACTTGAAAAGGAAGCTGAAAACTCACCTAATTCTTTAAGCAAATTGTCATTTAATGAATCGGATGGAACTTTTGCTACAACTGAAGGAGCACCATGTATATCCGCATGCAAATAAATATCATTTTGTTCCAAATATTTCTTCACAACTGATTCATTGGTACCTGCATCTCTACCGCAGACCACTAAAATTCCATCACTGGATACAAACCATCTCAATTTTTCATACCACTTGAGATTCTTCTTGACTCTTTTCTGTGGAACCATGATATTTGACATTGCCTTTTCCTTTTTGGCTTCCATATCAGCAAGTTGTCTTTTGGTGTTTTCAATTGCTATCAAAGCACCTTTGATCTTTCGCTTAGCTTTTTTTGCCTTTTCATAGTATACTTCAGCATTATCTGGTATGGATTTCTTGGAGTCAAGGGCAATGCTCACATCATCTATTCTCAATGTAATGTTTCCTAATGGGTCCATGGATTCAAATATCTGCGCATCAGCCATTCCGGATTTCTTGGCATCCTTCAATGTCTTGCCTATTTCCTTCCATCCATAGTCCTTTTCCCTTGCACCTTTGATTACATTTAATATGTTATCGACTTGAACGTAATTTGTAAAGAGGAGTTCCCCTTTCCTTTGGGAATCTTCAATGGTTTTTTCAAAGTTATGCAATGTCTCTTCCTGCTTTTCAAGCCTTTTGGAAAATTTGGAAACCTTTTTGTTCCATGCAGCTTCCTGAATGCCTGTTATTTCATTTTTCACTTTGGAAGAGTAGAACTCATCGCATGCTTCATTGAAGCTTTCAAAGCTTTCAACTTCAAATCCTTCATATTGGCTTAAATTGATTGAAAGGACATCCTCTTTTGATTTGTATTTCTTGTCAGGATTTTCCATCTTCAATTTTTCTACTTCTTTTTCATTGTTTACAATCATCGGATTGAACTGCCTTTTTTCCAAAGGTTCAAAAACTGATTTCAATGCATTAAAAATGGTGCTTATCTCTTCAGCACTTAAAGATGAACATGACGCTTTCTTGCTTATTTCAGTATTTGCCATTATCTCTTCAGCATATAGGCTTCCAAGACCGTTTGTAGCGAGAACCCTCACTATCTCCTCATCTTCTCCACCAGTCACAATATCTTTAAATTCTTCGATAGTCAATGTGATTGGATTGATTCCATTTTCAATAGGGAATACATATTCCTTTTTGGAGCTAATGTCCCTATCGCTCCAATGCTTTCTCTTTAGAGGCAATATGATTTCATTGGATTCATTCAAGAGAATTATGTTTCCTTGTGAAAATAGTTCAACAATAAGGGTGTAGGTTTGCTCTTTTTTCATTTTAATTTCCACAACCCTGTCAAAATTATGTTGCTCTACGCTAACTACATTTGCTCCCTTCACTATTTTTCTAAGAAGCATTGGAAAACTTGGTGGGTTTTGAGGATTTGTTAAAGGATATTGGCTTAAATGGATTCTTTTTCCAGCTTGTATAACAAGATCCAATCTTCCTGTTCCTGCCTTATGGAATCTCATTACCACAGTATCCTTAGTAGGCTGGAATGATTTGTCCACTCTTGCTCCAACCAGCAAATCATTTAATTCCTGACATATTGTGTAAATGTCAACATTTGTCATTGATTTCATATTTTATCACTTGAATAATTATTACTAATTTAATTATTTTTTAAAATTATTTTTTAAGCACATTAAAAGATTTTTTTTAATGGATTTTTAATGATTTTTTATATTTTTTATGCAATATTTTATATATTATATCAACTTATATAATTATAGTTATAGTTTTTATATGATTTAATTATATTTAAAACTTTAAAAAACTTTTATTTAAATCAAAATAAAAAATCAAAATTATTATATTTATTTTTATTATTGGAGGAAAAATTAATGGATGTCACTGTTAAAACTGTATCAATTCATATTGTTGCAGCAATTGTTGCAGCTCTCATATCCACCGCATTCACAACTGGAATGTTGGGATTTACAAATCATGTATTTGCATTTGTAGTAGGTTTGGTAATTCTTTATTTCATAGGCCAATTTTGTGAAAAGATGTTTGGTGAAGAAGTTAAAGGGTTTTCAACTTGGTTATGGGATGGAATCCTTCCATTCGGATTCTGTTGGTTCATTTTATGGACTATCTTAACTAATTATCTATAAATAATTAGTTTCTTTTTTTATTTTTTACTATTTTTCAACATGATTTAATTCTATTTTTTTACTATTTTCCCTAATTTTCAAATTCTTGTTCTATGTAATGTCTATTTTTAAAAAGAGCTATTTTTTCTTATTTTGGGAAAAAAGTATTTAATAATCATTTAAAAAGTTTAAAAAAAGAAAAAAAGTTTTTTAAATTAAAAAACTTTAATAATATTCATCGTCATCGAATCCACCTAAATCTGGACTGTCAGAAAGGTCAGATCCGCAGTTTTCACATATTAATGCACCAATGGGATTCAAGTGTCCACATACATTGCAAGTAATCATATTTTCACCTCAATAATATAATGAGAATTGTATTGCTTATTAGTCAATACTATTCTAATAATATTTAATTATAATACAAATATCCAAATGATTACAAAGATAATCGCTACAATAAATGTCAATGGAGCAATGATCTTACTGACTGCTACGATGGAACTGATTGTGGAAATAAGTTCAGTGGAATTATTTGGACCAAATGTTTTAAGATTTAGGATTCTTTCAGTATTTGTTCCAGCTTCTACAGGCTCTAGGTCTTTAATTGCCTCATTGATTGAAAGTTTCACAAACTCTATGATTTTTTCTTTCTCTACAGTTCCAACTGGATTGTATCCTGCAGATAATGTATTTACAGTATGTGTGTCTGTGGTCATAACTTCAATCTCATCAATATCCAAGTCTTTCATAGCATTGAAAATGGTTTCCCTATATCCTAATTCCATATTGTTTGAATCGAACAGTACATAAGCAGTTCTTTGCCCATTCACTTCAACAACCATGGTTTTCAAACCGCTTTCACCAATTCCTTGATGCTTATCGAATCCTCCAAGGTCGGTATAATAACAGCCAACTTTAATGTCATGTTCCAAGTCCTTTGGATTAATTAATTTGATTGTATCGAGTAATTGGAACAATTCAGGGTTTCCTGGTAGAACCCCACCTTTTTCCTCGTTGAATGAATTGTGGCAATCAACTAGGATATTGTTTTCTGTTCCTAACAGCTTTTGGCTTTCTATCATTGCTGCAAGTCCTACAGCATATTCTATGTCATCACTTCCGGATGGAGCAAATGTAGAAAGCATAACGGTTCCATTCTTAAAGAATTGAACTCCAACATTTGCCTTTTCATGTGAATATCTTATGAATTCACTTGCCTTTGGAGAGTATTCCATATTGTCTAAAGCTTTTCTAACTGCATCTTCTATCTTAACGATTTCATCACTTGAAACCGGGTTGAAGTCATGGGTTGATGGACCATGTACAACCATAGTGAATGCATCAAAGCTATTTGCCAATATGGTAGGCATATTGGAACCTCCAATGTCTCCGAGAGGTCCTGGATGGACACAAGGGCTAATGAATAATGCTTTAATACTGCCGTCAAACCTTCTAAAGCTTGCAACACCTACAAGGGTATCAATAGCTTCTCCAGCATTATCAAACAATTGTTCAATTGTATTGGTTCCCTCATTCATATGCAAGATGAAATAACTTAGGATTTCCATTGCACCGAATCCTAAATTCTTTTTCATCGGAGACTCTACAACACTGATGAATGCGTAAATTGCAATTAGGAAGATTACACTTGCTATAATCACTTTAAAGAATGTACTGATATATCCTAATGCAAATATGTCTTCAATATTGTTTAGGAAACTTGTGATAATGAGCATTCCAATCATAAGCAATGGCTGGATAATTGCAATTAAAAATGAATTGAAGAGTTTTATTCTAGTTGTAGCTAAGATAACAAGAATATTGAATCCAAATGCAATAACACAACCGAATAAGATGGAGTTAAAGAATAGATCCATATTGAAAATAAGTCCTACTGCTGTTCCAATTATACTTACAATTCCTGCAAGGGACATTGAGACCAATGCTAAAAACATGGAGTGCTTTGCCTTAAGGTTGATTCCATTAAGGGATTCCACCCATAATTGATCTGTAGATCCGACTATGATTGCAGGCAATCCGAATACAACAAAACCGAATGCCCCTCCGTAGAAGAAGTCTTCCAATCCGTTTCCTACACTAACCGGCTGTAATAAAAATAGGAGAACTCCTGTTATAAAACTTAGTATAATTATCATTAGCACTGAACTTTTAGCATTAGGCAATGTTCTAATCCATTTAGATAATCCTGCTACATTACTCATACTGGACATTAATAATCAACCTTACTCCAATAATTAAAACAAATTAACTTTAATTTAAATTTTTTCATGATTTAAATTATTTTTTTATAATTTTTTATAGATTATTCTATTAAATAATTTTATTAGATTATTTAATTAGATTATTATTATATATCTAAAACTTATTATATTATTTAATTAGATTATTTTTATATATCTAAATAAATAAATTAAATAATATAATATATAATATATGAAATTTTTTATATAAAACTTATTCTATTTGTTTTTGAAATTTTTAAAAATAATGTTTTTATGTTTCAAAATTGATAAAATTTATTTGGTGAATTCATGATCGAATTAAAAACCCCAATTACTGATGAGGATATTAACAAATTAAAAGCTGGAGATGTTATTTCAATCTCCGGTCAAATATTGACTGCAAGAGATCAAGCTCATAAAAGAATCTTGGAAGAAGGGGCTCCAATGGATATTGAAGGAGCGGTTTTATTCCATGCGGGACCTATTATTCAAGAGAAAGATGATTCCAACGGCCCTAAATACAAAATGGTTGCTGTAGGTCCGACAACTTCCATGAGAATGAATCCATATGAAGCGGATGTTTTGGATATGGGTGCTAAGATTATCATTGGTAAAGGTGGAATGGATGATTCTGTAAGGGAAGCCCTCAAGAGAAATAATGCAGTTTATGTTGTAGCGACTGGTGGTTGTGCAGCATTGTATGTTGATAAGGTAAATGAAATAAAAGGAGTAAATTGGCTAGACCTTGGAATGCCTGAAGCCATTTGGGATTTGGATGTAGATTCATTTGGCCCATTGATTGTGGCTATGGACAGTGAAGGAAACAGTCTTTATGATTGATTCTGTTTTATTAAAAGAAATGAATTGTAGTAAATATTTATATACTAATGATTTTAAATATGATAATAATCTAAATTAATCTTAGAAATTAATCTTAGAATTATTGTAAAAAATTATGTTAAAATTATGTTAAATTTGTATTTATAAAATTTAGTATTATAAATTTAGTATTATAAAATTATTTGATTAAAAATCATGATTATTTTGGTGATATCATGGCGGATATTGCAGAAGCATCACAGAAGAAACTCAAAACCAGAATAAGTAAATTTAGAAAATGTAATAAAGATGAGCAAGAAAAAGAAAAGTTCTTTAATAAATTAGGTATTTCTTTCACTATAAACGTCCCTGATGAAGAAACTGAAAAGGAAAAGATGATTAATATTTATTCTAATCCTGATGGAAATATCACATACTCAGAATACATTTATCCTGATGAAGAAAACTTCAGTCAAGAAGGCATTTCAAATGAAGAGTTAGAATCAATCGTTGATGATTTTTCAGATTTCAAATTGAAACTTGATAATGATGGGGAAATAGATGAGGATTCTTTAGATTCCTTCTGTTCTTTCACCATAAATCTATTTAACAAAAATCCTGAGAAGAAGGACGATTTAATCACAATATACACCACTCCTGATGGAAGTGTATTGTTTGCTGAATATGTTTATACTGAAGAGGAAAACTTTAGCCAAATTGACATTACAGAAAAAGATTTAAAAGTAATTGTTGAAGCTTTCTCAGATTATAAATTGAATATGGAATAATTTGATTATTCCTAATTTTTCTTTTTTATTATTTTTATCAGATTTATTTTTCATAAATTTTTTAATTTTTTGTTTGATTTTATTTTTATATTTTAAATAATTTTTAAATAATTCTAAATAATTTTTAAAAATTTATAAATAATATTTTTAATAATATTTAAAAAGATATTTAAATTATATTTTAAATTATTATATATTTTAATCAATTTAAGGTTATACTATGATTGTAAACAATTCATTAGATGAAGTTAAGAAAAGGGAATCCTCCTTGAAGATTATTAAATCCATTATTGAAAATGAGGGAAGAGACTCATTGTATGATGTCACTGGACTTTCCGGTGGATTTATAGCAAGTGATGAGGAATTGAATCTATTGGAAACCTATGTAGGTCCAGCTATTTTTGAAGATGAGCTCCAAATTGTAGGCCACAAGCATCTTGGAGGGGAAAAGGTCTTGGCAGTTAATAGGACAAGTTCCGGAATCTTGGCAAGTATTTTGGCATTGGTTGAAGAAGGTTCTCATGTCAGTCATTTTTTAGCTGAATTTCCAGCCCATCCATCAATTCCAAGGTCATGTGCAATTGTAGGTGCAAGTTATGATGAGTTTATTGACATTGACAAGTTCACTATTCCTGAAAACACTTCACTGGTTGTTGTAACCGGTTCAACAATGGATCATAAGGTCATTGATGAAGAATTGTTTAAGAAAGTCATAGATATGGCTCATGAAAAGGACATTCCAGTGCTTGTTGATGATGCTTCAGGTGCAAGGCTTAGGACTGCTGTCTTCAATCAAGCGAAAGCAACAGAGCTTGGAGCGGATTTGGTTGTTACAAGCACTGATAAATTAATGCCAGGCCCAAGAGGCGGATTGATGGCTGGCAGAAAGGATTTAATTGATGAAATAAAGGTTAAGGCAAATCAATTTGGTCTTGAAGCCCAACCTCCATTGATTTTAGCTATGGTAAATGGTATTAGGAATTACACTGAAGAGAACTTGGTTAAAGCTATGTCTAGAAAAGAGGAATTCTTTGATTTGCTCAGTGAAAAGTATGAAATGTTTGAAAAGACACCAACTGGTGTTATGGTAAGTGAAGATTCCTTAAAAGATCAATGGGATAAACTTAATATTGAAACAGAGCTTTCAAAAAAGGATTGCTGTTTCTTATGGGCTATGGTTTTATTGAAGGACTTTGGCATAATCACAATCCCTGCAGTTGGAATGCCTGGGGCATCCGCTACAATCCGTATTGACTTGTCTACAAAGGATGTGATTGATATGGATTTAAATGAGTTATATGAAAAAGTAGATCAGTCCTTTGAGAAATTCTTGGTTTTATCTCAAGATGTTGAAAAATCAAAAGAATTGATTTTCTATTAAAATTAGTTAAAAAAAGAGTTTTTTTATTTAGATCTTTTTATTTTTTATTTTATTTTTAAAAAAAGAGGTAATAAAATGAAAAATTAATTTCATTTTATTTATTTTTATTAAAGTACTATTTTTGTTTTATTCCAATTAAAATAAATTTGAAATAATGATTTTTAATTTTATTCAACGGTTCTAAGTTCACCAGAGATGATTTTCTCTAAGGTGCCGTCTTGTCTTTCAATGATTAAGCTACCTTCGTTGTTGATTCCAACAACATAACCTTGGGTAATCTTTCCACCGGTTTGGGTAATGTTTACGTATTTTCCAATGGTATCTGCAAGATCTCTCCAATCTTTAAGAATGGTTTCAATCTCACCATCTTTATATAATTCGTAAACCTTTTCAAATTCATTTAGGAAAATTGCAATAAGCTCGTTCTCATTGACTTTAGCAGGCAATTCTTCAGTTAAAGTGGTTGTGCCTATTCTAATGTCTTCAGAGAAGTCCTCTAATTTGAGGTTGCTGTCAATTCCAATACCCACTACAATCCAGTCGATTTCATTGAAAGTTGCATTGACTTCAGTGAGAACTCCGGATATTTTCTTGCCGTGAATCAAGACGTCATTAGGCCATTTGATTCTAGCGTCAACACCTAAAGATCTGATGGATTTAGCTATTGCCACACCTGTTGCCAATGTGATTAAACCAATTCTTGCAGGAGGAACTTGAGGTCTTAAGATTAGAGACATCCATATTCCACCTTCTGGAGCTTCCCATTTCTTGCCTAATCTTCCTCTTGCATTTGTTTGAATTTCAGAAATCAATACAGTGCCTTCTTTAGCATCATGATTAGCTAAAAACTTAGCTATTGAATTAGTGGAGAACACTTTTCTGAAACAAAGGATTTCATTACCTATTTTTTCAGTTTCAAGAGTTTCGCAAATTTTATCTTTTGTAATGTGTTCAGTTTTTCCGAATCCTAATTCCTTGATGGATTCTTCAATAGCTTCATCATTTATTAAGTCTAAACGTTTAGCTTCTTCTTCTGAAATTACATTTTGGCTTAGTAAAAGCTTTATCATTTCTTTTTTCATAATAATCACTTAGATATGAGTTAAATTATAAGTTTAGTTTATGAGTTTAGTTTTTTATTTTTAAATTTTATTTTATTAAAATTTATTTTATTTTTCGCTGTTTTATTTCTGTTTTTTAAGTTGTTTCGCTTGAGCAGCATTGAAGTAAGTTCCCACTGCACCAGATATTGCAGCTATTTTCTTTCCAGGCATAAATGTGGATTTCATACGGTTTACCCTTTCCAAATCTTCTGCAATAACTTTTTCCATTTCAGCGTCAATCCATTTCTTATGCTCATCTACAAAGTGAGTGTGCAAGTCACCTTCAAGGAAGGATTCATTTCTGAGAATTGCCTTATGGAATGGAATGGTTGTTTTTACACCTAAGATAATGTATTCGCTTAATGCTCTTTTCATTCTATTGACTGCATCATTTCTTGTACGGCCGCTTGTGACCAATTTGGAAATCATTGAGTCGTAGAAAGTTGGAATGGTATAATTCATGTACACTCCACTGTCTAAACGTACACCCGGTCCACCAGGGGATCTGTAACCTGTAATCTTACCAGGGTTTGGTGCAAAGTCAGCAAGTGGGTTTTCTGCATTGATACGACATTCAATAGCATGTCCACTTATCTGAATGTCATTTTGCTCGTATTCCAATTCTTCACCGCAAGCGATTTTAATTTGCTCTTTGATTAGATCAGTATTAGTTACAATTTCAGTGATTGGGTGTTCCACTTGAATACGTGTGTTCATTTCAAGGAAGTAGTATTCTCCATTTTCATACAAGAATTCTACAGTCCCTGCGCTGTTGTATCCAATGGATTCAGCAGCTTTAACTGCACTTTCCCCCATTCTTTCTCTCAATTCTTCAGTCATGATTGGGGAAGGAGCCTCTTCCAATAGTTTTTGATGTCTTCTTTGGATGGAACATTCCCTGTCTCCTACATGGATGGTGTTTCCATGCTCATCAGCTAAAACCTGGAATTCAATGTGTCTTGGTTTTTCAAGGTATTTTTCAATGAATACTGTTGCATCTCCAAAGTTTTTCAAAGCTACTGATTGGGTTGCTTCAAGTGCACGTACAAGTTCATCCTCTTCATAAACTGCACGCATACCGATTCCCCCACCACCAGCTGATGCCTTGATGATTACAGGGTATCCGATTGCTTCAGCAATTTCCTTTGCTTCCTCAACATCAGTGATTCCATCAGGAGTACCTTCAATTACAGGAACGCCCGCATCTTTCATTAATTGTTTGGAAGTGATCTTGTCTCCCATTTTTTCAATATGCTCTCCTTTAGGACCAATAAGTTTGATTCCATTCTTTTCACATTGTCTTCCAAGTTCCGGATTTTCCGCTAGGAATCCGTATCCTGGGTGAATTGCATCTGCTCCAGTTTCAATTGCAGCATTAATGATCTTTTCAATGTTTAAATAAGACTGGCTTGGAGAAGGGTTTCCTAAAGGAACGCTTTCATCTGCGTAATTAGTATAAAGAGAAGTTTTATCAGCATCTGAGTATACTGCTACACTTTTCATGTCCAATTCACGGCATGCTCTCATAACACGTATAGCAATTTCTCCTCTATTTGCAATAAGTACTTTTTCAAACATGTTATACCTCTTTTTTTTAATTTAAATTATCTTAAATTTATGATAAAAAATATATGAGTATTATTTATCAATCATTATATTATTATATATGAATAATATTAATATTAAATTTTATCATTATTTTTAAATGTTTTTTGAATCTATAAAAATTATTTATTTTGTATTTTTTATTACTCTCTTAAACAAAATTTTTGAGTAATGAAAAATTGTTTATATGAATAATTCAAAAATATAAATATAAACATATTTTAAGGGGTTAATATGGATAAAACAGAACAAACTATTTTTGATGAAGAATTACGGGAAAAAGAAATTAAAAGATTAACATCTCCTTTAATTTATAAAGAAAGTAGATTATCTAGAAAAGTTTATGATATTGAAGGAAATGAAATTCCTGTGAGCCAAAGATATGACGGTGAGTATATTCTAGAACCTAAACAAGGCATTTTAACTGATGATGAAATTTTGAAATATGCTTACAAATCTAAAGTTGCTGCTGAAATTAGATTAAAAAGAGGAAAAAATGATTTTAACGATAAAAAATTTCTCTATTCTAATGAAATATTTATGTATTGGTTTGGGGTAATTTTATTTGCAGGACCTCTTTTAATTGCATGGGGATTTATTTTCCATTACATATTTATAATAATTTGTATAATTCTTGTAGCTATTTTAATTTTTTACACTGCATATGTTTTTGTCTTAAAAGATTACACTTCAGAAGAATATAAAACTAAACTTCCAATTAGTAATGAAGATTTAAAACCGAAAGTTAGTATTGAAAAAGAAGAGGAAATAGAATTAACTCCAATAACAAATAGTCCAACACTTAAAAGATACGAAAGTCAAGTGAATGATCTAAAGCAATTATATGAGGTTAAAGAAAAAGTAGCTATTGACATGATTGAAAAGCGCTTTTCACCAATCTATTTTATGAACAAGCAGAATCCACATTAAACATCATCAACTTCTCAACAGATAATTCTCCAAAAGTGGAATATGAAATAAAAAATAGAATAGATGTCTTAAAATTGATTATTGAAAAAGTAGATGAATTAACTAATGAATTAGTACTCAATATGAGTTCTTTAGATAGTGATTCTGATGAAATAAGATATCTGGTTGAAGATATGGAAAAACTTATAAAATCAGTTAAAGACTATAAGTAAATGAATAGTTAAAAAAGAAGAGAATAGTCATAAATTTATGACTATATAAATATTTTCAAAAATTTTTTAGTGTATATATTTAGTAATTATTGCTATAATATCCGAATAAATACCAATACATATTGTCATTTTGTGCTTGTCGTTCAAGATTTTTCTGATTTTCAAATTGCTGAAGATCATTTGAAACCCATTCGATGTCATCTAAATATTTAGCATATCTCATTTGTAACTTATAGAATTCTGCATAAAATTCTTGAGAAGTCAGATTTTGTTTGGGGCTTGTTCTAATAATTTCTTTTACATTTTCATTTAGTTCATCTCCCTCTTGGGAAATGTAATATGTGGAATTTCCACACATAAAATAAATATCTAATGAATATTTGCCTTCAAAACAACTTAAAAACATAAGTACGTCATGACTTTCAATCTTATCCATTTTGACATCCTCTAAATATTTTGATGTGTAATCTTCTCCAAACCTATATAATAAATGATAGTCTGTTTTATAAGAGCGGATATATAATTTTGAATTTTTATCATAATAACTATCATTATCTAACTCGCCCCCTTCATATTCAGGAGGTATTTTAAAATTTTCTCCTTCAATAGATACTATTTTCCATTTTGAACTATCAACTGCACTAACATTAGTCAATCCAACGAATAAAATTAGAATAATAAAAATTGCAAATAATAAATGAATTCTTTTCATAAAATTAGTTTATATCTAATATATTATAACTCTTTTCAAATTATAATTTTCATTGCAGATATAAAAATAACATTTTTTTGGTAATCTATAAAAAATAATAAAATTATAATATATATTATATATTTTTTATTCTTGTGATTTTATGAAAATTTCAAAAAAGAAACATCTTGAAATGATTTTGGAAAAAGTTCCGAATCATCCAAATCCAAAAGTTGGACTTGAACAGTATTCCACTCCTGCAACAATAGCTGCAGATTTAGTGTGGAATGCATATGGTTTAGGTGACATATACAACATGAGTGTTTTGGATCTTGGAAGTGGAACTGGAATCTTTGCAATTGCATCTTCACTTATGGGTGCAAGCTGTTCATTAGGTGTTGACATTGACGGCGAATCAATAGCTTTAGCAAAAATCACTCAAAATAGCATATCTGAACAATATGATGTAGATGTCAGTAATACAAATTTCATAGTTGGAGACATTAATTCATTTAATTCAATAAGTGATTTATTAAATGAAAGCAATCTTAGCAAAATTGATAATGGTGAAAGTTTATTAAATAGATTTGACACTTTGATTCAAAACCCACCTTTTGGATCTCAAGAGAAGGGAAAAAGGCATGCTGATAGAAAATTTATGGAATTTGCAGTTGGCAGTGCTGATGTCATTTACTCATTTCATATGAAAAATACTGAAGAGTTTGTAATTGACTACTATAGGGATCTTGG
Organism: uncultured Methanobrevibacter sp.; assembly: GCF_902784195.1. NCBI lineage: Archaea > Methanobacteriati > Methanobacteriota > Methanobacteria > Methanobacteriales > Methanobacteriaceae > Methanobrevibacter > uncultured Methanobrevibacter sp. Next base: position 212,127 of record NZ_CACZTX010000002.1, read on the forward strand.
TGCAGAAGTCACTCACAAATTGGTTTACAAATTTCCAATTCCAAAGATTTATGATTTTCATAATGAAGAATCTCGTGAAGTAAAAGTTATTGTATTGAGAGTTGAGAATTTTGAATCTTAAGACAATAAAAATAATCCATAAATTTGAAATAATAAAATAATTATATAATTATAATGTATATGATTTTAATTAATTTCCAAAAATACTTTTTTTAGCAAAACCTTTATATACTATAAATAACTTAAATATTACTAATCTATATGTCTACATTATGTAATTTATAAGAAATTTTTAAATTTTTTATTTAATTTTCATGATTTATTGGTATTAAACATCTGTCTAATGTTAAATATCAGTGTAAAGAATCAATTTTCATAGGTTTTTTGATGGTTTAGCTTGGGCTATGTTTTGTAGCTATTTAAATCGTGTTAATCATGAATATTTATTTTTTCTTATTTTTACGGATTTTAGATTTAATCGGTATTTTAGCTCTTTTTGACTAAATGCTTTATTAAATGTTCAATCATGTTGCATATGGATTAAAAATTAAAATTTGATAATATGCAAAACAATAAAGTATCAGTCTTTATACCGAATTCATTCTTGGCAGAAACTAAAGACTTGAAATTAAAAACATCAAAAGTGGGTTTAATTGGTAGGGCTTTAGCTTTGTTTGAAGTTGATGAAGTCGTTGTTTATAAAGATCTTTCAATTCCAGACAGTGAACAGACAGAGGATGGAGATTTCATAGCTGAAATTCTCAATTATATGGATACTCCACAATACCTTAGAAAAAAGGCAATTCCTATAAAGCCTGAATTAAGGCATGTTGGTATTTTGCCTCCTTTAAGAGTGCCTCATCATCCTGTAGGTCAGCCTGAATTAGGCGATTACAGACAAGGATACACTGTAAAAAGGAACAAGAAGGGTACCTTTGTAGATATAGGTATGGATAAGTTGGCGTTTTGCAAAGAGCAACTTACTGTGAATAAAATATTTTCATTTAAAATCACTAAGTTTGCTAAAGAGGTAATAGTCACACCTGATGAACCAGATGACATTTACTGGGGATTTAAGACATTATCTACTAATAAAGGTCTTAAAAATAGCTTAAAATTAGTTAATCCCGACTTTGTGGTGGAAACTACAAAGTATGCAGATACAATCGATACTATTTTTGACGAATTGAAATCTAAAGTAGAAAGTTCAAATCATATAGCTATCGTGTTCGGAGGACCATATTCTTCTATTTCAGAAAATGTGGAAAGTTCCAAGTGGGAAACTATAAAGTTAAATACAATTCCAAATCAAGGAACCGAGACCGTAAGAACCGAAGAAGCTGTAATTTCAACTTTAGCTATTTTCAACATACTTTAAGTTAATAGTTCATTATTAACTTCCGCATTTACGTAGCGTTAATACGTAATATTATAAATACATTAAAAAAACATATAGATCGAAGCTTTAGCTATTGTCAGCTTTAGCTTTCAAGGATTTGCTTTATAATTAGACACTATAAAGTTTGCTCCGCAATGGAGATATTCCATAAAGACATGGGATAAGTTATGAAGTCTAGACAACTTTATAATAAATCTTTGAGAAGTACATAAACAAGTTTGAGCTTGTTTTTCACGTTTATCTAGCTTTATTTAGCTTATATGCTGTTTAATTTTTGCCTCTACAGTCTTAATCTAGATATTTTTATTTAAAGGTAGACTGTATGCCCTATCTAGATATGATTTAGGAGACTGTATGCTAAATTATTAACTATAAACTGAATAATCAAGTTTAAACAGTGTAGAATTTTAGCGATTTGACTAAAAGAGCAAATATGGCTATTTATTCTGAGATTTATTGATTAAGAATTTAATTAAGATTAGACAACTTAAAGCGATGATTGGATCAATGAATCAAAATTTGTAAAAAATCTATTTTAATAGATTAATAGAAATTAAAATATTTTAATAGATTAGACTGATTAATTATAGGAAAAAATTATAGAAACGGAGGAAAAGAATGGTAAGACATCACCAACCAAGAAAAGGTTCTGTGGCATTTAGCCCTCGTAAAAGAGTAGCTAAAGAAACTCCAAGAATCAAAGCTTGGCCAAGTAATGAAGAACCAAAACTTTTAGGTCTTGCAGGTTACAAAGCAGGTATGACTCATGCTATGGTTGTAGACAATGATAAGAACTCTCCATCTCACGGCATGACTGTTTTCACTCCTGTAACTGTTTTGGAAGTACCACCCCTTGTAATTATGGGGATAAGATCATACGAAAAAACTGCTCATGGACTTAAAGCTATCACCGAAGTTATTGCAGATAATTTGGATGAAGAGCTCTCTAGGAAAATTACCCTTCCTAAAGACTATGATAAATCTGAAGCTATTGCAAAAATACAAGACGCTTTAGACAAAACTGAAGATGTTAGAGTTTTAGTACACACTAACCCTAAGATGGCTAGCGTACCTAAGAAAAAACCTGAAATCTTTGAATGTGCATTAGGTGGAAATTCCGCTGAAGAAAAATTAAACTATGCACTTAACTTATTAGGCGAAGAAGTCAGAGCAAGCGATATCTTTAATGAAGGACAATATGTAGACGCTATTGCAACCACCAAAGGAAAAGGAGTCCAAGGGGTTGTAAAGAGATGGAATATTAGAATTCAATACGGTAAAGCTATGAGAAGTGGAAAAGGAAGACACGTAGGTTCCATTGGTCCTTGGTCTCCTGAAAGAACTATGTGGACTGTTGCACAAGCAGGTCAAATGGGATACCACAAAAGAACTGAATTTAACAAGAAAGTCTTAAAAATCGGAGATGTATCCGAAGTGGATGCAGTCAACCCTGATGGTGGATTTATTAGATACGGTTTAGTTAAAAACGACTATGTATTAGTTAAAGGTTCAGTCCCTGGCCCTACTAAAAGATTAGTAATTCTTAGACAAGCTATCAGACCTAAGAAAGCTGATGAAGCAGCTCCTCAAATTGAATTTATTAGTACTGCTTCCAAGCAAGGTGTATAAGAGGGGAGAGTCAAATGAAAGTTAATGTTTATTCAATTCAAGGGGAAGTAAAAGAGGAAATCGAACTTCCTGCTATTTTTAGTGAAGAATACAGACCTGACCTTATTAAAAGAGCAGTTCTTTCTGCTCAATCTGCTAGAATCCAACCTTGGGGTAATGACCCTATGGCAGGTAAGAGAACTTCTGCAGAATCCTGGGGATCCGGTAGAGGTGCAGCTATGGTACCTAGAATCAAAAGCGGTGCTAGAGCAGCATTCGTTCCACAAGCTAAAGGTGGAAGAAAAGCTCACCCTGTAAGAGCTGAAAAGAATCATCACGAAAAAGTAAACAATAAGGAAAGAAGATTTGCAATCAGATCTGCTGTTGCAGCTACTACCAATGAAGAGTTAGTCGCTGGCAGAGGTCACAAAATTGAAAATCTTGAACAAGTTCCTATTATTGTTGAAGATGATTTGGAAACTGTTAAGACTGCTAGTGAAACTCGTGAAATCTTCAAAGCATTAGGAGTTTACGATGATATCATTAAAGCTAAAAACAGTAAACATATAAGAGCAGGTAGAGGAAAAACAAGAGGACGTAAATACAAATCCAGCAAAGGGCCTTTAGTGGTTGTAGCTGAAGACAAAGGCATTGGCTTAGGTGCAAGAAACCACGCTGGTGTCGAAGTTGTCACCGCAGAAAACTTAAATGCTGAATTATTAGCACCTGGTACTCATGCTGGTAGGTTAACTGTTTATACTAAGTCCGCTGTTGAAAAATTAGGAGGATTATTCCAATAAATTCGTTTTAGAATTTATTAGGTATAGTTTAAGAAGGTGGATATTTATGGATCCTTATAAAATTATTGTTAAACCTCATGTGACTGAGAAAACTATGAATTTAATTGATCAAAACAACGAACTTGCTTTTGTTGTTAGAAGAACATCTACAAAAGCCCAAATCAAAAAGGCTTTTGAACAGCTATATGACCAAGAAGTAGCAAGAGTCAACACTCACATTACTCCAAAAGGTATTAAATTAGCTTATGTCAAACTCACTGAAGAAGGCGAAGCTGAAGATGTAGCTGTTAAAATGGGAGTATTCTAAGGAGGACTGATTATGGGAAAACGATTAATACACCAACGTAGAGGAAGAGGAACTCCTGCTCATCGTGTTGCTTCTCACAGATTCAAAGATAAAATCCAATACAGAGCATACGATGATTTAGAAAAAGAAGGTAGTTTAAAAGGTAAAGTTGTAGAAATCATTCACGACCCTGCAAGAACTGCTCCTATTGCTTTAGTTAAATTCGAAAATGGTGAAAAAAGACATATTTTAGCTCCTGAAACCATTCAAGTTGATGATGATATCGAATGCGGTATTTCAGCACCAATCAGTTTCGGTAACACTTTACCATTAGCTGAAATCCCTGAAGGTACTCCAATTTACAATATTGAAAACACTCCAGGAGACGGAGGTCGTTTTGTAAGATCTTCTGGAACTTATGCTTCTTTAATTACCCATGATGCAACTCAAGCTGTTGTAGAATTACCATCTGGTGAATTAAAATCTTTCCATCCTCAATGCCGTGCAAGTATCGGTGTTGTAGCTGGTGGAGGAAGAAAAGAAAAACCTTTCTTAAAAGCAGGTGTCAGATGGCATGCTTATAAAGCTAAAGGTAAGAAGTTTATGACTGTTAGAGGAGTAGCAATGAACGCTGTTGACCACCCTCACGGAGGAGGTAACAGACAACACCCAGGTCGTCCAACTACTATTTCAAGACACGCACCACCTGGAAGAAAAGTTGGTTCAATTGCAGCTAAACGTACTGGAAAAAGAAGATAATTTAAGGAGATGTGTCATTGGCTAGAAAAATATTTAAATACAGAGGATATACTATTGAAGAATTAAAAGAAATGTCCTTGGAAGAATTTATTGAACTTTTACCAGCAAGACAAAGAAGATCCTTAAAAAGAGGATTCTTACCAAGACAACAGTCTGTGTTGGATAAAATGAGAAAATTACAAAAACAAGATAAGAAAGGTGGAAAACCTGTAGTAGTTAGAACCCACTGTAGAGATATGATTGTTATTCCTGAAATGGTAGGAACCACTTTCGGTATCTACAATGGTAGAGACTTTGTTGAAGTAACTTTCACCCCTGAAATGTTAGGATGCTTCTTTGGTGAATTTGCACCAACTAGAGCTAGAGTTCAACATGGTGACCCAGGTATGGGAGCTACTAGATCATCTATGTTTGTACCACTTAAATAAGGAGATTAAAACATGGCTAAAAATAAATACGCTTATAACAATAAAGATGCTGATGAATCCAAAACAGCACGTGCTATGGCAAGATCCCTTAAAGTTTCCCCTAAACATTGTGTGGAAATTTGTAGTGCAATTAGAGGCATGGATGTTGCTAAAGCAAAAGCATACTTAAATGATGTAATTGAAATGAAAAAAGCTGTTCCTTTCAAAAGACACAACAGAGATGTTGGTCACAGAAAAGGTATGAAAGGTTGGGCTGCTGGAAGATACCCTGTAAAAGCTTCTAAAGCAATTTTAAATGTTATTGAAAATGCAGAAGCAAATGCAGAATACAAAGGTATGGATGTAGAAAACCTTAAGATTGAACATATCTCTTCCCACAGAGGTATGGTCATTAGAGGAGCTAGACCAAGAGCATTTGGTAGAGTAACTCCATTCAACACTCCAACTACCCATATTCAAATAGTTTTAGTGGAGGCTTAAATAATGATAGAAAAAGATTTCGTTACAGAAGGTCTCAGAAGAACCAAAATTGATGAATATTTAGAAAAAGAACTCGAAAGAGCAGGTTACGGAGGAATGGAAATCCAAGTTACTCCTTTAGGAACTATGGTTATCGTTTATGCTGAAAGACCTGGTATGGTAATTGGTAGAGGTGGAAAAACCGTAAGAGCTATTACCCAAAGTCTTAAAACCAAATTTGACTTGGACAACCCACAAGTGGAAGTTAAAGAAGTTGATGTTCCTGAATTAAATGCTAGAATCATGGCTTCTAAAATAGCAAATATGCTCCAAAGAGGTATGCACTTCAGAAGAGTAGCATATTCCACTATCCGCAGAATCATGGGTGCTGGAGCTCAAGGTGTAGAAGTAACTATATCCGGTAAGATTAGAGGTTCCAGATCTGCTGTAGCTAAATTCACTGAAGGTTACATTAAGAAATGTGGTGAACCTGCAACTAGATTTGTAGAAGAAGGTTTTGCTACCGCACCTTTAAAACCTGGTGTTTTAGGTATTGTTGTTAGAATCATGCCTCCTGAAGCAGTTTTGCCTGATAAAGTTGATATTCTTGCTCCTATTGCAGAACCTGTAGAAGAAATTGTTGAAGAAGAAGTGGCTGAAGAGGAAGTTGAAGAAGTAGTCGAAGCTGAAGAAGACCTTGAAAACTTAGAAGAAATTGAAGAAGTAGTCGAAGCTGAAGAAGACCTCGAAGAACTTGAAGCAGCTACCGAAGATTCCGAAGAGGAATAATCTTTAAGGAGTTGAGAAAATGGCAATTTTAAGAAGTAAAGAAATTTGGGAAATGGAAATTGAGGACATCGAAGAAAAATTGGTGGAACTCAAAGCAGAACTCGCTAAAAACGTTTCCAAAAGTGCTGCTGCAGGTGTTAATGAAAACCCTGGTAAAATTAGAGAACTCAAAAGGACTATTGCTCGTGTTCTTACAATTATGAACCAAAAACAGAAGGAGAATTAAATGTCAAAAATCTGTGATGTATGTGGTCTTCCTGAAGAACTTTGTGTTTGTGAGGAAATTGCAAGAGAAGTTCAATCTGTAAAAGTGTTTACAGTCAGAAGAAGATTTGGAAAACTTATGACTATTGTCGAAGGTATAGATGAACATGATATAGATATTAAGGAACTTACTAAAACTCTTAAAGCTAAATGCGCTTGTGGAGGGACTGCTAAAAAAGGTCAAATTGAACTCCAAGGAGATCATAAGGCAAGAGTTAAAGAGGTTTTATCTGAAATGGGATTCTCTTCCGATACTATTGAAATCAGAGATTCTGATAAGAAATACAATAAGAGAAGAAGACATTAATGTCATAAATCATATCCTAAATTCACATACTGAGGCTTAGAATGATAAGCTCAAAAAATATATTCTATCATGAATTAATTGGGTTAGAACTTAAAGTTGTTGACAGTTCCAATCCCTCTTTGATAGGGCTTCAGGGAACAGTCATTGATGAAACCAAAAAGACCTTAAGGATTGAAGTGAAGGAAAAGGTTCAAGATGAAGACTTAAGTTCTAATCAGAATGATTTTAATTTTATTTATAAAGAGAAATTAATTCAGAAAGATGTTTCTGTATTTCAATTTAAGGTTCCGGATGGAACCATAGTTGAAATTGATGGTAAAATATTGTTGAATCGTCCTGAAGATAGGATAAAAAGAAGATATAAAAAAATTTAATGGTGATAAAATGGTTGGTCTTAATGTTAAGGAACCAGAAACTAAATGTGATGATCCTAACTGCCCTTTCCATGGTAATTTATCTGTTAGAGGACAAGTCCTTGAAGGAGTTGTTACTACAAATAAAGCAGAAAGGACTATTACTGTAGAACGCAGTTTCTACAAGTTCATTAGAAAATACGAAAGATACGAAAAAAGAAAATCAAGAATTAACGTTCACAAACCTGATTGTCTTGATGTAAAAATTGGTGACGCTGTAAAAATTGCAGAATGTAGACCATTAAGTAAAACTAAACACTTTGTATTAGTTGAAGTAAAAGGTGATGATTAGAATGAAACCTACTACATCCAGTGTAACTAAAGCTTTACCAATTGGTGCAAGACTTCAATGTGTTGACAATACTGGTGCTCGTGAAATCGAAATTATTTCCGTAAAAGGATTTAAAGGTGTTCGTAGAAGACTCGACGTAGCTGGTGTCGGTGATATGGTAGTTGCTTCTGTTAAAAAAGGAACTGCTGATATGAGAAGAGAAGTTGTCAACGCAGTTGTTGTAAGACAGAAAAAAGAATACAGACGTGCTGACGGTCTTCGTGTAAAATTCGAAGACAATGCTGCAGTAATCATTACTCCTGAAGGAGTATTGAAAGGTTCTGAAATCAGAGGACCTGTTGCTAAAGAAGCAGCTGACAAATGGCCTAGTGTAGGCAGTGCAGCAAGCATATTAATTTAAGTTTATGGTGATTAAATGTCAATTCAACCTAGAAAACAAAGAAAAGCTCTCTACACTGCTCCTTTACACATTCGTCGTAAAATCATGAGTGCTAATTTAAGCAAAGATTTAAGAGCAGACATTGGTAAAAGATCTTTACCAATAAGAGTTGGAGACAAAGTTCAAGTTGTTCGTGGTGACTTTAAAGGTCATGAAGGAAAAGTTGAATCTATTGATGCAAAAAGATACAAAGTTACCGTTGAAGGAGTTACCTTAAGTAAACCTGACGGAAATGCTGTATTACTTCCAATTCACCCATCCAACTTGATGATTATTGAAGCTGATTTAAAAGATGAAAGAAGATTAAATATGGAGGAATAAGATGGCAAAAATGGGATCTAGAAAGCATCTTAAAAGGTATAAAGCACCTAAAAGCTGGCCTATCCATCCAAAAGAAGACACCTGGACTGTAAAACCTGCTCCTGGTTCACACGCTATTGACGATTCTTTACCTTTACTCGTTATTATCAGAGACATTTTAGGTCTTGCTGATAACTCCAGAGAAGCAAAAAGAATTATCAATACAGGTAATGTTTTAATTGATGGAAGAGCTGTAAAAGATTATAAATTCCCTGTCGGTTTTATGGATGTCTTAACTATTCCTAAAACTGAAGAAAATTACAGAATCCTTTTAGATACTAAAGGAAGATTAACTTTACACCCAATTTCTGCAGAAGATGCAAGTTACAAATTAGCTAAAGTCGTTAACAAATCTACTATTAAAGGCGGAAAAACCCAATTGAACCTTCACGATGGTAGAAACGTTTTAGTTGATGAAGATGTATATGCAGGTCAAGATGTTATTTGCATCGGTATACCTGAACAGGAAATCAAGGAAAACTTCAAATTTGAAGATGGTGTAGTTGTACTTGTTACTGGTGGTAAACACACTGGTGAACTCGGTAAAATCCAAGAAGTTATTGTAGACGAATCTTCCAAACCAAATACTGCAATTATCGAAAAGGCAAATGGTGATTCTTTCTTAACCTTAAAAGAATATGCATTTGTAATCGGTAAAGATGAACCAGCTATTGACTTATTGGAGGTTAATCAATGAACCCAATGAATGAAGTTATCATTTCCAAAGCTACCATCAACATTGGTGTTGGTGAAGCTGGTGAAAAATTATCAAGAGCTATGACTCTTATTGAAAACATGACTGGTCAAACCCCTGTTAAAACCTATTCAAAAGTAACTAACCCAGAATGGGGTATCAGAAAAAGACAACCTATTGCATGTAAAGTAACTCTCCGTGGAGAAAGAGCTGAAGATGCAATCAAAATGGTTTTAGAAGGTATTAACAATAAATTAAGACCAAGTCAATTTGATGCACAAGGTAATGTTTCTTTCGGTATTAGAGAACATATTGATATTCCTGGAATGAGATATGATCCAGATATTGGTATTTTTGGTATGAATCTTTCTATCACCTTTGAAAAACCAGGTTATAGAATTAAAAGAAGAAAAATCCAACAGAAATCTATTCCAAAAAGACATAGAATCACTCCTGAAGAAACTATGAAATTTATGGAAGAAAAATTCAATGTTACCATTGCAGAGGAAGAAGATTACGAATAATCCTGCAAACAGGTAATTTGATATTAAATGATATGTTAAGGTGATTATATTGCCAAGAAAATACGGAAAAGCAGCAAAAAAATGTAGCCGTTGTGGAGACCACTCTGCTATTGTAAGTAGATACGGACTCAACTTATGCAGGCAATGTTTTAGAGAAATTGCTCCTAAAATAGGATTTAAAAAATATAATTAAGAAAGGTGTTTATTATGACTCTTATGGACCCTCTTGCTGATGCTTTAACAAACATTAGAAATAACGAACGTCAAGTAAATGACCACTGTACTATTTCTCCAGCATCCAAATTAATTGGACGCGTGTTAAGCACTATGCAAAAAGAGAATTATATAGGTGAATTTGAATTTATAGATGACAACAAAGCTGGAAAATTCGAAGTAGAATTGGAAGGTAACATCAACCAATGTGGTGTAATTAAACCTCGTCATGCTGTAAAGAAAGATGAATTTGAGAAATTCGAAAAAAGATATTTACCAGCAAAGAACTTCGGTATCTTAATAGTAACTACTCCTGAAGGTATTATGACTCACAGAGAAGCTAAAGAAAGAGGTATCGGCGGACGTTTGTTGGCTTACATGTATTAGGTGATTAAATATGGTATTAGCTGCAGCTATAAGGGAAGAAATTGAAATTCCTGAAGGCGTTGAAGTTATAATTGAAGATGAAGTTACTGTAAAAGGACCAAATGGTGAAACTTCCAGAAAATTTTCTTATCCTAATGTAACTATTGCAAAAGAAGATAATCTTGTTGTTCTTGAAACCGCTTTCCCTAAAAAGAAAGACAAATCAATGATTGGAACTACTAGAGCTCACATCAACAATATGATTACTGGTGTAACTGACGGTTTCACTTATCATATGAAAATTGTATTTGCTCACTTTCCAATGGCTGTGAAAGTTCAAGACAAAGAAAAAACTGTTACTATCGAGAACTTTATTGGAGAAAGACATCCTAGATCTTCAAAAATCGTTGGAGATGCTAAAGTTCAAGTTAAAGGTGATGAAGTAATCATTACTGGTGTTAACAAGGAAGATGTCGGTCAAACTATGGCTAACTTAGAACAAGCTACTAAAATTAGAGGTAAAGATCCTAGAGTATTCCAGGATGGTATCTATTTAACTAGTAGAGAATAGTTATAATGGTGATTTGAATGAGTAAAGATTTTAAAAGACAAGAATATGCTCGTTATAAAAAATTAGGAACCAAATGGAGACGTCCTAGAGGAAAAACTAGTAAAATGAGAAGATACGAAGCAGGTAAACCTGCAATGCCATCTATTGGTTATCGTACTCCTAGAGCTACTAGAGGATTACATCCTTCTGGTTACAAAGATGTTCTTGTTAATAACATGAAAGAATTAGAAGCAATTGACGGCGAAACTGAAGCTGCAAGAATCAGTGCTACTATTGGTAAACGTAAAAAAGAATTGATGTTAGAAAAAGCATCAGAATTAGGTATAAAAGTTTTAAATAAATAAATGCAAAGAAAGAAAAATTTAAATTTTTCTCATGATAGATGATAAAATTAAGTTTTTTCATTTCCTAAAATTGTTAAGCGATTTAATTAAAGTAAATTTTTAAAATTATAAATTTATAAAGCTTACTTATAAGAAAAATAGGGGCGTTGTATAAGGTTGGTAAGGGATTATTGAATACGTCTTTAACCTCATACCACAACATATATGACAATGATTCTAATCAATTAATTGATTCGGGGATTTAATATACTAAATTTCTGGATAAAGGTGAAATAATTAATTGTGTGTAATTTAATGAGTAAATTTATGGAAAATTTATTTTTTAAATATATTGGCCAAAAGTCAAGCAAAAGAATCTTTTTTCTTATTAAAAGCTAACAATTAAATTAAAACAACTAAATTAAATGAATTTTAATTTATTTGAATAAAGGGAAACTTGAAGAAATTTTATTCAAGTTTATCAGCTAACTATATGGAGGATTATTAATGAATCTTACTACACAAAAAAGATTAGCTGCTAGTATACTTAAAGTTGGAGTAAACCGTGTATGGATAGATCCTGATAAAATTGAAGAAGTTTCTAGAGCTATTACAAGAGACGGTATCAAACAACTTATAGATCAAGGTATTATCAAAGCTAAACCAAAAACTGGTATTAGTAGCTACAGATCTAAAAAAATCAAAGAGCAAAAGAAAAAAGGTAAACGTAAAGGAAGAGGTAGTATCAAAGGAGCTAAAAACGCTCGTACTCCTAAAAAACAAGTTTGGATGAAAACCATCCGTGCTTTAAGAACTGACTTAAAAGACATGAGAGACGCTGGTGAAATTGACCGTACTACCTACCGTAAATTATACAAAATGGCAAAAGGTGGAGCTTTCAGAAGTAAATCTTACATGAAAACTTACGCTAGAGACCATGATTTAATCAAATAGGAGGAATGGACTTGGCAAGCGGATCAAATTATAAAGTAGCTTTCAGAAGAAGAAGAGAAGGTAAAACTGATTATGCTACTAGAGCGAAATTAGTTGGTGTAGATAAATCCAGATTAGTTGTAAGAATTTCCAATGCTAACTGTATTGTTCAAGTGATCAATGTTGGTAAAGACGGTGATGAAACTGTTGTATCAGCTCACAGTAAAGAATTAAACAAATTAGGATGGTTAGCAGGAAACAAAAACACTAGTGCTGTTTATTTAACTGCATACTTATGTGGTAAAAAAGCTGTTGCAGCAGGTATTGAATATGCTGTTGCTGATATTGGTTTAAAATCTCCTATTAGAGGATCAAAAGTATTTGCTGCTGTTAAAGGTGCTGCAGATGCTGGTTTAAATGTACCATACGGTGAATCTATTATCCCTACTGAAGACAGAATTAATGGTGAACACATTGCAGAATATGCAGAAAGCTTAGATGAAGAAGAATTAAACAAAAAATTCTCCCAATACTTAGCTAAAGGTCTTCAACCTACTGATTTACCTGAACACTTTGAAGAAATTAAAGATAAAATTGACGAGGCTGAATTATGAGCTTTAATATGGATGACTGGGAACCTAAAACCAATTTAGGTAAAGAAGTAAAAGCAGGAAATATCACCGATATTGACGAAATCTTCGAAAAAGGTCTCCCTATAATGGAATTAGAAATTGTAGATGCATTACTTCCTGATTTAGAAGAAGAAGTAATGGATGTAAATTTAGTTCAAAGAATGCACAAATCTGGTAGAAAAGTAAACTTTAGAGTAATCGTTGCAGTAGGTAACAAAAATGGTTATGTAGGTTTAGGACAAGGTAAAGCTAGAGAAGTAGGTCCTGCTATCAGAAAAGCTGTAGATAATGCTAAATATAACATTATCAAAGTAAGAAGAGGTTGTGGAGACTGGGGTTGTGTTTGTGGAAGACAACACACTGTACCTTTCAAAGTAACCGGTAAAGCAAGTAGTGTAAACGTAACCTTAAGACCTGCTCCTGCAGGTGTAGGTTTAGCTATTGGTGATGTTGGTAAAACCATCCTCTCCCTTGCTGGTATCAAAGACGTATGGTCTCAAGCAAGTGGACAAACCCAAACTACTGTAAACTTTGCTAATGCTGTATTCGAAGCTTTAAAAGAAGCAAGCAGAATGAAAGCTTCAGAACAAGACCTTAAAAATATGGGAGTAATCCAATAAACGGTGGTATCATGTATTTAGTAATTAGAATTAGAGGTACTACTGGTGTTAAACAAGGCATTGCTAGTACTTTAGAAATGTTAAGACTTAACAGAATTAGTCATGCTGTATTAGTTGATGAAAACCCAAGTTACAAAGGTATGCTCCAAAAAGCAAAAGACTACATCACTTGGGGAGAAGTTGATTTAGAAACTCTCACTGAACTTGTTGAAAAAAGAGGAAGATTAGTTGGTGGAGCTCGTCTCTCTGAAGAATACTTAAGCGAAAACACTGATTACTCTACCTTTGAAGAATTAGCTAATGCATTACTCAATGGAGAACTCAAAGCTCAAGATATTGATATGAAACCTGTATTCCGTTTACATCCTCCAAGAAAAGGATACAAAGGAATTAGACATTCTGTAAACGAAGGAGGATCCTTAGGTTACAGAGGCGAAGATATTAATAATCTTGCAAAAAGAATGGCTTAAGGGTGGATTATTATGATTAGAAAAGGTAAAAAGATTAATAAGATGAGAGGTTCCAGATCTAACGGTGGAGGCTCTGTCAAAAGGAGAAGAGGAGCAGGTAACAAAGGTGGTAAAGGTAAAGCTGGAGCTGGAAAACACCACTGGTCCACTACCGTAATTGAAAACAGATATTACTTCGGTAAACACGGTTTCAAAAGACCTCAAAAAACTATCCACAAATCTTATCCTGTCAACTTAAACTTCTTGAATGACAAAGCTGAAGAGTTTGTAGAACAAGGAATTGCAACTAAAGAAGACGATGTTATTGTAATTGATGTAACTGAATTAGGTTACAACAAAGTTTTAGCAACCGGATCTCTTGACATTCCTTTAGTAGTTAAATCTCCTGCATTCTCTGAAAGCGCAATCGAAAAAATAGAAGAAGCTGGCGGAGAAGCTGTAGAACTTTAGACCCACCTTTTACTGGCCTTCGGCCAGCAAAAGCTGGACCAAAATTCTTTTCACTAGTTTGGGAGTGTCATGCTCTTTAACTAGTTTTAATTTTTTATTTTTTTTTAAATTATTCTAAATATTTTTTCTGTACTTTTTTAATATTTTTTTTAAATTTTTTAAATCATTTTTTAATTATTATTCTTTATTCTTATTTTAAAATTTTTATAAATTCATTAAAATTCAATATTAATTTAGTTAATTTTTGTATTATTTATCGAATAGTTTATATTATATAAAAATTATATTTATTATTAATCTAAAATATTATAATATTATATATAATATATAAGGCAAATTTAGATGATTTTTAATCGCTAATCTTGATCACTTTTTGTGATTTATTTCTAATATTTTGGATTTACATTAAAAGAATATTAAAAATTTATAAATTAATAAATTCAAAGTTGGAATTTAATTTATTCTTATTGTAAATAATTAAAATCTGATTTGAATTAATAGATAATAATTAACGGGGAAAAAATGATTTTAGAGAATTTTAAGCCTATATTTAAGTTACTTCCTGAGGTCAAGACTCCTATTCATAGGCAAGACTTTAGTGAAAAGCTTAAATGGACCGCTATAGTTTTAGTTATATATTATTTCTTAGCTCAAATTCCGTTATATGGTTTGAGTCCAGCTGCAGTTGACCAATTTGCCCAATTAAGAGCTGTTATGGCAGGTAGTTTTGGGTCAATACTTACTTTAGGTATAGGGCCTATTGTAACTGCATCCATTGTATTGCAACTATTGGTCGGTGCAAAAATATTAAATCTAGACTTATCTCAACATGAACATAAGGCTATGTTTCAAAGTACTCAAAAATTATTAGCTATTTTATTCACAATATTCGAAGCGGCAGTTTTAGTGCTTACTGGAAGTTTAGTGCCTATTGATAATTCTTTTTATGGTATAATGATTCTCCAATTGGTTATTGGAGCAATTTTAATCTTATATCTTGATGAAGTAGTATCCAAATGGGGATTCGGTAGTGGTGTAGGATTGTTCATTGCTGCTGGTGTAGCACAAACCATTATCACTGGAACATTTAACTTCTTGCCAGCTACTGCGGCATCTACAACTGCTTCAGGTATTCTTCCTGGATTTATCCAATCCATTATCGGAGGAGCTCCTAACTTCGCTATATTGATTCCATTGATTGCAACTATCATTGTATTCCTTATGGCTGTATACGGTGAAAGTATGAGAATAGAAATTCCTATTTCTCACGGTCAAGTAAGAGGACATGGTAGAATTAGAGGAGCTGTAGGTAAATATCCTTTAAAATTCATTTATGCAAGTAACATGCCGGTTATTTTAACAAGTGCACTTCTTGTAAACATTTCACTTTTCGCGAGTGTGTTCCAAAAACTTGGTTTCCCTATATTAGGTCAAGTTTCCGGTGGTAGGCCAATCAGTGGTCTTGCATTATGGTTAACCACTCCAAATAGTTTAAGTGTATTGTTTACAAATCCATTGAGAGTAATATTCTATGGTATTTTCTTCTTAGCTTGTTGTGTGCTTTTCTCCTGGCTATGGGTGGAAATCAGTGGTTCCTTAAATGCGAAGGAAGTTTCCAAGCAACTTTATAATTCAGGTATACAAATTCCTGGTTTCAGAAGCAGTAAAAGACAACTTTATATGATTATGAAAAAGTATATTCCAGCTCTTACAATTCTCGGTGGTTTGTTTGTAGGTATATTGGCATTTATTGCTGATTTGACTGGTGCTCTTGGTGGAGGTACTGGTGTATTGCTTACTGTAGGTATTGTATACAAGCTTTACGAAGAAATTGCTCAAGAGCAACTTATGGAAATGCACCCAATGTTAAGAAAAGTATTTGAATAATTTTGATTGAAAATTGATAATTGATTTTATCAATGGCATTGATCAATTATTCAGATGCATATAATTAGAAGAATTT
Source organism: uncultured Methanobrevibacter sp. (assembly GCF_902784195.1). Taxonomy (NCBI): domain Archaea; kingdom Methanobacteriati; phylum Methanobacteriota; class Methanobacteria; order Methanobacteriales; family Methanobacteriaceae; genus Methanobrevibacter; species uncultured Methanobrevibacter sp. The sequence goes on from NZ_CACZTX010000002.1 coordinate 228,489, forward strand.
TGGAAATGATTAATCAATCATTCCTTTATTTTTTTTCTTTTGTGATTATTATTAGTTAATTAAAATTAAAATTTTAATGTTTAATGTGAGAGGGATTTAAATGAAATTAGTAGTTTTAACTGGAATTCCAGGTTCTGGAAGTACAACTATACTTAAAAAGACATTAGAAGAAGTGGATTATCTTCATTTAAACTATGGAGATATCATGACTGAAATCGCTGTAGAAAAAGGTCTTGTTGAAAATAGGGATGAGTTAAGAAAATTACCTGCAGACACTCAAAAGGAGATTCAAAAAGAAGCAGGTCTCAGAATTAAGGAAAAATCTGAATCTGAAAATGTTATTGTTGACACTCATTGTACTATTAGCACACCTGCTGGTTTCTTGCCAGGCCTTCCTAAATGGGTTTTAGAAGGATTAAATCCAGACACTTTCATTTTAGTCGAAGCTCATCCTGATGAGATCATGGTTAGAAGAATGAGTGATGAAACCAGACAAAGAGATGCTGAAAAGGCAAAGGATATCCAGTTACATCAAGAAATGAACAGAGCTGCAGCTATGGCTTATGCTACTTTAACTGGTGCAACTGTAAAAATTATTAATAATCATGATAATCATTTGCCATCAACCGTTAGAAAAATGGTTGAACTTTTAAAATAATCATGCATATGATTGACTTGTAATGAAAATTTTATAATAATTAGATTTTTTCTAATTATTTTAAATTTTTATCATGTTATTAATCATTTTGATATTAAATTAGCTTATGCTTTAAATTATTAATTTATAAATTTGTAAAAAATTTATAAATTAATAGTTTATTGTATTTTTAAAGAATTTATGAAATTATGAATCGCGCATAATTATTTAAATTATGCAATGTTTAAAATTTGTAAAGAAAATAAAATTATAATTTACTATTAAAAATTATTAAACATGTGAGGAATGAAATGGCGTATCAAGGTAGTTTTTTATTAGGTATTTCCTGGCTTCAACCAGTGTTTGATGCTATGAATGCTGTTCTTAATCCATTAGTTCAAATGGATCCTACCCCTAATAATCCAGTGCTTACTGTATTTGTGATATCATTTATCATATCCCTTTTGACAGTAACTGCTCAAAAATTATTAGTGGACCAGGATAAGATGAATGAAATGCAAGCTAAATCAAAAGCTTTGCAAAAAGAGTTGAGAGAAGCTCAAGCTAGTGGAGACTCTAAACAAATGGCAAAGGTTCAAGCTAAACAAATGGATATGATGTCAGACCAATCTGAAATTATGAAAATGTCATTTAGACCAATGATTGTTACTATGATTCCAATATTGTTAATCTTTGCTTGGATGTGGCAATCTTCAATAAAAGATATTATTGTTGTATTTCCTCCAGCTGTTTATTATTGTACTTTAACTCCGATTTTCCACTCATTAGGGCAAATGCTTTATGGTGGTAACATAACTACCATTCCTTATGGAGTTGGATGGTTATGGTGGTACTTCATTTGTACATTTGGAATGTCACAAATCATTAGGAAATTTATGGGATTCAAAAACGGTTTCTAAATTTTGAAAAATTTATGAAATTTGATTTTGAAATTTTTCTGCATGAAAAATTCATTAAAATTTCATTTTTTGGAGTGAAAATTTAGCAAATCTTTTTCTTATTATTTAATAAGAATAAAATTCTATTAAATTGAAAGTTTTCTATAACTATTCAATTTAATTAATCGTAAAATTAATTTAATTATACTTAGTTGCTACTATTTATTTAATGATTTGTTGATGATATATAACTTTCTGAATATTCATCAATCTAAGTTATTTTTAGATATTTTATCTAAAATTATTTTCTAGTTTCAATTAAAAAATTAAAATTTTAATAAAATTTGAATTAAAATCATAATCCCAAAAAGTACGATATATGTAATACTGAATTTTGGTGAATTTTTAATGATTGGCATGTTAAGTGGGATAGCCTACTTAATTTGGGTTGTTGGAAATTGCCAGGATTTTAAAATTTAATTTCTGTAATTTTTCTTACTTGGGATTAAGCTTTGAAAGATTGATCTTTTGAGAAGTTTAATTCTAAAGAAAAAGTATAGAAAACAGTAAAGTATATATTAGTTAAATATCATATTAAATAGTGTTAATCATTTAACTAAATGAATTTTAATTATTTTTTAAATTCATTCTAATTTTATGATACTTTTTTCATGATATTTTCAAAATATCTTTTATTCAAAATTTTAGATTTTAAGATATTAAGATATTTTAATATTATTATGTATTTTACTTCAAATCTACAGATTAAGACAATTTGATATTATTTGGCTTATTAAAAAGTAATATTTGTAGATATTTTTAAAAAAAACAAATTAGGTGAGAACATGCCTGCAAATAGATTTAGATCAAGATCATATAAAAGAGTAAACACAAAAACTCCTGGTGGAGTTAATGTTTTAAGATATAAAAAGAAAAAACCATCTAAGCATGTATGTGCTGAATGTGGTGCTGTATTACATGGTGTTCCAAGAGGACGTCCTTATGAGATTGGCAAATTAGCAAAATCTCAAAAAAGACCTAACCGTCCATTTGGTGGATACTTATGTCCAAAATGTGCTCGTAAACATTTCAAAGATGAGGCAAGAAAATAATGATAATAACAATCGGTGGGACAGCAGGTAGTGGAACTACAACTGCTGCAAAGGTATTATCTGAAAGATTAGAGATTCCATTCGTTTCTGCTGGTGCAATATTCAGAGAAATGGCTGCAGAGAGAGGAATGACTCCTGTTGAATTCGGCAAATTTGCTGAAAATAATACTGACATCGATAAAGAGATTGATAATAGACAAGCTAAACTTGCAGAGGAAGCTCAAGATCTTATTGTTGAAGGAAGACTTTCTGCATACTTCATTGATGCGGATTTAAAAGTTTGCTTCACTGCACCTTTAGAAGTTAGAGCTAAAAGGGTATGTGAAAGAGAAGACAAATCAATTGAGCTTGCAAAAGAGGAAATTCTTTCCCGTGAAGAAAGTGAAGCTTTAAGATATATGGATATTCATAATATAGATATTAGAAATATGGATATTTATGATTTAATTATAAATACTGACAGCTTTGATCCTGACAGTATTGCGGAAATTATTTTAACAACATTAAAGGTGATATAATGGCAGCTATAGAAGTTGGTAGAAAATGTATTAAAACTGCTGGAAGAGAAGCAGGTAAAGAATGTGAAATTGTTGCAATCATTGATGAAAACTTCGTAGAAGTTAAAGGAGACGAAGTTAAAAACAGACGTTGTAACATCAACCATTTAGAACCTATCATGGAATAAGTTTGTTATTCCATCAATTCTAAATTCAGTTAGTTTACATTTACTTTTTTAACTTTTTATATATTAATTAAAGCACATTTTTGTGTATTAGATAGGAATTCATCATCCAAACTTTTAAAAAAAGTTGGTTCAAAATCTTTTTCGAAGTTTTTTGTGATGAGTTCTAAATTTTTTCTTTTTTAAATTCTTTTTTTATTTATTTTACTATTTTTATTATTGTTATTAGCTATTTTTTTAGTTTTTTAGTTATTTTTATAAATTATTAAAATTAAAATAATATTATAAATATTCGTAAAAATTTTAATCTAATTGTCTAATTTTTTAAAATATATTAAACTTATTTTGAGGAGTATTATGTCAAGAAGGTTTGCAGTTATAGACACGGAAACAAATTGGAAAGATGAAGTGATGTCCATAGGTGTTTTAATTGCAAAATCCAAGAATTTTGAAAGAATTGATTCTCGCTATTATATCTTGCCTCGAGCTGAAAAGATAGGTGGAATGTATTCAAATTCAATGAGATTGACAAAACATGAAATCCTTATAAAACATAGGCCCGATGCTATTGATGACTTAAAGGATTTGCTTAATTCAAATGGTGTTAAGGATTTGCTTGCCTACAATGCATCTTTTGATAAACGTCATTTGCCTGAACTTCATGATGGATTTTCTTGGAGAGACATAATGAAAGTTGCTGCTTATAAACAGCATAATCCACATATTCCAAATCACATGCCTTGTTGTGGAACTGGTAGATTAAGAAGAGGGTATGGTGTTGAGCAAATGCTTAGAATATTGGGAAAAAAGATTATTCTGAAACTCATAATGCAATTGTAGATGCAAGAGATGAGTTAATGATTATGAAAAAATTAGGCTATGATATAGATTACTATCCTGAAATTTAACATTCAAATTTATATAAAAATTTGTAAAAATAGCTATAATGAACTCTTTTTTGAAAAATAAAAAAATAAAAAAGTAAAATAAACTATCTTATAAAAATAAAAAATAGGCAATAGGATTAAAAATTCATTTATTGAAGTGGATAGCGAAGCTTCAAAATTCCTTTTTTACTTACTATCTTATCAATTCCTGAGTTCTTTATCATTCTAAAGCATATTGGGCAAGGTTCTGCATCTTCTATTTCTACCCAATCACCATCAACAGACATTTCACCAGCAAGATAAATGCTTGCTCCAAGCATGTCTTTCCTTCTTGCAGAGATCATGGCATTCTGTTCTGCATGTACTGAAAAGCAGTCATTGTAGTTTCCAGAATTGGATGGAAGATTCATTCTTTGGCAAGTTCCTCTGTCACAACAGTTTTCCTCTCCTCTTGGATTTCCATTGTAACCTGTACTGATTATTTCATCGTTATTCACTATTACAGCACCATAGCGTCTTTTTAAACAAGTGCTTCTTTTTGATACAGCAAGTGCAATTGCAAGATAATATTCAGTTTTACTCATACGATTTGATTTGTTTTCAATTTGGGATTTTTCATCTGCCATAATATTTCTCCAGTTTTATCCATTTCTTTAACTATTCTTATTATTTATAATCGTTTATTATTATAGTTTTTTATAGAATGATTTTTTAAAATTTCAATTTAATTTTCAATTAAGTTTTCAATTAAGTTTTCAATCATGCTTTCAATTTTATTTTAATGGAATTTTTAATCATTAATTAAATTTATTTATAATAAAAATCTTAATTATATTATAAATTAATTTTATTTATGAAAATGAAATATTAAAATTCTATTTTTAACTTTTAGCTATTGGAGAAATGATTATGGAAGATTACTTAATTAAATCAAACGTTGAAACCAACCCTGAATATGGGTGCAATCCATATGAAAGGCCTATAGATGAACACATAGCTAAAGGTATAATCAATTTGGATAAACCTTCAGGGCCAACATCTCATGAAGTGGACTCTTGGGTAAAGAGAATACTTGGATGCAAGAAAACAGGTCATGGAGGAACACTTGACCCTAAAGTAACTGGAGTATTGCCTATTGGCATTGACAATGCAACAAGAGTCAGTCAACTTCTCCTTCCAGCAGGTAAGGAATATGTATGTCTCATGACTCTGCACAAAGAAATTCCAGAGGATCAAATAAAAGAGATATTCGATGAATTTACCGGCAAGATATACCAAACACCACCGGTTAAATCAGCCGTCAAACGTGAATTAAGGGTAAGAAATATTTATTACTCTACCATCTATGAAATTGAAGGCAAGGATGTCCTATTTAGAATAGGTTGTGAGGCAGGAACATATGTCAGAACCTATTGTCATGATATTGGTGAAGCATTAGGCTGTGGAGCGCATATGGCTGAGCTTAGAAGAACAAGAGTTGGCCCATTTGATGAGCGAAACAATGACCTTGTAAACCTTCACGACCTTACAGATGCTTATCATTTCTACATTGAAGATGGTGATGAATCATACATAAGGAAAGCCATTCAACCAATGGAAGTTGCAAGCTCTCACCTTCCGCAGATATTCATCAAGGATTCTGCTGTTGAGGCCATTTGCCAAGGTGCAAAGCTTGGTGCAGGAGGAATAGCTAAATTATCCAAGGACATTCAAAAGGGAAATCTTGTTGCCATAAAATCTTTAAAAGGAGAATTAGTGGCTGCAGGAACTTCATTATTCTCCTCTCAAGAAATAATGAATGCAGATTCTGGACTTGTTGTTGATACAAATAAGGTCTTTATGGATACTGGAATTTATCCAAAAGGATGGTAAAAATTAGCTATTTTAGAATTAGATTTATTTATAATTTTTTTAATAATAAATTAAATTATTCAAAAATTAAATGGTGATAAAATGTCTGATAAAGATAAAGTTATTGAAGCATTTAAAAATTCAGAAGAACCTTTAAACGCTAAAAAAGTAAGTGAACTTTCTGGTGTTGAAAAGAAAGAAGTTGATAAAATCATGAAAGAATTAAAAAAAGATGAAACCATTGTCTCTCCAAAAAGATGTTATTGGACTCTTGCAGATAAATAGTTTCATTTTTCAATCTTTGATTTTTATTTTTTCTTAATTATTTTTTTATTCTATTTTTTTTATTTTCCGACTACTCGATTTTTTTTTAAAATTTATTTTTTTTATTTTCCGACTACCCTATTTTTTTTAAAAAATACCCTATTATTTTAAATTTTTCTTTAATCAATATATTTTAGTAAATTTTACTTCTTTTTATTTTTAACTCACTTAATTCTATTTAATTAATTTAATTTTAAATATTTAGCTATTTTTATAAATATTAAGCAATAATTACTTGAATATCGTAAAAATATAAGTATTATTCTCTTTTTATTGTTCAATTTTTATTCAAAATGTTTATATATTAATAGTGATAAATTATAGTAGGAAGGAAGTTTCCTTCCGACTATGAATTCATAAAATTCTTAAGTTGAAAGGGGTTCCCAATTCCATTATCAGAATGGATGATATCTCAAAAAAGGAAGTGAAAAGATGTCAGTTAAAGACGAAAAATTAGACCAGATAATTAAAACTGTTGAAGAAAATGATATCAAATTTTTAAAATTGCAACTATCAGATATACACGGATTGCCAAAAAGCATGGCAGTTCCTCTTAAGAAAGCTGATGACATTGAAGATATAGTTAATGATGGATTATTATTCGATGGTTCATCAGTAGCAGGATTAGCTTCAATCAATGACAGTGACTTACTTGCAAAACCAGATATCAACACCTTCTCAACAATTCCATGGAGACCTGAATCAAAAGGAACCAGTAGATTCATATGTGATATCTTCACTACAGAAGGAAAACCATATGATGGTGATCCAAGAGGAGTGCTTAAAAAAGCATTGGAAAAAGCAGAAAAAAGAGGATATCAATTCAATATGGGTCCTGAACCAGAATTCTTCATTATCAAAGAGGATGAAAACGGAAATTACATCCCTGCGGATGAAGCTGAATATTTTGATGTAGAGCCATTGGACCAAGGTACTGACATTAGAAGAGAAATCGTATTTGGTTTAGAGCAATTAGGTTTTGATGTCGAAGTAAGCCACCACGAAGTGGCAGCAGGACAGCATGAAGTGGACTTCAAATATGCTGATGCTTTAAAAACAGCTGATGCTGTAATTACATTTAAGGAAGCTGTAAAAGCAGTAGTTCACAACTTAGGATTTAAAGCAACATTCATGCCAAAACCATTCTTGGGAATCAATGGTAGTGGAATGCATTGTAACCAAAGCCTATTCAAAGACGGCAAAAACATTTTCTATGACCCAAACACTGAAAACCAAATCTCACAGGAAGCATTATACTTCATTGGAGGATTATTGAAACATGCACAGGCTTTATCAGCAATCCTATCCCCAACAGTTAACTCTTACAAACGTTTAGTTCCAGGTTATGAGGCACCATGCTACATAGCTTACGGATTTAAAAACAGATCAACTTTACTAAGAATTCCTGCATCCCGTGGATTAGGTACAAGAATCGAATGCAGGTCACCTGACCCTTCATGTAACCCATACTTAGCATTTGCAGTATTGCTTGAAGCAGGTTTAGATGGTTTGGACAATAAGATGGATCCTGGTGAACCAACAGAAGAAAACTTGTTTGCATTAACTGAAGATGAGATTGTCCAAAGAGGCATCAGTAACTTGCCAACAAGTTTATGGGAAGCATACCATGCATTGGAACAGGATGATGTAGTTAAAAATGCTCTTGGAGAAAAAGTGTTTGATCAATTCTACACCATCAAAAGAGCTGAATGGGATGCTTACAGAATACAAGTATTCGATTATGAAAGAGATCAATACTTAGACGTTTAGACTATTCCTTTTTTGAATATTGGTGGCCAATCTAAAGATTTTTCTTTAGATAAAGATTTTTCTTTAGATAAAGATTTTTCTTTAGATAAAGATTTTCTTTAGTTTGACTACCTATCAATTAAAGTTAAATGGTTTTTGAAATTCAGATTATTTTTTTAGGGCATATTGTAATTTTATGATAATTATTTAAAGGAAGGATACACTTTAGAATAATTATTTAAAGGCATATTGTAATTTTAGAATTATTTTTTTAAGGCATATGTAATTTTAGAATTACTTTTTTTAACATATTCAGATTAAAACATTCTGATTTAAACATTTAGATAACATATTCAGATGATTAGTATATATTAGGCATATGTACGTGTATTCACCGATTATTTTATTGGAGGTATAAAAATGTGCGGAATAGCAGGTGTAATATACAAAGATAAAAAAACTCACCCTGTAGGAGAAGCATTGACATCAATGCTTGAATCATTACAGCATAGGGGTCCAGATTCTGCAGGTTATGCAATCTACGGCAGTTTGGATTTTCCTGAAAATTATTATCAATTAAACATTGAAGTAAAAAGAAGAAGAGGAGCATTAGACAATTTAAAATCATTATTAAATCAAATTAGTCCAATATTTGAAGAGCAATTGATCGAGTCTGTAGGAGACTCAGATGTATATAAATGTAAAATAGCATTGGATGAATTTTCCCTTTTAAAACCATGCATAAACGAGATAGATGACTTGGAAAATGTAAGGGTTATCAACGGTTCACATTCATTTGAAATGATTAAGGATACAGGAAAAGTTAAGGACATTGCAGAACGTTTTGATGTTGCCAGCAGAATGGGAACACATGGAATAGGCCATACTCGTTTTGCAACAGAAAGTGGTGTGGACCGCTATCATGCACACCCATATCAAAGCTACATCATACCTGACATAACTGTGGTTCATAATGGGCAGATCACCAATTACTGGAAAATTAGAGACCCATTGGAAAGGAAAGGACACACTTTCGAATCATTTAATGACACTGAGTGCATTGTTCATTATATGGCAGATAAACTTAACCAAGGCTATAAATTGGAAGAGGCTTTAGATCAAGCGGTAATTGATTTGGATGGTCCATTTTCCATATTGGTTGGAACACCTAACGGCATAGGCATTGCAAAGGACAAGCTCGGCCTTAGACCTGGTGTGATGGTGGAAACCGATGAGATCTTTGCAGTGGCTTCAGAAGAGATGGCATTACACGATGTCACAGATTCAGATGAAATTGAACAGATAGCTCCAGGGGAAACAAGAGCTTACACCATATGATAAGGGGTTTTTTCTATGGAAGAATATGTAATTGATGCAAATGGTATGGAAGAGAAAGAATTGAACCGCACCATAAAGGAACAAGCTAAATATCATGATAAGCTCATTATTGATAATCCTGATTCCAAACACAATATCTGTGCTGGATTAACTGAAGACGTGGAGATAGAAATCAAGGGTTCTGCAGGCTATTTTGTTGGAACAATGGCTCATGGACCAAGAATACACATCACTGGAAATGCTGGCTGGTTTGCTGGAGACAATATGACAGAAGGTGAATTGGTCATTGAAGGTACAGCTGGTGACGGTGCAGGCCAAGGAATCTATGGCGGAACTGTAATCGTTAAAGGAAATGTCGGTTCAAGAACTGGAGAAATCATGAAAGGAGGAACCGTAATCATTGGAGGAAACAGCGGTTTCATGACTGGTCTTCTTATGATGGGAGGAAAGCTCATAATACTTGGTGATGTAACTGAGGATGTTGGGGAATCCATCATGAGAGGAACTATTTTTGTTCTTGGAAATGTTAAAAGCTTAGGAAAAAATGCAGTTATGGAAGAAACCACCTCTGAAGACCAAAATGAACTTCAGGAAATCTTGACAGAATATGGTTTCAAACTGGCTGATAAGGATTATGCAAACTTTAAGAAAATTGTTAACATGCAATAGGAGCTGAAAAAATGAGCGAACATAGAATAGCTATGGTGGGAACACCATGTGAAATTATGGCTGCATCCAAAATTCAACATTATACCGATAGCCCTATTGATGTTAAATTGGGCTTATTCTGTATGGAGAATTTTTCATATAAGTACTTTGTAAATCTCTTGAAAGAGTATGACTTGAAAATGGATGACATTGAAAAATTCCAAATTGAGAAAGGATTTGTATTTTTACTTTTAAAAACTAAAGAAATAGTGAAAATACCTCTTTCAGTAGCTAAAAGGATTATTAGGAAAAACTGTAACATATGTGTTGAACTGACATCAGAAACCTCTGATATTTCAATCGGTTCAATTGGATCTGAAGATGGTTGGTCAACACTCATAATAAGGACTGAAAAAGGTGAGGAGATAGTTAAGGGGGCAATAGAACAGAAATTCATTGAAGCAAAAGGCTTTACAGATTCACAATTAGGATTATTGAATAAGATTGCACATACCAAAATAAGCAAAAATCTGGAAACTATAGAAAGAAGGGAATTTTTGGCAAGACCTGTATTATACCAAAGGGAAAAATCAGATGATTCCATCAATAAGGAGTTCTCAGAAGCATCATTCCTGGATTTAAGGTCAAATGTCATTGATGTTGGAGCATGTGTGCTTTGTGGAGCATGTGAATATGCATGTCCACACAATTTGATAACAATTGATGATACCAAACCAAGGATGAAAGGGGAATGCCCAGAGGATTGTCATGCATGCTTTGCAGTCTGTCCAAGAACATTTATCCCTGCTGATTTAAGAAATGACAATTCAAAACCGATAGGTGACTTTAAAAAAGTCTTGACAGTCAAATCATTAAAGCATACACAAGGTCAGGATGGGTCAATTGTAACAACATTAATCGACTATCTATTGTCAAATGAGATAGTTACTGAAGCTCTTATTGTTGATAAGGAGGATCATTTGGCTTGGAAACCTTATGCAAAGTTAACTAATGCGATTGATGAGGTTGTTAAATCTGGAGGAACAAAATATTCTGTCTGTCCTGTGTTCAAACCATTAGGGGATTTGAAAGAGGAACAAGTCCAAAATATTGATGAGGGGGTAAACTAATGTCATTCACTGTAGAAAGAAAATTGGAAATTTGCAAACAGAGCAATGATAGGCCTGGATGCTGTTGGTATTTATGTGACAATCCCCACAAATCATCATGTAAAAACTGTTACAGTTGCTATTCAAATTGTCCTCATGGAGTATATGAGGTAATCAATGATGAACCATTGCCAATACATCAGGAAAATTGTGTAGGATGTAAAATCTGTGAGGAGATGTGCCCAACACATGCAATATATGTCAGACCTCTTGTTGATGAAGGCAGAGGTGTATGGTCAAATTCAACAATGGTTGAAATCAAACGTAAAAGTCAAACAGGAGCATATAAGGTTAGAGGTTGTGGGCTCACTAGAAGAATCCCAACATTCGATGACTTAAGCATATTGCCTGCACAGGTTTCAAGGCCACCAATAGACTCCTATAGGGAAACATGCAAGACTTCAGTGGTTCTTGGAGACAGGTTTGCAGAAAATCCAATCGAAATAGACACTCCTATTATGATTGGGGCAATGTCTTTTGGCGCATTAAGCAAGGAAGCGAAAATAGCATTGGCAATTGGAAGCAGCAAGGTAGGCACAATCACAAATACTGGTGAAGGGGGAATGCTTCCTGAAGAAAGGCATTATGCAGACAAATTGATTGCTCAATATGCATCAGGCCGTTTTGGAGTTTCAGCAAGTTATCTCAACAATGCAGAAGCTGTTGAAATAAAAATAGGGCAAGGTGCAAAATCAGGTATGGGAGGACATTTGCTTTCCCATAAGGTAACTGCAGAAGTTGCTAGAGTCAGAAATATTCCAGAGGGAACCTCTGCATTAAGTCCTGCAAGACATATGGACATTGTAGGGCCTGAGGATTTAGGTATGAAAATCAACCAATTAAGGGAAATCACTGACTGGAAAGTGCCTATCATTGTGAAATTTGCATCCGGTAGAGTGGAACAGGATGTAAAGATTGCAGCAAAGGCAGGTGCAGATATAATTGTAGTTGATGGTATGCAAGGGGGAACAGGTGCGGGCCCTGAAGTGGTTACAGAACATGCAGGTATTCCTACAATAGAAGCTATTGTAAAGGCGGATGATGCTCTTAAGGACATTAATTTAAGAAGTGAAGTAAGCCTTGTCGCTGCTGGTGGAATAAGATCAGGTGCTGATGTTGCAAAAGCCATTGCTTTAGGGGCAGATGCGGTTTATATAGCTACCTCTGCATTGATTTCCATAGGTTGTAAGGTTTGCCAATCCTGTTCTGAGGGCATTTGCCCTAAAGGAATTGCAACACAGGATAGGGTGCTTAGAAGAAGATTAGATCCTATTAGAAAAGGTCAGCAAGTGGCAAATTATATTGAAGCAATGACTCAGGAAGTAACTTCCTTGACTCAACAGGCAGGAAATACAGATATTGAAAACCTTGAACGTCAGGACTTGGTTGCATTGACTATGGAGGCTTCACAATTAACAGGAGTGCCAATGGTGAGAAATTAAATTTAATAAGGAGAAATTATTATGGCTGCATTCGAAAGAATAAAATCAGGGATTCTGGGGCTTGATGAAGCTTTAGACAATATTCGTTTGGGAGATAATGTAGTTTGGAATGTTACAAATCTAAATGAATTCTCTTATTTTGTTGATCCTTATGTCAAACAGGCGAAAGAGGATAAGAGGAACTTGATATACATTAGGTTTGCTAATCACCCTCCATTGATTGAAATGACAGAAGATGATTTTAACCTGCTTGAAATAGAAGAGAATAATCCTGAAACTGAGTTTTGCATGATTGAACGAGATGGAATCAAGATATATAAGGTAAATCCATATAACCAATTTGAGACATTTACATTGGAAGTTCATAGAATTATTGAAAAGGAAGGGTTTGACGCATTCTATGTATTTGACTGCTTAAGTGACCTTCAAGCTGTTTGGTCTACCGATTTGATGATGGGAAATTTCTTTAAGGTTACTTGCCCATTCCTGTTCCAATTGGATACTGTAGCATACTTCCCAATCATTCGGGGAAGGCATTCATTTGATGCAATAGCTAAAATCCGTGAAACCACACAGCTATTCCTGAATGTACATTCAAATTCTCCTGAAGAGGTTTATGTTTCTCCACTTAAAGTATGGAACAGATATTCTCAAACAATGTTTTTGGGACATAAGTTTAACCCAAGAACAGGTTTTGTCAAGGTTTTGCAGGATGGTCAGGAAGTTAGCAAATATTATAAGACCATCAATGATTCTGATAAGCATCAAAGCGGGCAAATCCTGGACAGTTGGGAAAGATATATGCTTCAGGTTAGAATGAAGTATGAAGAAGGCAAGAATATCGATGATGAGTGCGATAAGATTTGTGAGCTGATGATGACAAAAGATGAGAAGATGCTTTCCAAAATAAAGGAATACTTTACTTTTGAGGATTATATCACAATCTACGATCGTCGTGTAGGAAGTGGTTTGGTAGGTGGTAAGTCCTGCGGTATGCTTCTTGCAAGAAAGATAATCGAAAAGGAGCGTCCAGACATATACAGTAATCTTGAACCGGATGATTCATTTTATATTGGCTCAGATTTATTTTACACATACATCGTTTCAAATGACCTATGGGACCTTAGAGTAAAGCAAAGAACCCCTGAAGGTTATTATAAGTATGGGAAAGAGTTGGAGGAAGCTCTTAAAAAGGGTACTTTCTCAGATGAAATCAAGAAGGGATTCATACAGATATTGGATTATTTTGGACAGAACCCGATTATTGTAAGGTCAAGCAGTTTCCTTGAAGATGGATATGGAAATGCTTTTGCAGGAAAATATGAATCTGTATTCTGTGTAAATAGGGGCAGTCTTGAAGAACGTTTGGCAGCATTTGAAGAAGCGGTAAAGGTGGTATATTCAAGTACCATGAACATTTCCGCTTTGGAATATAGAAAAATAAACGATTTGGATGATACCGATGAGCAAATGGCTCTTTTGGTTCAGAGAGTTTCAGGTTCCTATCATGGTGACTATTTCTTCCCAACTGCTGCAGGTGTAGGATTTTCATACAGCCCATATTCACCGCTGCCTGATATGGATAACAGCAAAGGAATGCTAAGGTTGGTAATGGGTCTTGGTACAAAAGCTGTTGACAGGACTAAAAAGGATTATCCTAGAATAATCAATCTTGACAAGCCTGAAGTTACTATGGTGAAGGACATTAGGGAAAAGCACAGATATTCTCAACACTATCTGGATGTAATTGATTTAAAAGATATCAGCTTGCATGACATTCCTGTTAGTGAGGGGTTGGATGTTATTCCAAGATATGCAAAGAAAGTCCTGGTTGAACATGATCGTGAAGCTGAAAGAATGTTCCGTGACAGGGGGGAACGCCGTGAAATAGTGTTTGTAAATTGTGAGGGGCTTGTAAAAAATCAGGAATTCATCGATGAGATGAAGGAAATCATGAATACATTGGAAACCGCTTATGATTATCCTGTGGACATAGAATATACAGTCAATGTTGGAGAGGATAATTCATTCAATGTGAACCTATTGCAATGCAGACCTCTGCAGGTTTCAATAAACAATGAAGCCATTGAAATGCCTGAGGATAAGAACGTCTTCTTCCATATCAAGGAATCTTCAATGGGTATGTCACGTATGAATGAAATAGATGTAATCTGTTATGTCGATCCCCATAGGTATTATGAATATCCATATGCTCAGAAAAGTTCCATCTCCCATGTAATCAATGATGTGAATGCCTATTGCAAGGAAAATGGCAAGACTGCAATTCTGATTGTTCCAGGAAGAATTGGCACATCTTCTCCGGAGTTAGGAATTCCAGTGGTCTTTGCTGACATCAGCTATTTCTCTGCAATTCTGGAGGAATCATACAGTGAAGTTGGATATATGCCTGAATTATCCTTCGGAAGCCATATGTTCCAGGACTTGGTGGAAGCAGAGATATACTATGGTGCATTGTTTGAAAATGAGAAAAAATTGGAATTCAATAAGGATATGATTTATGATCATCAAAACATCCTAAAGGAGATAAATCCTAATCTAAGCGAGGAGATTTATGATATGATACATGTCATAGACTTTGGTGATGACAAGGCGGAATTCTATCATGACATGAATAAGGATGAAACCTTGTGCATTTTCAATTAAAAATTGGGAATGCAAATAAAATTCATATTTGAAAACATTAATTGTTTTCGGGCAGGTGGGAGGGACATATGCCTTTTTATTTGCAATAGTTCTTTTTGCACAAAAAAAGATTTGTAAAATAAAATCAAAACATAGGACAAAATGTGATTAGTGGCCCTATCTGGATTTTTAGAGTTTATTTTTTCAGGTAGGGTTATTTTTCACATTTTTTTTAAAAAATTAGCTTCATCTATTTTTTATCCTAATAATTATTATCAGAGGGCAGTTTTTTTATTTCAATTAAAAAAAGTTAGGGATTAAATTCTTTCGTAGGAATCCCCATCTACTTTGTAAACTGGTTTTAAGATTTTAAATGTTTGAATTACATCAACAAAAGACTTTACAGCTACTTGATCCCTATTGTTTTTGGTGTACAATTCAAGGGAGTATAGGTTGTTGTCCTTTAAGATAGCGTATTGCTCTATTTCCAATCCTTCTTTAGTGAGATATATGACATCCCAAATTCCATAATTGTCAAAGTTTTCCATTCCAGATTGTTGGATTTCACATTCCTTTGATTTCAAGTCTGTTTCTACAAGTTCCTTTAACTCTTCAACAGTGTTTGCCAAACAAGGTTGTGTGGATATTTTTACAATTGCATTGTTGGTTTTATTCAATAATACAAGATGGGTGAATTCATCTTCTTCCTCACTTTTCATCTCTTGCCATAAGAATGGGTATTCCAAGTAGAAGTATCCGTTGTTATATCCTTTTTTCATTTGTCTTAAGGTCTCTTCAGCACTAAGTGTCTTTGGCTCTCCCTTTTCATCATTTCCTAATTCAAGTACAAATCTATCCTTATTTCCTTTTACCATTTAAATCACAATCATTATTTTTAATCTAATATTTTTATAATAAATTTTTTTATTTTTTAAGTAAATTAATTTTATAATTATATTATACTTCTTCTAATATAATTTATCAATTTATCATTAATTAATTTATTGTAATTCTTAAACTTCATTGAATTTTTAAATTCCATTGAATTTTTAAACTTCATTGTAATTCTTAACCTTCTTTAAGATAAATTTATATGTTTTTAAAATGTTATATTGTATTAATAAGATAACGTTTAAGATAATCTTTTAAGATAATGTTTGATAATGTTTTTTTAAAATATTTTAGGTTTTTGATACTATGGGAAGATTAGGTTTTTTATTCAATCCGGACGGAAACATGCCTAAAGGTGAGATTAAATCAAGAGATGTGGAATTTGATTTCTTAGGATTATTGACTGAAAGCATTGGTGGAAATGATAATAAATCCAATGGGGCAATCAAGTTGGATGAGGATTCCATTTACATAGAATTGAGAAGCAGATTTAACGGAAAGGTCAAGGATGCATTTGAAATATCTTATGATGATTTGAATGCAGATGACATTGATAGGGTAGCTGACAATAAGGTTCAATTGAATTTAGAGGATAAGACTATTCAACTTAAGACATTGGATCATGATATGTTAAGTAATTTTGAAACCAAGTTGAAGAACAAGTTAAACACAGGATCATTTGTACCTGAAGAGGAAAAAATAAGGCATGTAATTGCTGATATTCCTGCAGAGATAAGGAAATATCATGATCTATTGAAGGATGGAATAATAACTGCAGAGGAATTTGAAAAGAAGAAAAAGGAATTATTGAATAACTGATTCCATATTTTTATAAGTGATTCCCTATTTTTATTTACCTCAATCTTTGGTGATACTATGGAAATAAAGTCTATACCTGAAATAATCAAGGAAATGAATTATTTGGTTAAAGAAGAGAAATATGATGAAGCCTATCAGTTTGCAAAGGAAAACATAAATTTGAATAAGGACTATGTTGAAGGCGAATACATATTCAAAAATCTTCTTGAAGAGCTTTTATTCCAAATCACTATCAAAAAAGAGATTAAAAGAAAATATCCTTTAATGCTTGACTATTCCACATTGTACTCCAATTATGGGGATGTATTATTGCATTTCAATGAGTATGAAAATGCCCTAAAATCTTTTAAATTATCTTATAATTACAATCCTGTAAATGTAAAGGCTATTTTTGGATTGTGTGAACTTTATAGAATTGAAAAGAATTGGGATGAGTTTTATAATCTCACTATTCAATCCTTCAAATATGATTACTCTCTAGATGATCTTTCCAAAGCATTTGAAAACCTGTCTTTATATTACTTGAATGAGTTTAAAGAGTCTAACGATAATGAAAATCTTAAATTAGCTGTTTATTTGGAGAGATTAGCTGAATATCATGGTGGTTCTATCGATTTCAATGAAAAAACAGCTATTGAATTTGATGATGATGCTTTGAGTGAATATGATCAAAGCATAGATGAGATAAAGGAGTATCTCAAATCAAAAGGATTGCCATATGGCCCTAGCATTGAAGTTATTACAATATGCAAGAACCTTGGATTCCAATTGGATGAGGATAAAAAAGTGGTTCCTGCATTGTTCTATTTTAATATAGCATATGATTTAACCAATGATCCTGCAATTAAGGATGTCATTGATGATTTGAATGCAAAAGTAGAGCGAAGATTGGATGAATAACTGTATGTTATAACTGTAATGTTCAAAATTTATCATTTTTTTCATTTTTCATTCGGTCAAAATGATTTTTTATAGAAATTTTTTCCTTTTCAATATTAAAAAAATACAATTTTAAGTTCTCATATATAAAGTTTACTATAAATTCTTAAAAAATCTTTAAATATCATTAAATCTAATATTATTTTGTGGCTATGATTTGGAGTTCAAGTCTATTTTTTTACAAATTGTGGTCTAATAATACAAAGCTTTATATACTATTAATTACTTATATTTTTATATCAGTGAATTATATATTAGACAGTACTATGTCTGATATGTTACTAGATTGCCGAGATAGTCTAGCCTGGTAAGGCGCGGGACTGGAAATCCCGTGAGGGTTCACCTCGCCTGGGTTCAAATCCCAGTCTCGGCGTTTATTAGTGTATAGCAATTTAATATAATTCTATTTAATAGGATTATTATTAATGATAATATCACTTTTATCAAATTATCATTAAGGTAAATCCGATTCAAATAAGCTTTACGAATTGGATTTATTTAGTTTGCTTTTTTTTAATTAGTTAAATTATAATCTAGCTATGGCTTTAAAAGTTTATTAGTAATTTATTGAGTATTAAGTTACTCTATCTTTTAGTAAGCTGAGCGTAGTTATTATTTAATTAGAATTATTAAATGTGCTTGAAACTGATATGAACTCTTGGTTAGCATTGGTGAAATGGCTTGAATAATTTTAAGTCAATTGGACTATTGCTAGACTAAGTTTTACATTGTTGAAAAAACTGTGCTTTAAAATAAAGCATTCGAATCCGCTAAATTTTTTAATTAACGTCTCGTGGGTTCGCTCCAAAAAAAAAATAATATGGAGGTTACTTTAATGGAAGACGACTTTAAGCACTTAGTGCGTATATCCAGAAAGGACGTAGATGGTAACAAAACTATCCAACATGCTTTAACTGAAATTAAAGGTATTGGATTATCCTTATCTAGATCTATCTGTCTTACCTTAGGTTTAAATACTGATGACCAAATCGGTTACATCTCTGAAGAAGATGTTTCTAAAATTGAAGCACTCTTAGAAAATCCACAAGAATACAATATTCCTGATTGGATGTTAAACAGACGTAACGATTACGCTACTGGTGACGACCTTCATTTGATTGAATCTGACCTTGACATGACTTTAAGAGATGATTTAAACAGAATGAAAAAGACCAGAAGCTACAAAGGTAGAAGACACGAAGTTGGTTTACCAGTTAGAGGACAAAGAACTAAATCTACTTTCAGACACAGTTCTACTGTCGGTGTAAGTCGTAGAAGAAGATAATTTCATCTTTTATTGCACTTAGGTAAACTTGATAGATTATTACGAAATTTTATAATAAATTTATGATTATTATATGAAGATAAGGAGATGTGATTATGGGACATCCAAGAAAAGCAAGGAAAAAGTATGATACACCACCTCATCCTTGGAATGCAGAAAGAATTAAAACTGAAAATAAATTAATGTCTAAATACGGCTTAAAAAACAAAAAGGAAATTTGGAAAGCTGATACTTTAGTTAGAAAATACAGTAGGGAAGCAAGATACTTACTCGGTTTCTCTCAAGATCAAGTAAAAGTTGAAACTGAAGAATTATTAGGACACTTGAAAAGATCAGGAATCCTTGATGAAAACGCTCACTTAGAAAACATTCTTGATTTAACTGTTGAAGATATTTTAAGAAGAAGATTACAAACTATAGTTTTCCAAAAAGGTTTAGCTCGTACTGCTAAAGAAGCAAGAATGTTTGTAGTACACGGACACATTGCTTTAAACGGTAAGAAATTAAATTCTCCAAGTTATGTAGTTAAAAGAGGAGAAGAAGAAGCAGTTGGTTTCTACCACTCTTCCCCAGTAGCTAAACAGATTGAAGAATACAACAAAGCAGCAACTCAAGCTGGAGAAAATCAATAAGGTGTGTAATTATGGCAAAAGACGAAAAATGGGGAATAGCTAATATTTATTCATCCTTTAATAATACTATCTTAACTGTAACTGATATTACCGGAGCAGAAACTATCTGTCAATGGTCTGGTGGTAAAGTAGTTCGTGCAGACAGACAACAATCCTCTCCTTTTGCAGCTATGGAAGCAGCAAACAGAGCAGCTGAAGATGCAAAAGAAAAAGGTTTTGTCGGATTACATATTAGAGTAAGAGCTCCTGGTGGAAATGGTCCTAGAAGTCCAGGTCCTGGTGCACAAGCAACCATTCGTGCATTAGCAAGAGCTGGAATCAAAATTGGTAAAATTGAAGATATCACTCCTATACCTCATGATGGTACTGGAAGACCAGGCGGTAAAAGAGGAAGAAGAGTATAAGAAGGGTTTAATATGAAAATTGATGTCAAAGAGCAAGATGAAAATTCAATGACTTTTATAGTCAGAGATGCAGAAGTTCCTTTTGTTAATGCTATTAGAAGAATTGCTATGATGAAAGTACCTAAATTAGCTATTGAAGATGTATTCATAGTTAAAAATGATTCTGCAATGTTTGATGAAGTATTAGCTCACAGATTAGGTTTAACTCCTTTAGTTTCTGATGCAGAATCTATTGAAGGTTTAGTACTTCCAGAAGATTGTGATTGTGATAGTGAAAAAGGAGAATACTGTCCAAGATGTAGTGTTTCTTTCTCATTAAGGGAAACAGGACCTAAAACTGTATACTCTAAAGATTTAAAATCTTGTGGTGACTCAAAAATTAAACCAGTATACGATACCATCCCTCTCTTGAAATTAAAAGAGAATCAGGAAGTTGATTTAGAAGCTGTAGCAAAATTAGGAATTGGTAAAGACCATGCAAAATGGGTGCCAACCACTGTTTGTGCTTATAAACAATATCCGGAAATTGAAACTGAAGAAAAAGTTGACAGCACTGTTGCTACTGCGGTTGTTGAAGCATGCCCTAGAGGAGTGCTCGATTTTGACAGCGATGAAGGAAAGATTGAAGTTGTCGATATTGAAAACTGCTCCCTTTGTAAAGCTTGTGTAAGGGCAGCAAAAGCAGCAGAATCTAAATGTATCACTGTTGGGTATCGTGAAAATGATTTTATTTTTAAAATTGAAACTGATGGATCAATGCCTCCTAAAGAGGTTTTATTAAAAGCTTGTGATGTTTTAGATGCTAAAACAGATGAGTTTATCACATTTAGTGAAGGAGGAAGCTAATAATGGCTAGAGAAATTAAGAAAACTAATCCTAACCTTATTGACCTTATTTACAATCTTAGAAAACAGTCTTATGAGGAAGAAGTGGGTATCTGGAAAGAAGTAGCTATCAAGCTCGAAAAACCTTGCAGAAACCAAGCTGAAGTAAGCCTTTCTCATATTAACAAACACACTGTTGAAGGAGAAACTGTGGTTATTCCAGGTAAAGTATTATCTGACGGTAAATTAGATCACAAAGTTACTATAGCAGCATTAGGATTTACTAAAAACGCTGAAGCAAAAATAGAAAAATTTGGCAGTGAAGCTCTTTCTATTGCAGAACTTGCAGAAGCAAATCCTAAAGGTAGCAATGTAAAAATTATGTTATAAGCTAAAGGATTGGTGTAAAAATGATGATTATTAACGGTGAAGGACATATTTTAGGAAGACTTGCTAGTGTAGTCAGCAAGCAACTTCTTGAAGGCGAAGAGATTGTAGTTCTCAACGCTGAAAAAATAATGTTAACTGGTAATAAAGATTGGGCTTACGCTAAGTACAAACAAAGAGTAGACAGAGCATCTATCTCTAACCCTCGTGACTTAGGTCCTAAATACCCAAGAAGACCAGAAGATATATTCAGAAGAACCGTAAGAGGTATGTTACCTATGAAAAAAGCAAAAGGTAAAACTGCTTTCAAAGGATTCAAAGCATTTGTAGGTGTACCTGAAGAGTATGCTGATGCTGAACTTATAACCATGCCTGAAGCTGAATATAATGACATTAAAAAAGGAATGGAATTAGGAGAAATCTCTAAACTTTTAGGTGCTAAATTCGAATAGATTTAGTGGAAGTTTGATTTGTTCTGATTAAGGATTATTATACGAATTATATTAAATGATGGAGTAATTGTTATGAAAGTTGTTCATACAAGCGGTAAGCGTAAAACAGCTATTGCAAGAGGTACTGTAAGAGAAGGTACTGGTAAAGTAAGAATTAATAAAGTTCCTTTAGAACTTTATTCTCCAGAACTTGCACGTTTAAAATTAACCGAACCATTAGAATTAGCTGGAGATGTTGCTGATCAAGTAGACATTTCCATCAGAGTTAATGGTGGAGGAGTTATGGGCCAAGCTGAAGCTGCACGTATGGTAATTGCAAAAGGTTTAGTACAATGGACTCAAGACATGGACTTAAAAGAGATTTACACTCAATATGACAGAACCATGTTAGTAGGTGACCCAAGACGTTCTGAACCTAAAAAATACGGCGGTCCTGGTGCTAGAGCTCGTAAACAAAAAAGTTACAGATAATTTTTATACATACTGTATTTAACATACACTCTGTATTCAATATAAATTTTACATTCTATCCTATTCTTGATTCATTTTTGGGAATAGTTAGAAATTGTAAAATTTATAAAATTTCTGTAAGTATTTTCTAATCTTTTTAATTTTTCATTTATGGTTAGAAAAAGTTGTAAAATTTAATTTATTATTTCATATTCTTTAATTATGAAGTATGTTTTATTTAAAAAGGAAATGATGATTATATGATACCTATACGATGTATAAGTTGTGGAAAACCCGTTTCTGCATATTTTGATGAATACAACCGCAGATTAGCTGATGGTGAAGAATCAAAAGATATTTTGGATGATATGGGTATTACAAGATATTGTTGTAGAAGAATGTTAATTTCTCATGTTGAAACTTGGGAATAATCTTTATCCTTTTTTATTTTTTATTTTAGGCTTAAATGATTATTTTTCAATTTGGGAATTAATTAGCTATTAATAGTTTATACTATTGATTATTGTTTAATAATTAGGAGTTAAATAATGGCTGCAAATGAAGACAATACAAAAAAATTAACAAGATTCGAAAAGGCTAGGGTTTTAGGTGCAAGAGCTATTCAGCTTTCCATGGGTGCTAAACCTATGAAACATAAGGAAATCGAAAAATTCCTAAAAAGTTCCAAATCTCTTGATCCTATTGATATAGCTACTAAGGAACTTGAATTAGGCATTTTGCCTTTAAACGTTAGACACAAAGAATAAATCATTTATTCTTTTATCTATTCTTTTTTATTTTTAAAAAGGAATTTAAAAATCGTAATTGTTCTTTTTATTTAAAAAAGAATTCTATATTTAATGATTAAGTATTTAAGTGATTAATTACTTAATAATATTATAAATAAATTATTAAAATTATTTAACTTAGATTTTAAATCATATAATTTATTTAAATTTATTTATTTCTTTAAATTAAGAATATCATATGCAATCTATAAATCAACCTTCTAGTTTTTTTATGATTTCAAATCCATTATAGATTTTATGGTAAGACGAATTGAAAAAGGATTCTTTTGAATCTCATTGGTAAATTGATTATTGATTAATTGTTTGATAATGAATTATTGATTATTTAATGATCATTAGTTGATTAGAACTTTATAGTCAATATTAGGTTTATTCAGTCCGTTGTTATAGGAAAACTAGCTATTGCATACTTAAAATTGCATATTTAATTATCTGAAATTTAGGAATAGTTAAATTTCATTTATAATATTAATTTAAATATTCTTTATAACCTATGAGGTGTTATTTTGGATAGTGTAATTGAAGATGTTCGTGTTAGAAAGATTTTAGACAGCAGGGGAAATCCTACTGTTGAAGTGGACATAATTACTTGGAACGGATTTGGAAGAGCTGCTGCTCCTAGTGGTGCAAGCACTGGTTCTAGAGAAGTCGTTTCTTTCCCAGAAGGCGGAGTTAGTCAAGTAATCACTGAGGTTGAAGATTTAATCTCCTCCGAACTTATTGGTATGGCTGCTGAAGACATCGAGGACATTGATGAAATCCTTAAGGAAATTGATGGAACCGATAATTTGTCTGCAATTGGTGGAAATACTACTGTAGCTGTTTCCATGGCTGCAGCTAAAGCGGCTGCAATGAGTTATAATTTGCCTCTTTACAATTTCTTGGGAGGCAATTTCATTAAGGAAATTCCTTATCCATTAGGGAATATGATGAATGGAGGGGCTCATGCAGGTCCTAATGCACCTGACATTCAAGAGTTCCTGGTTGTTCCTGTTGGAGCAAGTGACATTACAGAAGCGGTTTTTGCTAATGTCGAAGTTCATAAGAGATTGAAGGAACTCATAAGCAAAAAAGACCCTAGTTTCACTGGTGGAAAAGGTGATGAAGGAGGATGGATTCCAAACATCACTAATGACCAAGCTTTGGAGATTCAAGCTCAAGCTTGTGAAGAGGTTGGTGATGAACTTGGTTTTATCATAAAGCCTGGTTTGGATATGGCTTCATCTGAATTCTGGAGCGAGGAAGAAGGTAAGTATGTCTATGGTCAAGACGGTCTTAAAAGAGACAGCGGTGACCAAGTTGATTATGTAAAAGACTTGATTGATACTTATCATATGTTCTATGTTGAAGATCCTTTTGATGAGAAAGATTTTGAAGGATTTGCAGAACTCACTGCAAAGGTAGGCAATAACTGCCGCATTTGCGGGGATGATCTATTCGTAACCAATAGCGAATTGTTGGCTAAAGGTATTGAAATGAATGCTGCAAATGCAATCATCATCAAGCCAAATCAAATAGGCACTTTAACAGATACTTATGAAACTGTAAGATTAGCTAAAGAGAATGGCGTTATGCCTGTTGTTTCCCACAGATCAGGTGAGACCTGTGATGAAACCATTGCTCACTTGGCAATTGCATTCGGTGCTCCAATGATCAAAACCGGTGCAATAGGCGGGGAAAGAATAGCTAAATTAAATGAACTCATTAGAATTGAAGAGGAAATGTCCAATCCTAGAATGGCAAATTTATATTAAATCTCTTTTCAATTCAGTTCAAATCATGATTATAGTAAATTTTTGAGCGAGATTTACTTTAATAAGTAGTTAAATTTTAACTAATAAAAAATTAGAAGAAAATGGTGTAAAAATGTCAACTGTTATTATTGATGCAAGCAAATGTGAAAATGCAGATTGTGGTGAATGTGTAGATATGTGTCCTATGGAAATCTTTTCCTTAGACGGAGACAAAATCGTAACTGATCATGAAGATGAATGTACTTTATGTGAAGTATGTGTCGACATGTGTCCTAACGACTGCATTACTATCAAAGATGAATAGATTTGTTGATTTAAAGACAAGAGTTCATTTAAAGTCCTTTGGATTTTATTGAATTCTTTTCTTATTTTTTAATTATTTTTTCAATAATTAAATTAAATTCAATAAAAAATTTCTATAAAATTATGTTTTATATTATATGGTGATAAAGTGTCAGATTTATTAATCCCTTTAGAAAAGTATTTGGCTGCTGGGTTACACATTGGTACCCAACAAAAAACTAGTGACATGGAAAAATACATTTTCCGTGTAAGATCCGATGGTTTATATGTCTTAGACGTTCGTAAAACTGATGAAAGAATCAGAGCTGTTGCTAAATTCTTAGCAAAATACGACCCAGATGACATTTTAGTAGTAGCTACCCGTCAATACGGTCAAGCTCCTGTTAAAAAATTCGGTGAAATCACTGGCTGTAAAACCATTCCTGGTAGATTCATCCCAGGTACCTTAACCAACCCACAATACGCTAAATTCATTGAACCTAAAGTTATTGTTGTAACTGACCCAAGATCCGACTCTCAAGCAATTTTAGAATCCAAACAAAACGGTATTCCTGTAGTAGGTTTATGCGATTCTGAAAACTTACTTGCTAACGTAGATATTTGTGTTCCATCTAACAACAAAGGTAGAAAAGCTATTGCTTTAATCTACTGGTTACTTGCAAGACAAATCTTAAGAGAAAGAGGAATTCTTGGTGAAGATGAAGATTTAGACATTGAATCTTCTGACTTTGAATTAAAGTTCTAAACAAGCTTTTCTGGGCCTTCGGCCCGAAAACCTTGACTAAAATTCTTCCCAGTTTTCCGCTCCTTCGGAGCGCAAAACCTGAACCAAAATCTTTTCCACTTGTTGGGAGGAATTTTCTTTAATTATTATTACTTTTTTTAAACTTTTTAAATTCTATTTTTATCTTATTACCCTATTTTTATAATTTAATTTATACTCTAACTATTTTTAAAAAAATTAAACAAATTTTTTATATTAAGTAAATTAAATTATTAATTAATTCTAAAACTTTATATTGAAAATAATTTAAAAATGGGTGAAAATATGATTAGAGAACCTGCAGTTGCTGGAGCGTTTTATGAAAGTAATGTAAAATACTTAAGAGAATCAATAGAAGACTGTTTTAAACATAGGTTAGGTCCAAAAGAATTGCCTAAATTATCCAGAATCAATAAGGAAAAGCAAGTTAATGCAATTATGGTTCCTCATGCAGGTTATGTATATTCTGGTCCTACTGCAGCTCATGCATACTCAAAACTGGTTAAAGACGGTTATCCTGAAACCTTTGTAATCCTTTGCCCTAATCATACAGGTTATGGAGCAGATGTTTCAGTATACAATGAAGGGTCATGGGTTGTTCCAAATGGAGTCTGTGATGTAGACAATGAACTTGCAGATGAAATCATCAAGAACTCCAATTTCGCTAAGGCTGATTTCAAGGCACATCTTCAAGAACATAGCTGTGAAGTTCAGCTACCATTCCTAAAGTACTTTGACAGCAACTTCAAGATAGTTCCAATCTGCATGATGGATCAATCCGTTGAAACCTCTAAAGATTTGGCAAATTCAATCTATGAATCTAGCCAAAACTTGGGAAGAAAAATCACTTTGATTGATAGTACTGATTTATCTCATTTTAAGTCTCAGGAAAAGACCATTGAACATGACAACCTTGTGTTTAATGAAGTGTTTAATGCAAATACTGAAGGTCTCTATCAAGTTGTGAAAAAAGAACAAATTAGTATATGTGGATACGGTCCAACTATGGCAAGTATGGAATTTTCTAAAAAATTAGGTCAGAAAAACTTTGAACTCCTACAGCATTCAACAAGTGGTGACATCACTTTGGATTATGCATCTGTAGTTGGATATGGATCTGGAGTATGGTATTAAATTTAAAAAAACTTTTTTAATTTTTATTTATTTTAATTTTATCTTAATTTATTTTTAATTTTTTTATTTTAATCTACTTTATTATTTTGAGTGATCGCTTATGTCATCAAGTAAGGAATATTTAGAATACATATTGGAGCAACTTTCAGATTTGGAGGAAATATCCTATCGGGCAATGATGGGTGAATACATTATCTACTATCGTGGCAAGATTATTGGTGGAATCTATGATGACCGTTTCCTCGTAAAACCTGTAAAAGCAGCTATTGAGATGATGCCAAAAGCAGATATGGAATTTCCTTATGATGGTGCAAAGGAAATGGTGCTTGTGGATGATGTGGATGATAGAGAATTTTTAAAAGAGTTATTGGAAGCGATGTATGTTGAACTTCCAGCTCCTAAGAAAAAGCGTAAATAACTTTTTTCATCGATTATTTTTATTTTAAATCTTACATTCCAATGATTAAACCTACCATGTTTTCAGCACCTATGGTCATGGATAGCAAGGTCATTACTGCAGCTATTGCGAATACAACAAACTAAATCAAGACGTTCCATTTCATCACTTTAATTCCATCCAATGTTGCAAAAGGCAATAGGTTAAATGCTGCCAAATAGCTGTTTACAGAGTACCCTACAGTACAGATTAAATATATTAAATGAACTATTTGTGAGTGGATTGAAAAAGGATATATCAAGGCAGCAATAATTATGAACACTAATGTAAGTCCCATATTGGTCATTGGCCCTGCAATTGCAATTCTGCCCAGTAACCGTATTTCATTGATACGAACTTGTGTCCAATCTCATGCAATAGGAATCCTGCACCAACACCAATCATAACTATTGGCAAGATTGAAGCTATTCCAAATGGATCTGTTCCAACATTGCATATTGCAAAAGAAATTGAGAGCACTGCAAATGCAATCAGCAAGTCTCTTATTTCATTTCTTGTAAATTCATACATATGATCAAATATTTACTTTACCATATAAAGTTTTTTCTAAATATTTTGCTGTTTCCTTATATTTTTTGATAGTGTCTAATTCAGATTTAATGCTTAGAATTTTCTAATAGGTTCTTAATAAATTTAAACATTTTAAAAATAGTAAAATTGATATATATTTAAACCATATATAAAATTATGGATATTATTACAAAATTTAAAGATTTATTGATAGATTCATTAAAAGAAAATAAAAAGATGATTTTGGTATTTTATGCTATTTTTTTCATCTCATTTATTTTATCTGCTGCCTTAGTTGGTGGTCATATGGAAAATGTAATAGATGATACACCAGATTCCGCTGGTGGCAGTAAAGATGGAAATGTAACTGCAACAGAACTTTTTTTACATAATGAGCTTGGTGGAATAGAAGTTTATATAGCGTCTATATTATTCGGTATCCCTGCAATAATTGCAATTATATATAATGGAGTCAGTTTAGGATTAACTGGGGCATTATTAAGTCATTTCATGCCAAAAGGATGGATTCAGTATATAATATATCTAATTCCTCATGGAATATTTGAGTTTACAGCAATGGTTATCCAATCAGTTGCAGGAATCCTGTTATTCCTATTCATAGTAGACTTTTTAAAGGGATTAATTAGAAGTGAAAAGAATGGATTTAAGGAAAAAGTCATCTTTTCATATGAAGAAAACAATAAAAGATTTATTCAAAGTCTGGTATTGATGATTTTTTGTACAATATTATTGCTTATAGCAGCTCCAATTGAAGCATATGTCTCTATTCCATTATCTAATTTTATATTAGGAGTTTAATTTAATAGGATTTGAGATAAAATAATTCAATTTTTTAATTTTTATTCTTATATTACTCAATTTCCTATTTTTTTAACCTTTTTTTATTATAATTTCTACTATTTTTTATCTTTTTTTACCCAGTTTTCACAACTGTCATCCTGTTTAATCAGTTTTTTATGATAATTGCAAAAGAATTGGGTGCATAAATCCAAATCAAATTCTAAATATTTGCAATTATAACATTCTTTCTCTTCTCTTTTTTCCATATCTATAGTATAGTTTTTATACTATTTAAGATAAATTTATAAATATATTAAATTTTATACAATTAAAAAGAATTTCAAAATCAAATATTGGATTAATTTAAAAAAATTAGGGAGAATTATAGATGAGACATATATCAGTGGCTTCTGCACCGGGAAAGACAATTCTTTTCGGTGAGCATTCAGTAGTTTATGATGAACCGGCTATTGCAGGTGCAGTCAATAAAAGGGCTACAGTAAGCATTCGCAAATCAAATAACAATTACTCTACATTAAAGTCCAATGATTTAGGTTTTGAAGTGAAGATGGATACTCGTAGAGGAACTTATACATTAGTTAGAGGAAAGCCTGGCATTATTCGCTATATCTTAAATGCTATGGGAAAGTTCCATGATCACAGTAACATTGACATGAGCTTGTCCCTTAATTTGCCTATAGGTTCAGGTTTAGGTTCTTCTGCTGCTGTAACTGTCGCTACAATTGCTGCATTGCATCATTTTCATGGTGTTGAATTCAATAAGGAAACTTTGGCGCATGAAGCTCATGGAGTGGAAGAGGATGTTCAAGGTATAGCAAGTCCATTGGATACATTGATAAGTACATATGGCGGATTAATCTACTTGTCTCGTGAAAAGAGGATAGTCCATTTTGACAGTCATTTGGATGCTCCATTTGTTGTGGGATTCACAAATAAGTATGGAAACACTGCTAAAATGGTTAAGAACGTAAAGACATTAAAGGAAACCTATCCTGAATTGGTCAATCCTATAATCTCTACAATGGGCAAGATTGCTAATGAGGCAAGAGTTGCAATCATAAAGAATGATGTGGAAAGGATAGCTGAACTCATGAATTTGAATCAGGGATTGCTTGACTCTTTAGGTGTAAACACTTATGAATTGTCCAGAATGATTTATACTGCTCGTGACAATGGAGCGCTAGCATCCAAAATCACTGGTTCTGGTGGTGGGGGAAGTATAATTTCCCTATGTAGGGAAGACAATGTGGATGAAGTTGCAGAGGCAATAAATGTTGAAGATAAGACAATTAAAGTCAAGTTCTCAAAGGATGGTGTTTTAGTAAATAGGAGAGCTCCTCCTTTGCCTTAGATTTGTGATTGCAATGAAAACTGTTTATAATTATTTTTCATTTTTCTAAATTTATTTTAAATATTATTTATAATATTTTTTTAAATATTATTTTAAATATTATTTTAAAAATTATTTTTAATTATAGTGTGATTTTATGATTATTTTAAAGATTGGCGGAAGCATATTAACTGAAAAGGACTCAGCGGAACCTAAAGTGGATTATGAAAACTTGAATCGTATTGCAGAGGAAATCAGAGAGTCTTTATATGCTGAAGAAATCAGCAATGACTTGATAGATGGTCTTGTAATTGTTCATGGTGCAGGCTCATTTGGTCACCCACCTGCTAAAAAGTATCAAATTGGCCAACCTTTTGAAATGAAGGATTACCTTGAAAAGAGGATAGGATTTGCTGAAGTTCAAAATGAGGTCAAGAAATTGAATTCAATCATCTGTGAATCCTTGATTGAACATGGCATTCCAGTTATTGCCATACCTCCATCTTCCTTTATAACTTCACACAATAAAAGGATTTATGATTTTGACTTGAACTTAATAAAGACATATCTTAGGGAAGGTTTCGTGCCTGTTCTCTTTGGAGATGTCGTTATTGATGATGAAGTTAAGATTGCAGTTATATCTGGAGACCAAGTGCTTCAATACATTGCTAAGTTCCTAAAGTCTGATAGGATTGTTCTTGGAACTGATGTTGCGGGGGTTTATACTAAAAACCCTAAAACTCATGATGATGCAGTTCATATTGATGAAGTGAACTCCATTGAAGACATCAAGTTCTTGGAATCCACTACCAATGTTGATGTAACCGGAGGGATGGTTGGAAAGGTAAAAGAGCTTTTAGACCTTGCAGATTATGGAATAAGTTCTGAAATCATCAATGCAAATGAGGAAGGGGCCATTGCAAAGGCATTGCAGGGCATGAAAGTGAATGGAACTAAAATCTGCAGAAAATAATTTTAGTTCTTCATTGCTCTTTTTTACTTTTATTTATTCTTTTTTAGTATTATTTAACCTTTTTTTAAAGAATTTTTTCTTAAAATACTCTATTTTTACCCAATATTTAAATATAATGAAAATAAAAAATTATAAATAGTTAAAATATATGCAATTTTCACATATTTTGAATTTAAAAAATTAGAATTAATATTAAGTCGGATTTTAATCTTTTTAAATTCATTCGGGACCTAATTAAACACGTAAGAATATTTTATTTAATTTAACTTTTATTTATAAGGGCTTTTTTAAATTTAATTTTTCTATTTATAAGAATTTTACATTGATTAGTTTATTTTAGATATTTAAACTACTTTTAAAGGTTTACTATTTAAAAAATAGTTGATTATCTAGAGTTTATTTAATTGCTTTTTTTAGGTTCTAATGATTTAATAGTGCTTAGTATTAATTTAAACATATTATACTTACATTTTATTAATAATTAAAGAGGAAACAATGATTTCAGATAGAAAATTAGAACATCTATTGATTTGTAAGAATTATGATGTTAATTATAAGGATAAGACTACAGGCTTTGAGGATATTGAATTGATCCATAGGGCATTGCCTGAAGTTCATAAAGAGGAAATTGATATTTCAACAGAAGTTTTCGGCAAGAAATTGGAATCCCCTTTATTCATTACAGCAATCACTGGAGGACATCCTGCTGCTAAGGACATAAATAAGGAATTGGCTACTGTTGCAGAAGATAAGCAAATAGGTTTAGGTTTAGGTAGTCAAAGGGCAGCTATTGTAAATCCAGAACTTAGAGACACTTATGATGTTGTAAGGGAATATGCTCCAAATGCACTTGTTTTAGGAAATATTGGAGCACCTCAATCTGATTTGGCAGAGGAAGCTGTTGAAATATTGGACAGTGATATCTTAGCAATCCATTTGAACCCTTTACAGGAAGCTATTCAACCTGAAGGAGATGTTGATGCAAGAGGATACATAGATTCAATAGCTGAGATTTGCAAATCAGTTAAGGTTCCTGTCATGGCAAAGGAAACCGGTACTGGAATTAGTGCTGAAGATGCAAAGACTCTTGAAAATGCAGGAGTAAGCTTTATTGATATAGAAGGTGCTGGCGGAACCAGTTGGGCTGCTGTTGAAACCTATCGTGCAGATGACAGATATTTGGGAGAATTGTTTTGGGATTGGGGAATCCCTACTGCTGTAAGCACTGCAGAGGTAGTGAATTCTGTTGATATTCCTGTTGTCTCTTCTGGTGGTATCAGATCAGGTTTGGATGCTGCAAAAGCCATTGCACTTGGTGCGGATGCTGTTGGTATGGCACTTCCTGCACTTAAAGGAGCTTATGAAGGGCAAGACGCTTTAGTCCAAATGGTGGAAAGGTTCAATGAATCATTAAGAATTGCAATGTTTTTAGTTGGGGCTTCAAATATCGAGGAGCTTAAGAATTCAAGTCTCATCATCAAAGGAGAAACTAAAAACTGGTTAGAAGCAAGAGGCTTTGATACAAAAGCATATGCTAGAAGATAATTCATAAGAGAATTATCTTGAAAAATTCTATTTTTTAATTTAAGAGTTTTAACTCTTATTTTTATATTATTTAGAATGTATTGTACTTTATAATTTGAAAATAAATATCATACTAATTATTTTACGGAAAAAAAACAAAAAGGAGGCAATAAATGACTGTAGAAGTTATTGCAATAGGTGGATATGAAGAAGTAGGAAAGAACATGACTGCAGTAAAAGTCGGTGAAGATGTAATCATCTTTGATATGGGTATCCACTTAGACAGAATAAGCATTCACGAAGATACAGATATTGATAGAATGCACAGTTTGGATTTAATAGAAAGAGGAGTAATTCCAGACGATACAATCATGAAGGATGTAGACGGTAAAGTTAAGGGAATAGTATTCTCACACGGTCACTTGGACCACATTGGTGCTGTTGCCAAATTGGCTCACAGATACGATGCACCAATCATTGGAACCCCTTATACCACTGCATTAATTGAAAAGCAAATTAAAGGAGAACGTAAATTCAAGGTAAACAATCCAATCAGACCATTAAACCCTGGAAGCAAGATCAAGTTATCTAAGGACATTACATTGGAGTTTGTACAGTCCACTCACAGTATTCCTCAAGCTGTGTTCCCTGTATTGCACACCAATGAAGGAATAATCGTTTATGCATTGGACTTTAAGTTTGACAACCATCAAAAGGTTTCCCCACCACCTGATTACAATAGGCTTAGGGAATTAGGTAGAAAAGGAGTATTGGCTCTTATTGTAGAGACTACCAATGCAATCAACTACACTGAAACCAGAACTTACTCAGAAAAGGTTGCAAGGATAATCCTTGAAGACTTGATGAGAGAACCTTTAAAGGCAAAAGAAGGTATGATTGTAACTACCTTTTCATCTCATATCGAAAGGATTCAAACCATTGCAGACATTGCAAAGGACAGCGATAGGGAAATTCTATTCTTAGGACGTTCTATGGAAAGGTTCTGTGGAATAGCTCAGAACTTGGGAATCTTGAAATTGCCTGCAAACGCTTATGTTTATGGATCTCCTAAAGCAGTCAATAAGGCCCTTATGAAAGCTGAGGATGATAGGGACAAGTTCTTGCTTGTAACAACTGGTCACCAAGGTGAACCTGATGCATTGCTTCCAAGAATTGCTAGTGGAAGAACTCCATTCAATGTAAAGAAAGGAGACAATGTCATATTTTCAGCACCTATCATTCCAAATCCAACCAATGCTGCAAACAGACATATTCTTGAATCCAAACTAAAGGCAAATGGTGCAAGAATCTATGCAAACGCTCACGTTTCAGGACACGCTGGTCGTGAAGACCACAGGGATTTCTTGAGAATGCTTAAGCCTAAACACATCATTCCTGCTCACGGTGAGCTTGAAATGTTAGTGGCTTACGGAGAGCTTGCAGAGGAAGAGGGATACAGAATTGGAAATAATATTCATATTTTAAGAAATGCACAAGCTCAAGTCTTTAATGGCCATTAGTTAATTTAATTAATTTTTTTGAGCTCATTTCATCAAATTTTCATTATTATTAGCAAATTTTAATTAAGTATTTAATTAAGTATCAATAAATATTATTCTAGAGGGAGAATTATGTCTGATGTTACTGATGTCTTAAAACAATATTCCAAAGATGTTGTAAAAACAATTGAAGAGAATCTTAGTGTTATTGAACCACAGGATTTACAGGATGCTTGTCTTTACTTAACTAAAGCTGGCGGTAAAATGCTTAGGCCAGCTCTTACTTTAATCTCTGCAGAAGCAGTTGGAGGAAAAAAGGAAGATGCACTTAAAACTGCTGCTGCTTTAGAGCTTATTCATACTTTTTCACTTATCCATGACGATATCATGGATGATGATGACATGAGAAGAGGAATGCCTTCCGTACATAAGGTATGGGATGAACCTGTAGCTATTTTAGCAGGAGATACCTTGTTCTCAAAAGCATTTGAAATGGTAATTGATTCCAAAGAGGAAAATGCAAACCCTGCAAATGTTGCAAATGCATTAGCTACTGTTGCAGATGCTTGTGTAAAAATCTGTGAAGGTCAAGCTTCCGATATGAGCTTTGAAGGAAACTTTGATGTAAAAGAAGCGGAATATTCTGAAATGATCTTTAAGAAAACAGGCGCATTGATTGCTGCAGCTACCAAAGCAGGAGCAATCATGGGTGGAGCAGATGACGAAACCGTCAAAGCATTATACGAATACGGTCGTATGATTGGTACTGCTTTCCAAATCCAAGACGATTATTTGGATGTAATCAGTGATGAAAAGGACCTTGGAAAACCTGTTGGAAGTGACATTGCTAAAGGTAAGATGACTCTTATGGTTGTTAAGGCATTAGCTGAATCTGAAGGCGAAGATCATGAAAGATTGCTTGAAATCTTAAAAGAAGAAAATTCTTCACAAGAAAACATTCATGAAGCTATTGATTTATTCAATAAATATGGCTCCATTGAATATGCTCACAATCTCGCTTTAGAAAACGTTGATGGTGCTAAGAAAGTACTCGAAATATTGCCTGACTCTGAAGCTAAAGCAATGCTTATCGCTTTAGCAGATTTTGTTATAGACAGGTCTTCTTAATTTAAGTATTTTCTTTTTTTATTATTTTTTTAATTATTTTATTTTTTACTTTTTTTAGATTTTTTATTATTTTTTAATCATTTTCATTATTAATTATTCTTAAAATTTGTATTAATTTTAACTTATTTTCATTTTCTTACTTTTTTTTTAAATTTTTTCATTGATTTTTACTTTTTAAATCTATTTTACCCCCATTTTATAAGTTTTTTAAGTTAAGTTTATAAATAATTTAATTTAAATTAATAATTATAATAATCTATTTTATTACTAGTTTTTAAAAAATTAGTTAATGGGGAGGTTTATGTGGATTTAAGACGTTTATTAGTGGTATTGTTAGTGATTGCTGTGGTTTTGGTTAGCTCTTTCTTTTTATTGAATTATGATGAGACTGTAAAATATAATAGAGTTAGCCTTACAAACACTTCCAGCATAGAAATGCCAATAAGTGATCAATCTACAACTGCTGTGGTTCATAATGGAATTTACCTTATTAATGACACTAAGCATGATTTAACAGTGATGTATTTCAATAGCGCACAAGGCAATCAGGTTGCTGCGATTGAATTGGAGTATACCCGTAATGATTTTATATCAAATTCCGTTCAGGAAACATTAGGAAATCAAACCATTTGGCATAATGAAGAAAATGGAACCTATATGGCTTTCATTGGAAATCATGTAACCCATGACAACATTTTGATTATATGTAAAGATCCTGAAATGTTGGAGCATATGATTACTTCTGTAAAATATCAATACTTCAATGAAGAGACAAACAGTACAGAAACCATAACCGGAGATAATGCAAGTGCTGTTGATAATGCAAGTGCTGCTGTCGACAGTACTAAGTCTGCTTCCAATCAATCTTCATCAAGCAATGTGCCTGCAGGTTATTATTGGTCTGGTCAGGATGCAGATTATATTAGAGAATATGATGATGCTAACGGTGTTCATCATATAGACCGTCTGCATGGTCCTAATGAAGCTATTGACACAGTAAACAATAAGCATTATACAAATGGTGTAGAAGATACAGAGGCCTATAATAAAGATTTTAATTAATTTTAATTATTTTCTCTTTCTTCTTTTCTTTTTTAATTTATTTTGATTATTATCTCTTCTTTATATTGTTTTTTCCATAAATATTATATGTCATATGATTTTAGAGTAGTGTCATTAAATTTAAGAACGAAACCTTTATATACTAGTTTGTGTATAATACTTATTGTGATTAGAAAAAACTTAAGTAAAATTAAGTCTTGCTTATTTTTTTCAATCATTAAAAGTTTCATTAAAATTTAGAAACTAAAAAATGTTTCCAAATAGTGAATTGGTGCAGATTCAACCTCTCTAAAATGTTTGACTTTAACACCTTTTGCTTTGATTCGTTATTCATATGTATGCACTAAATTTTAATGGTTGAAAAAATAAGATCTAATCCAAATCAATATCCAAATTAATATCAAATAAATTATAAAAAAAATGGTTAATTAAAAAGCTGAAATCAATCTTATGTTATTCATAAGCTAAGGAATATAAACTGGGGGTGAATTATATTCCTTCTTGTTTGAATAGGAATTGGGGGTGATTCTTATTCAATCATGTGCTTATGAAACTTTGATTATTTCGATTGATGTCCATGGAATATAATTTGGGGGTGAATTATATTCTTTACGTTTGGGATAGGAATTGGGGGTGATTCTTATCCTCAGGAAAAAAGGTAATGGGGGTGTTATCTTTTTTCCCTTAATCTTTAATCATTTTATTTTTTCATTTCCATAATCTCTTTTTTTATAAATTATGCCCTTAACTTTAAGAACAAGTAATTATATAATAATATATAGAAATATTGTTATGTTTTTATTTTAATCCAATTAGGTGAGTATATGATTAAAAAATATAAGTTTGATGAGATTGCAGACATTTTCACTGGAATTAGGGTCAAACGTTATCAAAAAGGAATTACAGTAGAGCAGAAAGTGTTGAAGAAGACATATGAAGACAGCTCAAAAATTGAAACTGATATTGAACTTGTTTCTGAGGATATAAATCCTAAGTTTTACTCCAGGAAAGATGACATTGTGATCTTGCTTGCAGGATCTACTGTAAGCAAGCTTGAAGAGGAGGGAATAATCATCCCTATGTATTATGCTGTTGTAAGGGTTAGGGAAGGATTTGATGTGGATTTCATCTACCATCTTCTTAAAAGTGACATTTTTCCAAGGGAATTGCATAAAATCGTGGAAGGAACTACCTTAAAAATCATTAAAACCACTCACCTAAAAGAAATTACTTTACCTATACCTGATTATGAAACTCAAGTGAAATATGGAAGATTATTTAAATTGATGGACAAAAGAATCAATCTAAACCAGGAATTAATTGAATTGGAAAGACAGAATGAGAAATTGATCATGAAGAACTTATTGGAGAGATTAGGGGATAAGTGACCTTTAAGTTGATGATTATAATTATTTAAATTTGGGGTTATGATATGGAGAATGTTTTAGGACGTCAATTATGGTCCATTTATGAAGATTTGAAAAGGGAAAAGAAGATTGGTTTCTTAACTGATGATGAGTTTCAAAAGTATTTCCTAGGTTTCATTTCCTATAAGTATCTATCTGAAAAACTAGAGGCTTACATTAAAAACAGATTAAAAGCGAAAAACATTAATTTTGAAGAAGCCTATAATCTTAAAGCTTATAAAAAATCCTTAAGAGAAAAGTCCATTAAAGATATAGGGTACTTTTTAAGACCTAATCTCTTATATAGAAACATTGTCTCTTCAAAGAATTATGGAAATATTATTATAGAGGAATTGGATAAGGCATTCACAGAAATCAGCGATTCTTCAGTGGGAAGAGAAAGTCAAGAGGATTTCCAGAACCTATTTGAAGGAGTGGACTTATATGCATCTCAATTGGGGAAGACAATAGATGATAAGAATCGTGTTGTATTCAATATATTGGATGCATTGGGGCCAGTTAATTTTGATTTGGATAAGGAAAGCAGGAACAACACTCTTTTAAGCAAATCAATTCTTGACAATAGAAAATTCAATAGATCTGATTATTCATATTCAAGGGATAAGCGTTACAGAAAAATGAATAACATTAAGGCGGATTTCGACTCTTTAAATTTCTTAGTTGATAAAAAAATGGAACGTGATTTAATAGAGCCTAATTATTCTATAGAAGAGAATAGCTTAGATCATGAAATTTCAGAGGAATACAGTTTAAAAAAGGATAGCTATCACAAAGATGAAACTTATGAAAAGTATATCGATGATTTGATTGGAAACAGTTTTGAATATCTATTGAGTGAGTTTTCCTTGAATTCATCAAATTCCTCAGATTACTATACTCCTAATGAGGTTTCCACTTTAATAGCAAAATTGATTTCTTCCCAGAAATCAAAGCTTGAATCCGTTTACGATCCATGTTGCGGTTCAGCTTCCTTGCTTTTAGAGATAAATAAGGAATTGCCTTGTGATTTTATCTGTGGTCAGGAACTTAACGCATCATTCTATAATATTGCAAGGGAAAACATGATTCTGCATAATATCCATTATAAGGACTTTGACATAAAGCAAGGGGATAGTTTGGAGCAGCCACAGCATTTGGATTATACATTTGATGCTGTAGTGTCTCAGATTCCATTTAACTCCAGATGGACCGCTGACAGGAGTTTTCTTGATGATGTAAGGTTTTTGGAATATAATATTCTTCCTCCACATTCAAAAGCGGATTATGCATTCATTCAGCATATGCTTTATCACTTGAATAAAGATGGAATAATGATTGTCGTTGCTCCTCATGGAGTTCTATTCAGGTCTGCAGCTGAAGGAAAAATAAGAAAGATGATTGTTAGAAGATTCAATTATCTTGATGCAGTCATTGGACTACCTGCAAACATGTTCTACAGCACAAATAATCCTGCTTGTATGATGATCTTTAAGAAAAACAGGAAATCTGATGATGTTCTCTTTATTGATGCTTCCAAAGGATTTGATAGAACCAAATTAATCAACTATTTGCAGGAAGAGGATATTTCTAAAATCGTAAGCACTTATAGGAATAGGGAAGAAATAGAAGGTTATTCCCACAGAGCAAGCTTAAATGATATCAAAGAAAATGATTTCAATTTAAACATTCCTCGTTATGTTGATACTTACGAAGATGAAGGTGAAGACATCGACTATGATGAGTTGGTATCAAGACATAAATCTGTAAGTGATGAGATTAATATGGTTACAAGAGAGATTGAAGAGACCTATAGGGAGTTAAACATTGAAAATGACTTATTTAGGTAGTTTTTGACATTCTCTTTTTATATTCTTATTAAATTATTATTTCAAATAATCTTTTTTTATTTTATTCATTTTAATTTATTTTTTTCATTTTAATTTATTTTTTTCATTTTAATTTATTTTATTTTATTTTATTTATTTTCAAATGCTCTTGGAACAAGGGTTTATATTTATTTAAATAATATTATAATCAAGGAACGTGTATTTTTTGGTGAAACAATCTTATTGTCTTAAGATAAATTCATTGGATTATACAGTTTCTTCTTATCGGAAAATACTTAAAACTACGAGTTTAATCAAGGATTTATTAAGATTTATTATTCATAATATTTCTTTGATGAAATTCTTTTGATTATTCTAAATAATACTTTAAAAAAATCATTACATTCGTCTTATCTCTATTTGGAATAATCAAATTTTTTTATAAATAAAATAGATTAATATTTTACTTTTTTTAATTATATTTTACTTTTTTTAAATTTATTTGATATTTTTAAGATTAATTAGCTAGTTTTTTCTAATATTAATAGCAAACTATTTATATATTAAATAAATAAATTATATTCATAGAATTATTAACTATACTTTTAGAATATTCTTTTAACATATCACCCCCTTTACATTAGTTTCTAGTTTTCTTTTTT
Organism: uncultured Methanobrevibacter sp.; assembly: GCF_902784195.1. Taxonomy (NCBI): domain Archaea; kingdom Methanobacteriati; phylum Methanobacteriota; class Methanobacteria; order Methanobacteriales; family Methanobacteriaceae; genus Methanobrevibacter; species uncultured Methanobrevibacter sp. The sequence goes on from NZ_CACZTX010000002.1 coordinate 268,915, forward strand.
TGGTATAGTTATTAATTCAGGTTTAGAGCTTAGATTTTTTATCTAAGTTCTAAACATTAATCCTTTTTAATTAACTTTTTTTAAATTTTCATAAATATTTAATAATGTGAAAAGTCAAAATTATAATTGTTATTTTTATAAAAATTTATCCAATTTTGATAGGTGAAAAAATGAGTAAAACTTATATTTTTGGTCATAAAAGTCCAGACACTGATTCAATTACCTCTAGCCTTGTTATGGCTGATTTGGAAAGCAAATTAGGTAATGATGTCGTTGCATGTAGATTAGGAAGTCTTAACAAAGAAACTGAATACGTATTGAATTACTTTGATATTGAAGCTCCAGAATTAATTGAAAAAGTTGAAGATGGTGCAGAAGTTATTCTTGTAGATCATAACAGCCCAAGCGAATCTGTTGACAATATAGAAAATGCAAAGATTTTAAAGCTTGTAGACCATCATAAAATAGCTTTTGAAACTTCTTACCCATTATTTATCAGAACAGAACCTGTAGGATGTACTGAAACTGTTTTGTTAAAGTTATATAAGGAAAACGGATTCACTCCAGATAAAACCATTGCATCCTTAATGTTATCTGCAATTATTTCTGACACCTTGCTTTTAAAATCTCCAACTACCACTGAAGATGATAAGGAAGCAGTAAAAGAGCTTGCAGAAATCGCTGAAATTGATTATGAATCTTATGGATTGGAAATGTTAAAGGCTGGAACTGACTTGTCCAGTTTCTCTATTCCTGAAATCTTAAGCTTAGATGCAAAGCAAATTGACTTTAAAGATGTAAAATCCATTGTAAATCAAGTGAACACTGCAGATATTGCTGATGTAATGCAAATGAAAGGTGATTTGGAAGCAGGCATGGAAAAGATTATTGAAGATGAGGATTTAGACTTATTCATGCTTTTAATCACTGATATTGTAAACAGCAATTCTCAAGTGATTGCTCTTGGTAAGGATGCTGCACTTGTAGAAAAGGCTTATGGTGTAAAATTAGAGGATAACGCTGTCTTATTGGAAGGGGTTGTTTCCCGTAAGAAACAAGTGGTTCCTATAATGACTGAAAATGCTTAAATAGCATTTTTCCTTTTAATTTTTTATTATTTAATTTAATTTTTAACTTGGGTATTGTTGAATGAAATTTTAAGTTTTAAAAATTATTTGTTTATTTAAGGGGGTAAAAAATGTCAAAGTTTTGTCCAAATTGTGGTCATGAGAATAAGGATATTGCTACATTCTGTGGAAATTGCGGAAGTAAACTGGTTTCTTCAAATATCAACAGCAACTTAAGAGATACTGGGTCTTCCACTAATGGATCTACAACCACTACAACTACAACCACAAGCAGTGCAAAATCTAGCAGTGCTTCTAAGGGGTCTGATGACTGGGGTTCTGTATGTTGTGGAGTGCTTATAGTTTTATTTATAATAATTCTTATAATGTCAATTGGATAATTTAGGGATAAAATGGATTTCAATCAATTTGGGAACAATTTAGAGGATTCCACTAATTTCTTAATAGAAAAATTAAAGGAAGTGCATCCTTGGGATGATGAATGGAAATACAATATTGCTGTTAAATTAGTTCCCATATATGAAGATGAAATTAGCCAATTCAAGGAATATTTGGAATCTATTGGCTTGGATTTCACAGAAGAGAATTTCAACAATATCATTAAGTTCTCCTCCATTTTGACTAAAGATCAAGTTAAGATTCTGTTTATGGGTGATTTAGCTGAGATTCCATTGATTTATGATGGCAGATATTTAAGTGATGATGAAAGGATTGACTTATTGGTTGAATACAAGACACGCTTAAGGAAAGTTGAGCCTAACTTATATCTCTTCTTCAATCATGTGGAAAATTACTTGGATTAACTCTCTCATGCTTAAAATTTTTTGAATCTCTTTTCTCATTTTTTATATTTTTATACTTTTTAACTATTTTTAACTTTTTTAGCTATTTTTATATATTTTATTAAACATATTATTAGATAATTAAAACTTGTTTTAGGTGACACAATGTTTTATAGAAAATTAGGAAAAACTGATTTAGAAGTATCTAATTTAGGTTTTGGATGTATGCGTTTACCTCATAAGGAGCATTTTTATGAGATTGATGAGGTGGAAGCTGCAAAGATGTTCGATTATGCAATCGAGCATGGAGTGAATTATTTTGATACTGCTTATTCTTTTCATAGTAAAAACAGGAACTTAGGAGGAAACGCTGAGCCATTTTTAGGCAAGTACCTTGCTGAGAGGGGCATTCGTGATGATGTTGTCATACAGACAAAATTGCCTGGATGGCTAGTGAATAAAAGGGAGGATATGGATAAGTTCCTTGATTTGCAACTCGAAAGATTGCAGACTGATTATATTGACATTTACATGTTACATTCCTTAAAGATAGACTTCTGGAACAAATTATATGGTATGGATGTATTGGAATTCTTAGACTCAATCCTCGAGGATGGAAGAGCTAAATATGTAGGTTTCTCATTCCACGATGATTTGGATGTTTTCTTCAATATTATGGATTCCTATGATAAATGGGATGTAATATTGACTCAAGTTAACTATCTTGATGAGGATTATAAAAGCGGTCTTGGCGGTTTGGAGTTTGTAGGAATGGCTGGCCTTGGAAATGTTATTATGGAACCTCTTAGAGGAGGAAGCCTAATCAATAATATTCCGGATGAGGTCCAAGCCCTTTGGGATACCGCTGATAAGAAAAGGACTCCTGTTGAATGGGCATTTGAGTATTTATGGGATAAGCCTCTTGTAACTTCCGTTTTCAGTGGTATGAGCAATATGGATCAAGTGAAGCAGAATGTTGCAATTGCAGAAAGCTGTGATGTAGATTCCATGAGCGAGCATGATAGGCAAATCCTGAAGGATGTCACTCAAGTCTATAAGTCAAGGGAAGAGATTCCATGTACTGGTTGCAGATATTGTATGCCTTGCCATAATAGGGTGGACATTCCACATTGTTTCAAGCAGTATAATATTGCAAAAAGTCTAGATTATATTGATAAGACAGCAGCCCCTTATTTCTGGTTAGTTAATAAGGATGAACGTGCAGACAGCTGCACATTCTGTGGTGAGTGCAATATTCAATGTCCACAAGGAATTGATATCCCTGCAGAAATGGAAAAGGTGTTTGATTTCTTCCATGATGAAGAATATGTATAAACTTTTTCAGTTTATTTTTTTTATTTTTTTTTAACTTTTTAAAAAATAGTGTTAATTTTTATTTTATTTATTTAATTTTATTTCTCTTCTTCTTTTTTCCACCAAATTAACACTAAATCTGTTTTATCTTTAGGATTAACCCAGTTTCCCCTATCATTTTTAACAAATGTTTCTTTGAAGTAATTCTCTAAAGCAATTTTGTTTTCCTCTTCCAAGTCTCCAAGTCTCCATATGGATCTTTCTATCGCTTCATCTATTGTATGGTATTCCTTTAGGTTTTTACATTCCAATTGAAGAACATTTGCTTCAATTCCAAGACTTCTTAAAATCATAACTAAAACCATATGGTCTGTACCTGCCTTAAATGGTTTTCCTGCTATTTCTGCCTTTTCTTTTTTGTATTTATGGATGGATGATCCAAAAACAGTTATGTAGACATATTCATTGGCTATTTTATTAAGAGTTAAAAGAGTATTTTTTATATTGAATATTCCATTCAAGCATCTGGATGCAAGTACAATATCATAATCCCCAATTTCATCATAATCAAGGTCATTTATGTCCTTTTGAATGGTGTGGATATTGACTATATTCTCATCTTCGGCTTTCTTATTCAGTTCTTCAAGCATCAATTCGGATTTATCGATTCCAGTAACTGATTTTGCTTTTTTAGCTATTTTTCTAGTTATGGTGCCTTCACCGCAACCTATATCAAGAACTGTGTCATTAGAAGATATTCTCATTTCATTGAGCAAAACGTCCGGATAATCATCATTTTCAAGCCATTTACCGTATTCTGTTGCTATCTTATCCCAATCCTTTTCTTTTTTAAATCCTTTTTTGAGCGATTTTTGCCAAATGTATTCCCAATCGAGTTCTAAAGGATTTATTTCATCTTCTATTCTCATGATAACCCCAAATATAATTAGATTATTTTTTCCACCAAATTAATACCCAATCAGGCTTGTCATTAGGATTGGTTAATAAGCCATCTTCATCTTCCTCTAAAATGGAATCTAAGTACTTTGGCAATAATTCCTGTTCTTCCTGTGTGAATTTAGCCAAATTCCATTTACCATTGTCAATAGCTTCTTCAATAGAATGATATGTTCTGACGGGACCGACATCCAAATTTATCACATTAGGGTAAATGTCCATTTCTGCAAGAAGATTTAAGAGAATTGTGTAAGAGGGAGCCCCGCCATATTCGCTATTAATGTATTTGAAGAAGTCCTTTTCAAGTTTCCAGTTGTTTGGTCCAAACAGTGTAATGAATACATATTTATTTGCTATTTCATTGAAGTTGGAAAATACTTTTTTAGGGCTTTTAATTCCATTTATCACTCTGGATGCTAAAACAATATCATGATTGCCGTATTTTTTCAATGTAACATCATTTACGTCATCTTTAATGGTTTTAATATTATCTATTGATTCTTCCTGTATTTTTTCATTAAGTATTTCAAGCATCTTATCGGTTGCATCGATAGCTGTAACACTAGCAACTTCTTTGGATAATGGAATTGTAACGCTTCCTTCACCGCAGCCGACATCTAAAACTGTATCTTCTTTTGTTAATATCATTTTTGAGATTAATTGTTCTGTGTAATTGTCCTTGCTGGCACGTTCACTATATTTTACAGCTGCTTTGGTCCAATCTTTGCCTCTGTCTCCTTTTTTATCCATTTTTCTAGTCCAGAGTTCTTCCCAGTCAATTTGATTTTCATCTTCTATAATGATTTTTTCTTTCATTTCTTCCACCAGTATAATACCCAGTCTGCCTTATCATTTGGGTTAGAAAGCTTTCCATTTTCACCTTTCTTAAGTATATCTTCAAGGTATTCATATAACTGCTCTTTCTCCCTATCATTTAAAGTATCCAATCTCCATTTTCCGTTTTCTAAAGCCTCTTCAATGCTTTCATATTCCCTTTCACGACCTATGTTTAGACTTTCCACATTTGGATAGATTCCCATATCTACAAGTATGTTGAAAAAGTATCTATGAGATGGAAACTCAACATATTCCTTATTGATGGAATCATAAAATTCCTTTTCAATTTTCCAGTTGTTTGGTCCAAAAAGGGTTATGTAAACATAATTTTCAGCGATTTCATTAATATTTGCAATGGTTTCCTTTATATTTAGAATTCCATTCAATGATCTTGAAGCTACAACAATATCATGTTTTCCCACATTATCAATTGTTATTTTACTTAAATCCTCTTCAATTGTTTTGATATTGCCATTATTCTCTTTTTGAGCTTTTTCATTCAATATTTCAAGCATTTTATAAGCAGAATCAACTCCCGTGACACTTTTTGCTCTTTTTGCAAGGGGAATTGTTATAGTTCCGTCACCGCAACCTAAATCAAGAAGAGTGTCATCTTTGGTTATATCAATCCTTTCAATCAATTTGGTGTGATAGTCGTCTCTTTTGGCAGACTTTCCAAAATTCGGTGCTGCCTTATTCCAATCTTTGCTTCTATCCTTTTTTGCTTCAAGCTTCTTTGCCCAGAAGTAAGCCCAATCTATCTCTTCAGGATCATTTATTTGGAAAGCCATCTTATCACCAATTTTTAATCATTTATAAAAAAAAGTCGTTTTTAAATGTTTAAGACTTGTTTTCCTCTTTCATTTGCTTTTGAACTTCATAAACATCAGAGACTGCTAATGTTCTTTTAAAGTCAAAACGGAAGTTTTCAATGATTGCACCAAGTTCTCTCATTGTTGAATCGAACTTTTCAGTCTTTACAGGAATATCACATAAGCTGTCAATGCTTTGTCCAAGCTCATCAATGTACTTTGGAAATGTTTCATTTGCATGATTGAAGAAAACGTCGTATTCCTCTGGATTTTCGATATTGTCATTTCTGATGTTCTCTTTCATCTTCTCATAAAAGTCATTGTAGTAGGAATAGCTTTCCCTGAAGGAATCAAGCAATTCAGCTATTCTCTCAGACATCTTATCCACACAATTCTCTTTAGTTTCTTGGGTAGCATCTGTTGCAAGAAGTGGCATATTTGCTCTAAAGAGCAATCCTACATCACTTAAATTTTTATTTAAACCATTAATTGCCTTTTCAAAAGAATCTATATCTAATCTTCCATCCATTTTAAATTCCACCTATTGTATTTTAGTATTTGTAAATTATTTTCTTGTTCATAGAGAATTTTCATTTCATTTTCAAGATATACAATAGATAATTTTTAACAAGTTTTCCTTTATATATTGATGATTTTTATCATTGAATGTCTGTCTTGAAAAAATTGATCTATCTCTTCATCATATAATTTTATTAATTGCCTAATATTTATAATTAGTTTATTTTTTTACAGTTCTTTATAAAGAAAATTCATTATTTGACAAAAATTTTCATATATTAGAGAGAGGTGTATTTCTACTGTAAAATTTTTGAAATTTTGTTTGGTAAAAACATTATTTCGATTTCGAAATTTCTAAATTGAAAAATCACCATTTTTTACATAGTTTCATATAGTAAATTTTTCAAAAAATTTTTCCTTCATTTTAATTAAAAAGATGATTGATTAAATCATATTTAATTATCAATACTTATAAAATTATTAATTGCTTTTTCATTTATATTAATTCATATCAAAAATCTCATTTATTTAGTGCAACTTATCTACCTATCATTAATTATAATTACTAAAAACAACTAATTTCTAATTATGAAGAAAGTTAAGATTACAATTTTAAAAACTACATTTCAAGAGGATCTTGCTAAGGAGTATGGTGTCGAAGGATTATCCATCTGTCCCTTAATGAAAGAGGGTGAAGTGTATTATGCAGACTATGCAAAACCTGAAGGATTTTGTGATGAAGCATGGAAGGCGATTTATCAATATGTATTTGCATTAGCGCATGGTGCAAGTGAAATATGGTATTATGAGGACTGGATTAAAACTCCAGGAGTAGCTATTGTATCCTGCAATGATGGACTAAGGCCAGTTATAATGAAGCTTGAAGCTACAGACATCGAATCCAATTAGAAAATTGATTTAATCAGATATATTTAGGCATAACTAAATAATTTTTCCTTATTTCTCTAAAGGGACATTTATATCAAATAATTTAAATATTAAAATGCTTAAAAATTATATTGTCTGATAAATATTGTTGCTAAACCTATTTATTAGATTTGCCTATCTAATATGTTTGTAATTTTATTACATTCATATTAGATTTATACCTAAATTTAATAAACTTTTTTTTAAAAATTATTCATTTTCACATATCTATTTTTTTAAACATTATCTAACTAATGTAATTAATTAAACAAAAGTTAAATAGTTGGTCTATTTGCTGTTTTTTCATTAATCATTATTAAATAAAACATGATTATACAAGTTAAGTATTTATAATAAAAGGACCATATATTGTATATGAAAATGGTGATTTTCTAGGGGGATATCTAATTTTTTTTTGAATGAATAAAATTCTTATTCATTTAAAGAATTATTTATTTTAAAAAATTTTTTAGAGATTTTTTTAATTCTGGATTTATTGCTATTTTTTGATGCAAAAACAAAATTTTTAAATTTCTGTTTTTTGGATGTGAAATTTATGAGATTTAAAAATAATATTGGTTTCATGCTTGTTATGGCTTTTATACTGCTATTAACTGTGAGCTTAGTTTCAGCATCTGAAGTTGATAGTGATGTTGGAGTCATAAACAATGACAATGAATTACTTGCATCTAACGTTGGTTATGTGGAAAATGGAGAACCATCTGACTTGAATTTAAAATCAACCCAAAATGTTGAAATGGATGATTCTGGCAAAATAAGTTCAAATCAAGCAGACTCTCTTGGTGAAGATGGAGTTGATGATGAACCGATTGATTACCATGATGCCAATGGCATGGAATTAATTCCATCAGAAAACCCTATTGTTTCTGAAGAAAATTATAGTGTAATTTTTGATTGGGTTGAAGATGGTTATTACAATGATTATGCTCCTGAGGCATATTATGAAAATCCTTGGCTAATGAATGATACTACATGGGCTTATTGTATTGAACCTGGTCCTTCAGGTCCTGACGGATATTTTTATGGTGAACCGGGAGTATACAAAAGAATCACTTTAACTGATGAACAGTTAATTCATCCAAGAACTGGTGAGGATGTATTGCCTTATATCAGGACATTTTTATACTATCATTACAATGATACTGAAAACTTCACTACAGTAAGCAGTGGAAAGGTATCATTCCCTAATGTACTATGGGCTTTTACTGATAGCCAAGATTATAATAATCCTAATAGTCATTTTAATAGAGAACCATATAGCAATCCTTCATGGACTTATGTAAAGGAAACTATTGATATGGTCAAATCTGGCAATGGGATCCCTAACAGTGGAACTTTCCATGACACTGGTTTAACATATCAATTCTATTTGTATTCTTCCATCAATGGACGACATTATCAAAATATTCTTGGTTTTAATCTATTCACTAATCTTAGTGTGATTAAAGAATGGGATGATTATGATAATATAGCTAATTTAAGGCCTGAAAACATTAGTGTTGATTTATATTCTGATGGTGAACCTTTTATAAGAGGAGTTACTTTAGATAGTGACCATAATTGGGAATATACTTTTAACAATTTGCCTCTTTATTCAATATCAAACTTGACTGCTCCAATCAATGCAGATGATTATAAAATAGAAACTGTATTGGAAGATGACTTTGACGTAACTATTACAAAAGTATGGCCTGATGATTACTCCAATAGACCATCCCGTATATATGTGAACATATATGCTGATGGTAAAAATCTTGGACGTGTATCTTTGTATAAGAGTAATGATTATACAACAACCATACCAAATTTCAATAAGTATGATGCTGAAGACGGTCATGAAATTAATTATGAATTCGTTGACTCAACTTATCCTGGATCATTGGATATTTCCAGATCTGAAATTTATCAGGTAAAACACATTAAAGTAAGTTTAACCAATGATGAATTGAAACAAGCAGGAAAATCAATTGAGTTAGTTTCCGATGGATTAATTTATGGAGGAGCAATTTTAGAAGAGGCAAATGATTGGACTTATACCTTCTTAAATCTGGATAAGGATAGCAATGTTGATATACGTGAAAGATTGGATTCAAATGGGGTTGTGCATTTAGCAAATTACACCATTAAAGAGTCTGAAGTTCGTTATTACTTATCTTCTGTATCTAGTAATTCCACTAGCATAAATCCATTAATGCCATCTGAAACAAAATTCTTTGATGACACTGAAGAAAAAATTACATCAAGTATAAAAATTACAAATAAACTTGAATTGATTAATCTTACTGTGAATAAGGTTTGGGTGGACGATGATAATCGTGATGGTCTTAGGCCTGATAGCGTTACTTTCGTTTTAACCGGTACTGATGGTAAGACCTATT
>NZ_CACZTX010000003.1 GCF_902784195.1 uncultured Methanobrevibacter sp.
GCTGTTGAAGCTGGAGTAATCGAAACCAAACCAATGGATGATGTAAAACCTGGTTTAGAATTACTCGAAAAATTAGCTAACGGTAAGAAAGACAAAGGTAGAAAAGAAATCGAAAGAAGAGTCAACATGGGACTTCCAAGTCCTTTCTAAACTCTTCCAAACTTTTAGAAAAAGTTTGATCAAAATTATTTCAATTTTGATACAAATTTTTTCTTTTTTCTTTTTACTTTTTTTTAGGAATTTTTTATTTGTTCGTATTATTTTTAACTATTTTTATTATCTATTTATTAACTATTTTTTACTATCTTTCATATTTTCTATTTTTATAATCAACATTTTCCAATCTAATCAAATAATTAATATATAATAAAATAAAAAACTTAATATATAATTAATAAATTTTATTTGTTAAAAAATAAATTTTAATTTATATTGTTTGGTGAAATTATGAAAAGATTAAGTAAGTTTTGTGTATTATCAATTATTCTAATAATTTTAAGCATTTCTGCTGTAAGTGCTTCAGATGTGGATAATGATAATATTCAATCTTCTATTGATGATATTGGCATTCAAGAAATGCCTATTGAAGAGGTCTCTTCAAATGAAGAAATATCAGATCAATCAGAAGGTTCTAATTTTTACCAAGCATCTAATGAAAATGAAGAAGATAATCTGGCTGTTCTTGATGGGATAAATAATGACAAGTTTCAAAATAATGTCTTATCTGCAGGATCTAGTGGAAATGTACATAAGGTGACTCCTTCCACTTATTCAAAATATTTCAAAAATGGTTTTGTGGATACAACTATTGTCAAGTCTGGAGACATTATAGATTTATCTGGAAATTTCAATAAGGTGAATTTCACATTTACAATTCCTTGTTCAATAACAAGCAGTTCAAAGAATGCTTATCTTAATAATTGTGTAGTCCAATATTTGGACGTTAACTCTTCAATGTACTCAAATGTTTCCAATTTAAGGTTTACTGTAGATATTGAAAAGCATCCATCTGTTTATGTCGTTCGTTCAAGCCATATAAACATTTTTAACTGTAATGCCTATTCAACAGGAGCAAACAGTAATCCAACCCTTTTGGTAGGCTCCACCTATTGCAACATACATGACAATATCTTCGAAACAACATTCACTGGATATATGAATATGTCATGGAAACGTGCAGGAATCTTGCTTGGAGAGTCTCACTACAACAACATTTATAACAATGATGTTACTATAAAGGATTCAAATGGAATATATCTAACAACTTATGGTTGGGAAAAATCCAATTACAATAACATATATAACAATACAATCAGATCTTCTGCAATCAGCGAAGAGACTGGCCTTCCTAACCCTTCAGCATGGGCTTATGGTGTCCATATTATGGGAGATTACAATAAGGCAATAAACAATACTATTTATTTAATGTATAGAGGAGTGGATTCAGAAGGAAGCTTTAATGAAATCATTGGCAATAACATTTATAATCTTGCAGGAAGTTATTATGAAGGAAACAATGGTACTGATGGGGGAGAGTATGGAATTCATGCTTCTTATGATAATATAATTATTAATAATACCATTCATGACAGCAAGATAACTGGATCTGCAATTTATGTAACTGTAAATTGTACTGCAATTGGTAATGTAATTAAGAATATAACTGGAGAGCATGCTTTTGAATTTTCAGTTTCAGCTTCAAATACTTTAGTTCATGATAATTTCATCAATATGGCTTCAGGAAATGGAATGTACATTAGAGGGAATATGACTAATGTAACAGTTTCTAATAATGCAATTCACACTCCAGACGGGACTGCTATTTTAATTAAAATGCTGTCAAAAACTAAAATTCCAGACCATATCTATTTAGTGAATAATCAAATTTTTGATTTTAAAAATGCAGCAATTAACTTTGCAGAAATTGAATCTAAGTCAAATATAACTGCATTTAACAATTCAATAGTAATAACTAATGACACATTCTTCGTTCCTTTTGACAATCAAGGTGTCTTGAAAAATCTTAAAGGCATCGATTATATTTTATTTAAAGGAACTTTTGATAATTTGGCAGTTGATTCAATTACAATAGGTCAAAACATATCCATTTTAGGCGAAGATGCTCAAATAATGGATATTCCTTTCGTTATAGGTTCTTCAAACCTTAAAATTGAAAATATTTCCGTAATCATTGAAAAAGATATCAATGGATTCATTTTTGATAATGTTGAAAACATTAGTTTTATAAATAACAGAATTACTGTCGATTCTCTAAATTATGCATTAGTATTGAATAATTCAAAGATTAATATGGTGGATAATTTCATTATTATCAATGAATATAATCCTGCCATTTTAAATGATAATGGAAGTTATATTTTATATGGTGAAAATATCATTAGAACATTAGCAGATATGGATATAGAGTCACTAAATGATTCAATCTTAAAAATCACTGTTTATATAGTAAGTGATGAAAATTACAATTCAATTTTCAATTCCGCAGGAACTTTCCATGATGATTTTGACATAGCTATTGGAGACACTTTAAAGATTGGAAATTTAACAAATAAAACCATTAGGATTGATATTCCATTAATCATTTCATCATATAAGGATTCTGTAATAACTAATTCCACTATAATTCTTGAAGATATGGCAACAAACACCAATATATCTGATTTAAGGTTTAAATTGGAGAATAATTGTCTTAAAAAAGACTTTTCATTTATTATAATCAAAGATGGAGTAAGCAATTTAATCATAGAAAATAATCGTTTTGATGTTTCCGATATTTCAGGGGATGCAAGTTTATCCTCTATTAAGATTATAGGTGCAGATGAAAGCGCTGGAAATATAAGATTATTGAATAATGTTTTTAATCTAAATGCTGATTTAAATTCCATTTCAGTTATTTCTGCCCTTAATGAAGGATTAAACAATTATGAAGACATTACAGATGCTTTAACTGTTTTGAATAATAATATTTCCATAACAAATAATCGTGAAGATGGGCTAATTTATGGAATCAATCTAGTAAATAGCAAAAATCCAAAAATCAATTCCAATGATATTGCTGTAAGTGGAGACACTGCATTTGGACTTTATTTTAATAAAGTGTCAAATTTCAATATTGCAGACAATACAATATATGAAAACAATGCTTTAGTAAGCATTAGCCATTCCAACAATCCTACAAAGGATATCCAAAATGCAATTGATGCTGCAAAAGAGGGAGACATCATTTATTTAGGTAATGGTCTTTATTCAATCAAAGATTCTATGATTGTAAATAAGTCAATTAGCATAGTTGGCGGAGTATTGCTTGATAATATTGATTCAAGCTCTAACCAATTAGTCTCAAGCGATAATCCTTTATTTGTCATATCCGGCAAAAATACAGTGGATTTGATTAACATGACTGTAATATTGGACAATAATGATTTATTCATCCTATCATTAATGAAAAATTCCACAAATCCTACGGATCTTAATATTCCAATTGTCAATATCATAAACAACACTTTCCTGAAGAACAATGATGCTGTTGGAGAAGATTCCCTTTATCTTGCAAAGGTAATTTCAGAAAGGCCATTGCTTGAGTCTTTAAATAATATTTATCTTGAAAACAATAATCTGATTGATGATATGAATCAAGTCAAGTATTATACATTCAATGATTCCCAATCCAATGAGGTTAATTTCAATAATGGAGTGAAAACTTTTATATTACCTGCCCATTTGGTTTGTAATGCTTTGGATAAGGATATTTATGGAAACAGGTTTGGGTATTTTGAAGTGGAATTAATGGATGAAAATGCAAATAGATTGTTCAATAAATTCATTTACATTTCTTACAATAATGCGATTTATAACTTAACCACAGATTCAAATGGAAAGGTTAAACTTCCAGTCAATATAAATAGTTATGGAATTTTCAATCTTTTAGTCAGTTTCTTAGGTGATAATGATTATAGTGCATCATTTGCACCAGGAAAAGTAACTGTCAACAAGCAAAAGGCAAGTTTAAGCACTCCAAACAAGTCTTACTATGTCAATGTCAATAAGTATTTGACAGCAACATTTAAGGATATCAATGGAAAATTGATTAAAAATAGAAAGATCAGTTTCATCATAAGCGGCAAAACTTATACTGCTTACACAAATTCAAAGGGAGTTGCTAAGGTTAAAGTAAATGTTAAAGTGGCTAAAACTTATACAGTGACAGTTAAGTTTGGAGGAGATAATGTTTACAGTCCTTTGAGCAAAACCTTAAAGCTTTATGTCAAGAAGGTCCCTACAAAATTGATTGTGAAAAACAAATCTTATAAGAAGTCTAAAAAGATTAAAAAATTAACTGCTACTTTAAAGACAAAAAGTGGAAAGGCTATTGCCAAAAAGAAATTGACTTTTATTGTAAATGGCAAGAAATACACAGCAAAAACAAATAAGAAAGGTGTCGCAACTGTGAAAGTTAAGGTATCCAAGAAGAAAACTTATAAATTCACAGTTAAGTTTGCTGGAGATGGCACTTATTTAAAGACCACTAAAAAGGCTAAACTTAAAATAAAATAGTTTTATTAGATTATTTCTTTTTTAAATTTTCTTTGTTCTTCTTTTTAATTTCTTTATTTTCTTATTATTTTATCTTTATAATTTTTAAACTAATATCTATTTTTAATTTTTTTTTATTTTTATTTCAAATATATTTTATATTTTATAAATTATAATAGAAAACCTTTTTAATAATTATATAGATATATATTAATAATCAAAATTTATCACGTATTTTGATTATTTTGTAAAAGAATTTTTAGAAAATTATTATATGTATTACGAATTTATGAAGAGGTTTTATATTATGAAGCTTAGTAAATTCACAGTCGTTTTAGCTATTTTATTGGTTTCAATATTAGCTATTGGGGCTGTAAGTGCAGAGTCTGTAGACGATGCTGGAATTGTCGCTGTCGCAGATGGTGACATTCAGGAATCTGTCGACGTTACAGACTCTGCCGATGATTTAAGTACTGCAAATACTGCAGATGAGACTGTTGAAGATGCAGGCGGTGCTGTTCTAGGTGACGAACCACAAAGCTATGATCTTGATGATGATAGTTATTCTACTTATTTCAATGAGGATGGTACTGCTACTGCTGCTTTAAGTGCTGATGGTGATTATACTTTGAATGTTGGCACTTTGAATAATAAGGATATTAAGATTACTTCCGGTTCTCAAATCAATATTATCGGTAAGGAAGGTGCAGGTTTCATTAATAATGGTACTATTACCATTGGTGATGGTACTGGTAAGGCTGGTTCTATTACTATTTCCGGTTTAACTTTCACTAACTTCAATAAAGATGGTATTGCTGTAAATCAATTATCAAGTGATATTACCATTAATAACAATAAGTTTGATTTGACTTATGATGATACTTATGGACTAATGGATTATTCCTCTCCTATGGCTATTGTAGCATATGGTTATGTTGATGATGTAGAAATTACCAATAACAACATAAAAATGGTCACTGCTGCTGGTTATAATTATGGTATTGATTTTAATAAATGGCTTCCGGATTATAGTAAAGGAATGGGAAATGCTGAACACTTATTTGTAGCTAATAATGATATTAACATTACTTCTACTGCAAGTTTTGGTATGGTAGAAGCATTTTATATTGATACAGTAGCTAATTCAGTTTTCAAAAACAACACTATTAATACCTATTCTGGCCCAGGGGTAGTGAATTATGCTATAGCTGTTGCCGATTCTTGTGGATATGATATAATGAGTCATTACTTTGATGATGAATATGTAGGGGGCGATTCTCCTTATAACATCACCATAATAGATAACAACATTAACATAGAATCTGGTGATATGGCGTATGGTATAACTGTTATTAGTTGGTCAAATACAGATATTTGGTTCGAAGAAATTATAAAAGATATTGTCATTTCCAATAATGATTTAACAATCAATTCTCAAACTGGTGCTATCGGTATAGGTGCTCAAAGTTCTGATGTAAAAATAACTGATAACAAGGTAACTATTAATGCACATGCTGATGCACAAGTAACAGCTAATCCTGATCCAGTATTTGGTGATGACAGCAATGCAATTACAATACTCAATTTTAATGAAGTCTTAGGTTATTACTACAACACTACTGTTACAGACAATATAATTACCACTAATGTTCCAGCTATTTTCATAGACAAAACTAAAGGAAATGGATATTATAGTCCTGAACCTATAGTAATTGAAGACAACACTGTAACCTACACTGGTGCTGTTGAATACACTATTGATGATGACCATTATTTCTTGTTCTTTAATGATGACGGTACTTCTACTGATTTATTAAACCCTGAAGGAAATTATGCTTTAAAGTTAGGTAATTTAACTAATAAGGTTATTAAAATCCTAACAGGTTCTAATATTAATGTCACCGGTGTTGAAGGTGATTCTTTAACTAATTCCACAATAATCATTGGTGATGGTGCAGGTAGTGCAAGTGGAGTAATCGTTAAAGATTTAGTAATTGTAAACATCAATAAAGATGGAATTGTTGTAAATGATGAATCTAAAGACATAACTGTTGATAACAATAACTTGAATTTAACTTATGATAGTACTTATTCAGGTTCTCCAATGGCTATTGTAATATATGGACATTCTGAAGACATAGCAGTAACTAATAATGTAATAAATATGGAAACTGCAGCTACATATAATTATGGTATTGATGTATCCATATATGGTCCAGGTTATGTTCCAGGCAGTGCTAATGCTAAAAATTTAGTCATATCTGACAATACTGTTAATATGCATACAACTTCTGCTACCGGTATGGGTGAAGCTATCTATTTAGATACCCTAACTAATTCAATAGTAGAAAATAATAATATTTATGTTAAAACTGAGAACGATGCTGCAAATTATGGTATTGCTCTTGCTGATTCAAGTAATTGGTTAGGAGATGGAGTCACTGCTCCATATAATGTAACCATTAGAAAAAATACAGTATATTTAGATTCTAATGATATGGCTAATGGTATTAGTGTAATAAGTGCAAAAGCATTCGAAGGTTCAAGAAACTTTGTTATTGCAGATAATGATGTAACAGTTAATTCTGCAAAAGGAGCTCATGGTATTGCAACCTACACTCCTGATGTTGAAATTAGTGGTAACACTGTAACTGTCTTCGCTAACCCTGATGTTGAAAATAATGCTTATTGTAGTAATTATTTAGGTAATCATAGTGCTGCAATTTTTATAAACAATGTTGATCCTAATTCAAATAACATTGTAAAAGACAATGAAATCTACACTACTGTTGATAAAATTAATTACACTAATGTAGAAGATGAACAATTAAAGCCAGTTATTGAAGATAATACTGAACAATCAAGTTACATAATTGATGATGATACTTATTCCACTTACTTCAATGATGATGGAACCATTAAAGATGATGCTCCTATAAGTGCAGGAGATGCTCTTTTATTAGGTGATTTATCCAATAAAAATTTCGTTATTGACACTGGATTAACCATTAAGGGAATCCCTGGTAAAAAATTAGTAAACAGTAAAATCAAACTTGTTGCAGGTGCTGATGGTTCTGTAATTGATGGTTTAACCATTGAATATCCTGAACTTAAATATGGTGCTATTACTCTTGAAGAAGTCAATAATGTAGAAATAACTAATAATAAAATTATTGTTCCTAGCACTACTCAAACTGTATATGGTATTGCTATTAATTCTGGAACTAACGGATGTAATAACATTTCTATAAACAACAACCATATCAATATCACAGGTAGTAAATATGTTTATGGTATAGACATTTGGCAGGATTATAGCCTTGAAAATAAACACAACAATATCATGATCTTTGAAAACGAATTTTTCGTTACCGGTACTGGCGGAAAAATGACTGAAGGTATTTTCGTATCCAATTGTAATGATGTAATAATTGATGGAAACGATATTACTGCTACTTGTGATGGCCCTGCTTATGGTATTGGTACTAACTATTTATTTAATGCAGCAATTGCAAATAACCACATTACTGTTGGTTCAGATAATATGGCTTATGGTATTACTGCAACTACTTCAGGTAGTGATTTAATAATTCGTGCAAACGAGATTGATGTTGTAGGTGTTGGTGCAGTAGGTGTTGGTATTAATAATCAAACTGGAGCAATTATTGAAGATAACACTATCTCCATTGATGGTGGAAATTACACTACAATAACTGTTTCAGATAGTTTAGGAACTGCAAATGCAGGTATTTTAGTTGGAGAAGGAAATACTGATGTAAAAACCTCAGGAAATGATGTCTCTGAAAAAACTCCACTTAGATCAGACACTGCTATTGAAGCAAATAATATCACTGTCACCGCAGCTCCTAGTGGAAACGGTAGCTTTGAAATTACTTTAAGAACTGCTGGTGGAATGCCATTAGCAAATCAAGTTGTAAAAGTAGTATTCAACAATCAAATGTATGAATTAACCACTGATGCTAAAGGTGTTGCTTTATTACCATTTGCTCTCAATAAAGGTGGAACCTACAATGTAGAAGTTTTCTACTTAGGTGATGATGACTACAGAGGATCAGATGCTAGTGCAAAAATTACCATTAATAAGATTGCAACTAAAACCACTGCATCCGCAAAAACTTACCTTGCTACTGCAAAAACCAAATCTTTCACTGCAACCTTGAAAGATGCAAACGGCAATATCCTTGCTAACAAGAAAGTTACTTTCACTGTAAACGGTAAAACTTACACTGCAACCACTAATGCTAAAGGTGTTGCAACTGTTAAATTAGCTTTAACTGCTGCAAAAACCTATACTGTAACCATTAAGTTTGCAGGTGACAGTGTTTACGCTGCATCAACTGTTTCAGCTAAAGTAAAACTTAACAAGGAGAAAACCAAAATAACTGCTCCTACTAAGACTTTCAAACGTACTGCAAAAACCAAAAAAGTTGTAATTACTCTTAAGAACTCTAAAGGTAAAGCTGTTGCTAAGAAGAAAATTACCTTAACTGTTAATAAGAAAAAATACACTGTAAAAACCAACTCAAAAGGTAAAGCAACCTTTAAAGTTAAATTAACTAAAAAAGGAACCTTTAAGTACACAGTTAAATTTGCAGGTGACACTCAATACAAAGCAGTTAAAAAGACTGGTAAAATTAAAATAAAATAAGTTTGTTTATTTTATCTAGTGTTTGAGCTTATGCTCAAATCCTAGATCTTTTTTTATTTTTTTTTTAAATCATATCTCGATTCTATTTTTGACTATTTTTAAAAAAGATTTTTTTTAATTTTTATAGGTATATATTATTTTTAAAATTTAAATTAATTTTTAAAAAAGATTTTTTTTAATTTTTATAGGTATCTATTATTTTTAAAATTTAAATTAATTTTTAAAAAAGATTTTTATGATTACGTGTAATTAATTTTAAAAAAAGAGTAAAGTAAAAAAATTAATTTAATATATGATAAAATTGAAAAAAAAGAAATTTAAAGTGTGGTAATATTACAACCATCACTTTCAACAATCAAGGTATGCTCTTTTTGTGATACCCATGCACCTGTTCTTTCCTTAAGTGCAGCATATGGATAAATTGCCATAGCATCCCCTAATTGCTTAAGGCCTGAGTTCACTCTATGTTCATTGAAGTTTTCTGTAAGCCAGCGTCCACTAAATGGCAAGTAATGATAATTCTTTTCAATATGTTGAAGCATCCTTTGAGTATTTTTCATCCTAAATGGTTTTGACTGTAAAAATGAAAAGATATATGCATAAGGGCAGTCATTTACGATACCTTCACCATTTGTTGCAAAAGGTTCGATTGCTACAGCTTGTCCCTCTTCAAGAATTGTCGGATCATTGTTGTCATAATTAGGCACTGAAATACCTGCATGCAAGTTCCAGTGTTCAAGGCTATGACCTGAAAGGTTTCTCACTGGATTGAGATTGTACTCCGCAATTGCCTCTTCAACTGCTCTTCCAACATCACAAACCTTCACTCCTGCTCTTACAGTGCTGATTGCAGCTTCAAGTCCTGCTGCAGATGCGTCAATGATTCTTTGGTTGAGCTCTAATGTCTCTTCATCAAATAGCTCTTCGAGATTGTCTCCAGGAACCATTATTGTAACAGCGGAATCTGCAATGTAACCATTAACTTCAGCTCCAAGGTCAAGCTTTACCAAGTCCCCTGTAACCATTTTGTTGGTGTCTCCTGCAGGAGATGTGTAATGTGCAGTGATCTCGTTTATTGAAACGTTGCAAGGAAATGCAATCCCTGCACCTGACTTTAGTATTTCACTTTCCACAAATTCCACAAGATCGAGAATCGGCAGACCGTTTTGAATCATTTTTGAAGCGTCTGATCTTACTTTTGACACGATTTTTCCAGCTTCTTCATAAGATTTGATTTCATCAACCATATTATCACTTTGGTTTTAAGTATATTTTTTAATTTATTTTTTAATTTCTTTAGTATTAGTTAATCATAAGATGTCAGTATATTCATAAATTTTTAAACATTTTTATAAAAATTTTTATATACTCTTAATTATATAATATACTTATTCTTATTTAAATATCTTTAATTTATATTTGAATAATTTTTAATGTTAATCGGTTTTAATGATTTTTTAAAATATGATTTATATGATGTTATGGAGGAAAAAATATGGCTGCTGAACTTATTCCGGATCAAATATTTATGCTTATTTTAGTAATTATATTGGCTGTTGTTGTTATCATTGTTGTAAGCCAATGGAAAAAGGTAAGTCAATCCAATAATACTTTAAAATTAATGGAAAAAGAAATTGAGCTTAAGAAAATAGCTATGGTTGAAAAGGATTTAGAGAACAAACGCATTATGGAAAATCCAATTCAATTGCCTGCTGAACAACAAGAACAGCTCACTCAAATCAGAGATTCCACTGCTGAAGTCATGAGCAATGTAGGATACTTGCATAGTGAAATCAATGAACGTTTAGCTCGTCTTGAAGCTCAAACCGAACTTAAAAAGCTTGAAAAAATGCTTAAGGAAATTGAAGAAAAAGAGAAAAAACTTAACAAAAAATAGATTTTCAGTTTCTATCATCTTACTGATTTAATTTGTTTAGGTTTTTTAGAGATGAATAATTCTTATAATGAGGTTTTATTATGGATATTATTGAATTATTAGCTGTCATTATTTTAGTCGCTGCTATAGTGTTTTTAGTGTACTATTACATTAAAACAGCAAACGATGGAAATATTGACATTAAGGAAATTCTTAAATTTTCACCTAAGGACAATAACGTTAGCAATCTTGTTGATGAAGATATTCAAGAGAAGAAATCCATGGGTGATAAGATTAAATATACCTTTAAGGACATTGATAAATCCTATGCTAACACTACAGATGCATTTTCAAAAAGATTGGATTCATTCTTGGATGAAAGAAGTGAGGAATTGATTGAAAGCTGGTCTTTAGTAACCACTGATGATTTATCCTCCTTAGAAGAAAGGTATACCACTGCTTGTGACAGCATTGAAGCTTTAGAGAAAAGGTTCAGTGAGTTCACCAATGCAACCGATGCTAAAATCGAAGATCTTGATAAACGTCTCAAAGCTTTAGAAGATGCAGAAAAAGATTTAGAGGAAGCAGAAGAAGTTGCAGTTGAAGCTGAAAAAGAATAAATTTTATTCTTTTTTTAATTTTTTTTATTTTAAAGACTAATTATCATATATTTATTGCTATTTAGGAGAGGGGAGCTCTTTCCCTTTCTTATGCAAATATTTATATATGATGGTGTCTAATATTATAATGTTAAAGGAACTTATCCTTGTGTATTCGTTTAGCAGGGTGGGGTAGTCTGGTGATCCCGCGGGGCTCATAACCCCGAGAGCCCTAGTTCAAATCTAGGCCCTGCTATTTTTTATGGAACAGTAATATAACATTGTTATATAACCCTATTTTTTTAATTTTGATAGAAACGATTGTTTTGCTTTCCAATCTTTCATTTCCACTTTTGAACTGCTTTTTTTGTTTTTATATTTTCATTACTAAATGGGATATATTTATAAATATTAACAATAATAAATTAATAATGTATTAAATATATTTTCAAATATATTTTATATTTTATAAAGAAACTTTAATTGAAAAATATTTATGAAAGATTGACTTTAACTTAGTTTAAAAACTTTTATCTAGGTTTTAGTCATATGAAAATAGTTGTTGAAAAAAAGAAAATTACTGGAGGTGTTTGATGAGAAGTAAAAGAATAATCGGTTTTAGTTTACTGTTCGTTATGGTTTTTCTTTTAATCGGATTAAACACTGCTTGCGCATCAAATATCGATGATTTGGATTATAATTTATCAGATAGCTTGGAATCCAGTCCAGTTTCCAATGCTATAGATCTTGATAATGATGGGGCTTCAGATGCTTCTGAATCCAATTCCATATCCGATTCAATCGATGAAAGCAGCATATCCAATATGGATGATTCCATTGAAGAAATATCAAATGAGAATTCACAATCAGAATCCAAGATTGGAGATGGTGAAAAGTCAATACACACTATAACCGAAGACAATTATTCAAGTTATTTTGATTCTGATGGTAATTTAATCAATTCATTGGTGAAAGCTAATGATACTATTAATTTGTCCGGTAATTTTTCTAATAAGAAATTTATAATAAATATTCCTTTGACAATTACAAGTACAGAAAACAATGCAATATTGAAGAATTCTCCAATATACTACTATAATGTATCAAATGAGAATTTTGCATATGATGCAATCGTTTCAAACTTGAAAATTGAATCAGACCTTCCAGACATATCTGCAGTTTGGGTAATTGGATCTAAAAATATCAAGATCTTGAATAATGATATTTTCACTACAGGACATAACGGCTATCCTATTTCCCTTGATGGCTTCACCTATAACTGTATTGTAGAAAATAACATCATCAAGACAGTTGTTCCGGTAAACACAGCAATAGACTCATCAGAAGTCAATCATGATGAAGAGAATTCTGGAGACAACAGCAGTTGGCAGCATTCCGGTATTAGCTTAAGGGATGCACATGGGAATTCAATTGTTAACAATGACATCACAGTTGAAAATTCCTATGGGGTATACCTTTGTTATGGTACTTCAACATCAAGCAACAACATCATAGCAAACAATACCATTAGAGCGACTTCTGAAACTCCTTCATTCTGGTCCTACGGTGTTTATATAACTGGAAACTATAACCACATAGAGAACAATACCATTATACGCATGTACCGTGGAATCCATTCAAGCTATGCTCATAACTATATCATAGGAAACAAGATTTATGACATAAACGGTCTTGATGAGAATAACGGTATCGGTGGAGACTATGGTATTTACGGTGGTAATGACACCTTGATTGCAAATAACTCCATTTACAATGCAGATGTGATTGGTGCAGGTATTCTTGTAGGTTCCAACAGTGACGTTTACGGAAACTATATCCAAATAAACAGCAGTGGAGACGGTATTAGAATAGGGGATGTTGAAGGCGGTCACAATTCAAGGGTTCACAACAATACAATAGACTTCTTATCAGGTGCTGGAATAAGCATTAAGGGAACTCCTCAAGATACTGAAGTCTATGACAACATTGTTAACTCGTTATCCAATATTGGTGCAAACCAAGGTTCCGGATTAGGAATTGGTATCTTATCCATTTACCAATCAAGATCCAGCAGACCATATAACATTTCCATTTACAATAACACTATCTACACTTCAAATGACTATGCAATAAACATTGCACAGTCATCTACTGAAAGTTGGTTATGTGAAAACAATCACATTGGAGATAGGCTTATCATCTATCCTATTGCAATTGACTATTCACCTGAATGGGGAGATGGTACCGTTTATCAGGTAACTGAAGAGAACTACAATACCTATTTCGATTCAAACGGCAAGTTGAGAGACATTGTTAAGGATGGAGATGTATTGGTATTCAGCGGCAGCTTTTCACCTAAAGGCAAGATTGTCTTGAACAAGATTGTCAGCCTTATTGGTGACAATGCATTTTTAAGGGATACCACTATCTTTGTCAATACCTCAAACTGTAAGGTTCAAGACTTCAATATCGTAAACAATGGTACTGATGACAGCAATTGCAATCTATGGGGAATTTATGTTTATGAAGCTGATAATGAAGTGATTACAGGAAACAATATCACAATATGGGATAAGAATACATCTTATGGAATTTACCTTTGCGACTCCTATAACAATACAGTTGCAAACAACAGCATAAGATGTCAAGGGGACAATTTGGTATTTGCTCTCTTGACTTATGAGACATACAATACCCTCTTTGAAAACAATACCATTTTAGCTATTGGAACAAGTGAATTGTATCCTTATTATGAAACCATATGTATAGATGGAGTTCGCAGTATTTCAGAGCTTTCCAAAACATATGGTGTGATATTGGACTTCTCAAGCGACAATCAATTCATTCACAATGACATTGAGGTCACTTCCACTGTAGAAGGTTTCCAAGTACCTTATAACCCTTCTGTAAATATTCTAATTGGTCTTTACATTTACTATGATTCCAATAGAAACAATATCAGTGAAAACAATGTATACATTCATGGACATGATCCATTCCTTTATGGAATGGGTTCATCTGGGGATGATACAAGTAAATCCGTGACTTATGCATGTGAAAACATTTTTAGCAGGAACAATATTACAATTGAAGCTGATTACTTTGCTATGGGTATGATTTTAAGACACAACTCTCAGGATACTCTTGTTGAAGAGAACTACTTCCAGCTTGATTCTAATAATTATACTTATGGTATAACCTTAGAGATATCCGATGGTGCTAAAATCTTGAACAATACTCTAAACAGTACCAGTAAGGCAGGTATTTATGCTATAGAGGGGTATGCGACAAGCAATAATGACATAAGTTACAATAAGATTTATTCAGATGGCAGTTTCAGTACCATTGCCCTTTATGCATCCAATCATAATAACATTACCTATAACCTTATTAGAGCCCGTGGAAATGAATCTCAAGACCCAGCACAAGGTCCTGAGCATCCGGATTCTGTAGACTTATTCAATACTGGAATTTCATTGCAAATGTATACCAATGATACTCGCATATCACATAATGACATTCTGCATGAAGACGCTCCCTTTGCAATTGATGTTGATGAAACAGTCACTGAAACGGTAATCAATGACAATATATTGTCTTCTAAAGATGCTGGAGGAACCGATGCAATTAATGATAAATCTGGCAAGGCTAAAATTCACGGCAACACCGGATCCAAATATAATCCTAATGGAGAAGGTTCCAATGGTGGGTCTCGACCTTCCAATTCAGACAATTCTCAAGGCAATGGCGGAAATAACCTTATCCATACAAATGGGACTTCATCATATTCTGGAAATTCAGATTCCTCTGGTTCAAGTGCTTTAGGTCAAATTGATTTAGGTTTGCTCGCTAATTCATTATCTTCTATTGGTGATGGAACTGGTGATGCGGGAGGCAGTGAATCTGGCGATTTGTCTGACCTTTTAGCTAGTGAAATATCAGAGATTTCCGCTAAAACATTATCAGGTATTTATGTTCCTATTGCAGCATTGATTCTTGTATTGGTTTTCTGTTTCGCATTCTTGGGCGTAAGAGACGAAGATGATGAGGAATAAAATTTCATTAGCAGGATAAATAAATCCTATTTATTTATTCTTATTTTTTCTTTATTAGGAAATACCTGGCAAAAATTAATATTTTAAATTATTAAAGTTTCTATTTTTATTTTATTTTTTTTATTATTCATATTCGATTAGTTAAATTTATATTATTATAATTTAATAAATATAAATGTATAAAATTAGTTTTATATTTATTAAATTATATTTTATTTTTTTATCAAGTTTGATTTATTATTTAAAAAAAACTTATTTAAATGAAATATAATTTAGTAATTTATTATTTTAATCTAATATGTTAAATGATTTATTTTATAAATCGAGGTGTTTAAACATATGAATTCTAATAAATTTATTCCAATGTTGGGATTATTGATTCTATTGATATTAGCTATTGGATCTGTAAGTGCAAGTGAGGTAGATTCAGATTCAATAATAGGGGATAGTGATGCTAATATTGATTTAACTGCTGAAACGGCAATTAATGAAATTGATGATTCCAGTATTGATGATGAAGTAAATACTGGGGGCATCATTGCTAATGATAATGAAAGCATTAGCGATAATGTAGGAAGTATTGATGGTGTTGAAAGTGGGGTAGGTGTGGAAAACCGTCTAGGTGCTAGCGCTGATAATGAAATTCTTGCATCTACTATACAATTTACAGAAAGCAAATATTCCACTTACTTTAATTCAAATGGAAATATCATCGCTGGAAAACTAAAAGCTGGAGACACTTTAGACTTTTCAGGAAAGTTCACAGATAAAATGTTTATAATCAATATTCCTTTGATTATAACCAGTACAAAAGGCACAGCACAGTTTACCAATTGTGGATTTAGCTTTATAAATGGTTCAAGTGGTTCAAGCATTTCCAATTTAAAAATGAACAATTCTGTTGCTGACAGACCACTTATTGCAGCATCTGATGTAAGTGATATGGAAATTTATAATAATGACCTATTTGCTTCCGGTAGGGGCTCTCATCCTATGGCCTTTTCAAGAGTAAATAGATTGCATATTTATAGAAACACTCTCCAAACCACTGGTTATGTACAGGGTTGGGGACATCCATCCGCTATGGTCTTAAATAATGCAGGGTCTTGTAATATCACACAAAATACAGTAATAACCAATGATTCAAATGGTATTTATTTCAGTGGATATACTGCAAATACTGGAATGGGTGCTGGAGGAGATGCAGCAAGTTATTCTAATTACATTGTAAATAATACAGTTTCTTCCATTAGACCTCTACCTTCATCATTTGTTTATGCTATTCAAGTGATGAGTAGTTATAATTTTATTATTAACAATACAATTTATAATGTATATAGAGGAATTTCCACTACTGGTTCCAATAATCAAATAATCGGAAATAACATATCAGGAATACATGGAGCTTATTATAGTCAGACTACAGTAGAGCAAGGTGGGGAAGCTGCAATAATTTCAGGTTCAAATTCCATAGTCAAAGAAAACATTATTAGTAACTGTCTTTTCAGTCCAGATATAAAAGGGGCTGCTATAAATGTCAATAAGAATTCTCTTGTAAGTGGTAATGTTATTCAAAATTGTTCTGGTATGGGTATCGTATTAACTGGGGGCAATATTACTCTCAATGGTAATAATTTAAATGTCACAGGATATGGGTTATTAGCTGAAGGAAACATTGCTAATGTTGAAATGGAGTTAAATGTCATAGATTCCAGTGATCAACATTCAATTCATTTGGCAAGAACTTCAAGAAATGATTTCCCTCATGACTTTATCATCCAAAACAACACTCTTTACAGTAATGCGGAAGAAGCTATTTATATGGATGATGTGTGTACAAATATATTGAGAGGTAACAATATTATCATTGGTGAGTCTGGAAGTCATATAGTTGATGAAAATAATACCCATATAATTAATGAAAAGAATTTTTATAATTATTTTTCACTTACAGGTTCATTCAATAAAAGAGTTAATGAAGATGACACTATAATATTTGTAGGTAACTTTTCAAGTAAAGGAAAATTAAATATTAATAAAAAAGTCATTATTCAAGGTGTAAATGCAGTATTTGAAGATACAACATTCCTTATTTCAGAAGTTGATGGTTTAATTTTTGAAAACATTAACATTACAAACCCTAATAAAAAACTATCTGATCGCTTATGGGGTATTCAAATAAGCAAATCTAATAATGTAACTATTAAAGATTGTAATATTTCCATTTACGATCCTTATTCAGCATTTGCAGTTTATGTATTGGATTCCAATGATTGCAAAGTAATCAATAACAGTTTAGAAGCAAAAGGTGATTACTTCACAGTAGCTTTATTCTCATTTAATTCCACCAATCTTTTGATTGATGGAAATTCCATCAAAACCATTGGTCCTGGTGAAACTTACCTTTGCAACAACAGAAGCTGTTTAAACATTTTGGTTCAAGGTGTAACAATCTGTCCAGATGGAACCATTATCTGCCCAGATGGAACAACATATAGTCCTGGCGATTATGAGGTTTGCACTGACGGCACAATCATTTGTCCGGATGGAACAACTAT
This sequence comes from uncultured Methanobrevibacter sp., assembly GCF_902784195.1. Taxonomy (NCBI): domain Archaea; kingdom Methanobacteriati; phylum Methanobacteriota; class Methanobacteria; order Methanobacteriales; family Methanobacteriaceae; genus Methanobrevibacter; species uncultured Methanobrevibacter sp. The sequence continues at coordinate 18,312 of NZ_CACZTX010000003.1, forward strand.
CTGCACTGATGGAACTACTATTTGTGCTGATGGTACTCAAATTTGTGCAGACGGAACCATGATTTGTGCTGATGGTACTCAAATCTGTACCGATGGAACCATTATCTGTGCAGATGGAACACAATATGCTCCTGGACAATACACTACCTGTGCTGATGGTTCAATAATTTGTCCAGATGGAAAAGTAATTTGTATTAATGGAACTATATATTCTCCAGAAGAATGCGAAAATCTCACAAATGGTGAAATCCGTTGCCCTGATGGCACTGTCCTTTGTCCAGACGGAACTGTTTTATGCACTGATGGATCTACTATCTGTCCTGATGGAAGAACAATTTGCGCTGATGGAACCATTATCTGTGCAGACAGGTATAAAATTTGCACTAATGGTTCAATAATTTGTCCTGATGGAACAACAATTGCTTCTGGTGATTACAATAATGAAAGTGGCGTAATTACCCTTCCAGATAATACTGTCATTTATGAAAATGGAACTGTTATTTGCTCTGACGGCACAGTAATCTGTCCTGATGGCACTGGTGGCTCAGGATTATTGGATGGAGTTATTCCAGGAACCCATATGATTTCTGGCCTATTTAGAACATATGGTGCTTTATTTGTACATTCATCTAATATCAATTTCATAAACAATAATGTTAATGTAAGCTCAACCCTTGATCCTTTCTATAAGTTAAATGAGTCTTGCAACACTATTGCAGGAGTATTCATTCATTATGGAGGATTCAACAATACTATTGCAAACAATAACATTACACTTGTTTCAAATGACCCAGTCATTTATGCTATAGGTATTGTTGGTGCAAGTTCAAACAGCACTGCAATTGGTTCTAAAAACAATTCCTTCATTGACAATAATGTTTTCATCAAAGGACCATACCATGGTGTTGGAATCTATTTAGGAAATAAAGCGATCAATTCAACATTTGCAAACAGTTTTGTAATCTCTGCAGTCAATGTGCATGAAATCGTAAACCGCACCCTTGTGGAAAATGATGAGAACGTTATTGATGGAAATACATTTGAGATAATCCCTCCTCATCATACTGCTTTAACTGTTTCAAGTGCTTCATATAAATGGAATAATGGAAATAAATACGTTTCAATTACCCTTAAGGACATTAATGGTACATTGATTCCTAACCAAAGCATAGTTATAACAGTTGATGGCAAGAATTACACTGGCGTTACTGATGCAAATGGTGTAGCTAAAATCAAGGTTACAATAAGCAAAGTTGGTGCTTTTGACGTTGTTGCATACTTCAATGGCGAAGGAAACTACATTGCTTCAACCAGCAAAGGAAAACTCACTTTAACCAAAGACAGCACAAGCTTGACTTCAGCTAGCAAGACTTATACAGTCACTACCACTTCAAAAACCATCGCAGTGACCTTAAAGGGTGGAAGTGGAAATGTAATTGCAAATAGAAAAGTCACAGCAACAGTAAATGGAAAGACCTACACTGCAACAACCAATTCAAAAGGTGTAGCTACTTTCAAATTGACTTTAAAAACAGTAAAAACTTTTACTGTATCACTTAAGTTTGCAGGAGACAGCTATTACACAGCTAGCACCAAATCCATAAAAGTTAAGGTAACCAAAACAAAAACCAAATTGACTGTTCCTAAAAAGACCTATAAAAGGACTGCAAAAGTCAAGAAATTAACTGCAACCTTAAAGGATCAAACAGGAAAGGTCATCAAATCCAAAAAGGTTACTTTCACTGTCAACGGCAAGAAATACACTGCAAAAACCAATAAGAAAGGTGTAGCTACTGTAAAGGTTAAACTCTCTAGAAAGAAAACCTATAAGGTTACAGTTAAATTTGCTGGTGACAAGACTTACTATGCAGTTAAAAAGACAGGTAAAGTTGTAATAAAATAGATTCAAATCAATTTAGGAAGGCAGCTGCCTTTCTAAATGATTTTTTATTTCAAATTTAAATATTTTTTTAATTATTTTATTTTTATGGTGATTTAATGATAAATATTGGAAATGCTTTGATTTTTGCAGATGAAGCTGCCTTTCAGGGATCAAATAATGGCTTGTTTGCATTTTTCTCAAATACTAATGGTACTGGATTTCCTATACTGGATAGTTCATTGACTGCTATTACTCAGGCATTACAGATACCTGTAATCATTCTTTTAATAGCATTTTTAGTATTCGCTGTATATACTTTAGGAAAGCTTCTATCAGAACACCTTTCTCGTAAGAAAGTACCTGTTAGTTTAATCAAAGAAATGATTTACTCAATCTATGATGCGGAGTCTGCTGAAGATATTAAAAATGTGGTTAATAATGCAGATATTCAAAAGTCTCAAAAGAAGATCTTATCTGTACTGGCAGAGTCAGAGCATCTTGGTAAAAAGTCAAGGGAAACCCTAGCTCGTAGATTGATAGATAATGAAGAGGATAAGATTGCACAGAACCTCAACAAGACTGACATTGTCACTAAGATTGGTCCAACCCTTGGATTGATGGGTACTTTAATCCCTATGGGTCCAGGTCTTGCAGCATTAGGTACCGGTGATGTAACCACACTTGCAAGTGCGATTACAATTGCATTCAATACAACAGTTATTGGTATTGGAGCTGGTGCTATTGCATACTTTGCATCTAAATTAAGACGTAGATGGTTTGGTGAATACCTTGCTAACTTGGATGCATTGATGGATGCGATTTTAGATAATATTGACAAGAGAGATGAGAGACTTAAATAGTCACTGAAGTGATTGAAAATTATACAATATAATTTTGAAAACAATAATTTTTCTTAATTGTTTTTAGAAAACAAGCTTTTATATTGTATACAATATATTTAAAAAATTTTACAATAGATTAGAATTCATATGGTTTAAAATTTGAAAATTTAATAAGGATTTCATATATTTTGGTGATTGTTATGGCTCGTCGTCGAGGAAAAGGACGTTTTGACAGTGAGGAAGAAGACCCTATGGCAGGAACAGCTAACCTTGTAGATGCAATGTTGGTTATAGCTGTAGGCTTGCTTGTATTCTTAGTGCTTGCTTGGAATATGCAAAGCGTTTTATTCAATGACCAATTGACTCAGGAACAGAAGGAAAAGGTCATGGAAGCCATGAATCAGGAAGTGACTGAGGTTCAAGAGGGACAGATATTAAATGAAACTCCAGATACAAGCAATCAGACTGGACAAGGCTATACTGAGATGGGTAAGGTTTATAAGGATCCATCTACGGGTAAGTTGATTATGGTTCAGAATAAGACTAATTAACCTTTCTTCTTTTTTTATTTTTTTAATATTTTTTTTAATATTTTTTATTTTATATTTTGACTTTTTTTATTCATTATATTTTATTTTAATAGCTATTGATTTTTTAATTCATTATTTATACTAGAAGAAATAAATTAATTTTAATGGTAAGCCGAAGACAGCTGCTGGTTTTATAACTAGGGAAACTCCGCACATCATATAGACTGTAAAGTTGAAAGACTTATGCTGAGAAGTATGACTCTGGAGCAGAAACGACACGGCCTTTGATGGATGACAATGATGCTTGACTGATGGACATTAAAGGAATCGGTGAAACGGCCAATCTACAGGATGCAAGAACAAATATGCTGATGACCTCTAAGGGAAGCAGAGTAGTTCGCTAAGATGAATGCTGTATAAAACAGAATGTGGGTTACTCTCGGCAGACCATTACCCTTCTATTATTTTTATTTCTTTTTTTATTTTGATCTTATTTTATCTATTATTTAGGTCATTCCAAAGTTCAATTATTTTTTGAGCGATGTATTCTATTTCTTCTTTTGTATGGGTAGCTATAACAGTTAATCTTAATCTGCTCATATCTTTAGGAACTGATGGTGGTCTGATGGATGATACTAAAATTCCCTCTTTTTCTAGCTTCTTAGAGAACCTGTTTGCCAAATCAGCAGGGCCTATGATGATTGGTATGATTGGTGTTTCTCCATCCACCACATTTAATCCTGAATCATTAAGGAGTTTTCTCATAAGGCCTGTATTTTCATTTAAATTGGATAAATATTCTTCACTATTCTCTTTCAATAAGTTTAAGGCAGCATTTGCACTAGCTATTGTAGCTGGAGAAAGTGCTGTTGAGAATATGAAAGGTCTTGATTTGTTTATAAGATAATCTATGTAGACTTGCTTTCCACAAACGAATCCTCCTTCTGATGCAAGTGCCTTGCTTAAGGTTCCTATTTGCAAATCAACAGATTCAGTTAAGTCAATTCCAGTCTTGTCCTTATAGTATTCAACTGTTCCTTTTCCAGTTTTACCGATTACTCCAGTTGCATGTGCCTCATCGATTATAAGAGTGCAGCTGTATTTATTAGCTATTTCTACAAGCTCTGGAAGCGGAGCAATGTCTCCGTCCATGCTGAATACTCCATCGCTTACAATAAAGAGATTTCCATCATTATTTGATTCAATCTCATCTAAAATAAGATTCTCAAGGTCTTTTGTATCCTTATGTTTGTAGACTCTGACTTTAGCTTTAGAGATTCTTGTTCCATCTATAATGCTTGCATGATTCAATTGATCAGAGAATATGACATCATTTTCTTTTGTAAGAGCATAAATTACTCCTAGATTAGTCATATATCCTGTATTAAAAATAAGTGTAGATTCAACGTTTTTAAACTCTGAGATATTGTTTTCAAGCTCTCTTGCCTCAAAAGAAGCCCCTGTAGTTAGTCTTGAACCAGTTGAACCGGTTCCATATTCATTAGCTTCCATTGATGCCTTAATGACTTGTGGATGATGGGTTAATCCTAAGTAATTATTGGTTCCAAAGACAAGATATTCCTTATTATTCTTGTCAATTGCTTTAGTTGAGCTAATAAATCTTAAATCATCTACTGTTCTTGTAAGATCATTGTTTTCAAGTTCTTCCAATTCTTTTTGAAGTTCCTTTTCAAGTTTTTGATTCATTTTTTCAGCTCTTTAGGTTATTCAATTAAAACGACTTGTTTTTCCAAGTAATCTATTAAATCATCCAATGTATAATCATCATCCAATAGGTTTGTATCCACAAAGAAGATTCTTCCCCCTATTGTATTTCCTTTATCTTTCATGAGAGATATTCTGTTATAAGTTGTTTCATTAGAGATGTATCCTGTTAGATAGTTTGGATCATCAGACCAGCATAGTTCAGCTATTATTCCCTTGCAGCTTGTAACCTTTGAAGCAAGAACCAATGCCTCATTAAAGTGTATTCCAGGAATGTCCTCTTCATTGACATCATTTGCAGGATTGATCTTATCAATCTTATCATATTCAAAATTATCTGCAAAACCCATTCCTGTAGCTCTAACGCCTCTTGAGCCTCTATCATCCAGTCTATTTCCATTATCCTTATCTATGAGTATTGCTCCATGCATGCTGTCTTGAAGCTTTAAGAGAGAGTCAATTCCATTTTCAATAGCTATTTCTTCCACATCGCTTTCTTTAAGAAGTTCTTTAGCTAATTCCAATCCTTCCTCTTTTGATTTCACATCAAATTCCTTTATTGATAATTGAGGAATGTAAACAATGTCTTCTTCATTCACTTTTTGAATTTTTATATTGATAAAGTCTACACTGCCTTTTTCATGATTTAGAGCCCTTTGATACATTCTGATTATTTCATCCTCAATCTCATCCTCTCTTAAAATACGTTCAGCACCGGATATATGTTTTCCTCCCTTTTCATGAGGGCCACCTTTTGAAGAACGCATTTTTATATTGTACAACATATTTTCGCCTAGATTTATAATAATTTTTATCTTGCAGTTTACTATAATTTATTTGTTTTTCATCCAATATTAAGTTTTTATAAATTTGATTTTTTGCATAGATTTTTTATTCAATTTAATTAATTTTAGATACATTTAAAATAAGGCTTCACCGAATTAAGTATAATCTAATTAATCATAAATATATTTAAATTGAATTATTTTTTAAAAAATATATTTTAAATTAATAGTATCTACATAGGTTAATATAAATTTTTAATTTTAGTTAAATTTTAAAAAAATATCTAAGTTCAAAATAAGAAAAATAAGAAAAATAATAGAAATTAGAAAAAATTTTAAAAAAAGAAAATAAGAAAAAAAGGAATTATTTAAGGATTGTTTATAGCATCTTTTACCTTGTCAAAGATTCCCTTTTTATAGACTTTAATTTCGTCGCCACTGATTTCTCCAAATTGAATCAAGAGTTTTTTCTGTTCTTTGGAGAGCTTTTGTGGAACAACCACTGTAATGTTTACATAAAGGTTACCTTTTCCTGCACGTCTCATGTAAGGCATACCTTGATCCCTTAATCTGAATGTGGTTCCGCTTTGGGTTCCAGGTGGAATCTTAAGCTCGACTTCCCCATTGATTGTTGGAATGTCTACAGTGTCACCTAAACTTGCTTGGACGAAACTGATTTGCTTTTCATAGTAGAGGTTTGCACCATCCCTTTCAAAGTATTCGTGTCTTTTAATGTAAATCTCAACGTAAAGATCTCCATTTCCACCGCCAACATCTCCAACATTACCTTCACCGGAGACTCTTAAGCGGTTTCCATTTTCAACACCTGCTGGGATTTTGATGTTAAGGGTTTTGCTTTCCTTAATGGTTCCTCTACCTTTACAGTTGTGACATGGCTCCTTGATGATTTTACCGGTACCATTACATTCGCCACATTGCACTACATTCATCACTTGTCCAAATAGGCTTTGTCTGATTTGTTTTCTTTGACCGGTACCTCCACAGACAGGACAGGTTTCAACTTCACTTCCAGGTTCCGCTTTTGAACCTTCACAGACTGGGCAGAATACATCGTGTCTTACAGTGACTTCCTTATCAGCACCATTAGCTGCTTCCTCTAAGGTGATTTCGACTTCAGTGTAGATGTCGCTTCCTCTTCTTGGACCTGTACTGCGAGACCTTGATCTTCCAGTACCAAATCCGAATAAGTCGAAGATGTCTTCTATTCCGCCTCCTCCAAATCCTTGGAAGATGTCTTCAAAGTTTACATTTCTAAAGATATCCTCGTTAGAGAAGCCTTCCATACCTGCATGACCGAATTGGTCATATCTTTGTCTTTTCTCTTCATCAGATAAAACAGCATAAGCTTCACTGATTTCCTTGAATTTTTCAGTAGCTTCCTCTTTCTTATCATCTTCCACAACGTCAGGATGGTATTTTCTAGCTAATTTACGATAAGCCTTTTTAATCTCTTTCTCATCAGCGGTTTTGTCCACTCCGAGAACTTCATAATAGTCACGCTTCTCTGCCATTTCGTCACCTATAAACATTAATTGTAATTGATTATTTAAGAATTCATGATTTTTTTTAATGAGTCATATTATTTTAAAAATAGTATTGAACTATTAATTAAAATTTAATTAAATTACCTAATCATTACTTAATCAGCAATTTTTCTCAGTAATTTTTTCTTAAAATAAAATAATTTAATTAAATTTTAACTAATGATAAGTTACTAAATTAATTATTAGTTAATTTTAATATTTAAACTTAATTTAATTTGCACTAGTTTTTGATTCTTTCATTTATTCTCAATATAATAATTTTTTAATAAAAAGAATTCTTTAGACATTAAAAGGTTGTAAGTGGCTAAGAAAAATCAAGGAGGAATGTCTAAAAGAATTCAATTTATTATTTCTATTTTTTGAGAGGTTATAAGTAAATATGACAAATCAAAAAATAAATAGATTAAAAGTTATTATTAAAATATTTTAATAATTTTTTTAATCTACTGCTAATTTTGATTCAAATTATTTTTTCTCTTCGAATTCAGCATCAATAGTGCCGTCATCGTCATCTTGTGGGCCTGCTCCTGCGTTAGGATCAGCACCAGTTGCTCCAGCTGCACCTTGTGCTGCTTGTTGAGCTGCTGCAGCTTCTTGGTAGATTCTAGCACCGATGTCTTGAACTACTTTGGTAAGTTCATCGGTTTTCTCTTTGATTGCTACAATGTCATCTCCGCTGATTAATTCTCTAAGTTCTGCAACTAATTTTTCAATGTTGGATCTTTCGTCATCAGAGACTTTGTCTTTGATTTCTTCCTCATTGATGGTTTTTTCTGCAGTGTAGATCATTGAGTCCGCATTGTTTCTAACTTCAATTTCCTCTTGTTTCTTCTTGTCTGCTTCAGCGTTCATTTCAGCTTCTTTAACTGCTTTTTCGATTTCTTCATCAGTCAATTTGGTAGAAGAAGTGATGGTAATGGATTGTTCCTTACCGGTTCCTTTGTCTTGTGCGGTAACATTGATAATACCATTTGCATCGATATCGAAGGTTACTTCAATTTGAGGCATTCCTCTTGGTGCAGGAGGTATTCCTACTAATTGGAATCTTCCAAGAGTGGTGTTGTCTGCTGCCATTTTTCTTTCTCCTTGAACTACGTGAATGTCTACAGAAGGTTGGTTGTCAGCTGCAGTTGAGAAGATTTGAGATTTTTTAGCAGGAATTGTAGTGTTTCTTTCAATAAGGGTAGTTGATACTCCACCTAAGGTTTCAATACCTAAGGATAATGGGGTAACGTCTAAGAGAACTAAGTCTTTAATTTCTCCAGCGAGTACTCCACCTTGGATAGCTGCACCCATTGCTACACATTCCATTGGGTCAATTCCTCTTTCTACAGGTTTGCCAATGAAGTTTTCCACGAATTTTTGTACGATTGGCATTCTGGTAGGTCCACCAACAAGGATGATTTTGTCAATGTCATTTTTGGTCATTTTTGCATCATCTAATGCTTGTTTGATAGGTTGACCACATTTGTTTACGATAGGATCTACTAATTCTTCTAATTTTGCTCTGGTTAAATTGTTGATTAAGTTGTGAGGTTTACCGTCAGCACCCATGCAAATGAATGGTAAGTTTACTTCACTTGTTAAGGTAGTGGACAATTCGATTTTTGCTTTTTCAGCTGCTTCTCTTAATCTTTGAACTGCTTGGTCATCGTTCATTAAGTCAATTCCGGTTTCAGCTTTGAATTCACTTGCTAAGTAGTTCATTAAAGCATTGTCCATGTCGGTACCACCGAGTTGGGTGTCCCCACTAGTGGATTGTACTTCAAATACTCCTCCACCAAATTCCATAATGGTTACGTCTAAGGTACCTCCACCTAAATCGAATACTAAAATGTTAACGTCATCATCGTCATCTTGCTTGTCGATACCATAAGCTAAACTTGCTGCAGTTGGTTCGTTTACAAGTCTTACTACATCAAGACCTGCAATGGTTCCTGCGTCTTTGGTTGCAGTTCTTTGGTTGTCGTCAAAGTAAGCAGGTACGGTAATAACTGCCTTTTCAATAGGTTCTCCTAAGAAGGATTCTGCATCTTTTTTAATCTTTTGCAAGATTTTTGCAGAGATTTCTTGTGGAGTGTATTGTTTGCCTTGGATAGTTACTTTGTAATCGGTACCCATTTTTCTTTTGATTGCACTGATGGTGTTTTCTGGGTTAGTTACAGCTTGTCTTCTTGCTGGTTCACCAACTAATTGTTGACCGTCTTCAGTGAATGCAACATAACTTGGGAATGCTTTACCGTATTGGCTTGCACCTTCTGCACTTGGAATAACGGTAGGTTTACCACCGACGAGTACAGATGCTGCAGAGTTACTAGTACCTAAGTCAATTCCAATAATTTTTTCTTTTTTAGTATCAGACATAGTTTTCACCTTTACATTTTGTTTTTTAATAAAAGTTATTTTGATTTTTTTTAATTTTCAAATATTTCAATCGTTTAAGATATTTTTAAGTTTTTAAAATATTTGATAATAAAAATTATTTTAATTTTTATTTTTTTAAAATAATTTATAAATATGAATTTTAATTTTTATAATAATTTTTTATCATTGTTTTTATTCTTCTTTTTTAGCTTTTTTGCAAACTCTTACTTTAGAGTATTTGATTACCTTATCCTTTAAGGTGTATCCTTTCATAAGTTCATCAACGATTTCGTTGTTTTCATGATCTGGACTGTCTACAGTAAGCAAAGCTTCATGCTTGAATGGGTCGAACTTTTCTCCTACTGCAGGAATCTCTTCAACACCCTCTTTTTCTAAAGCATTTTTCATTTTGGAATAAATTAATTCTAAACCTTCTCTAAGTTCCTCTTCATTGCTTGAGTTTTCAAGAGCCCTTTCCATATCTTCATAGATATCAAGGAATTTAACAATAAGGCCTTCATTTGCATATCTTATTAAGTCCTGTTTTTGTTTTTCTCCTTGTTTTCTAAAGTTATCAAAGTCTGCTTGAAGTCTTTGAATATGGGATTTTAGCTCTATGATTTCTTCATCTTTCCTCTCAAGGTCTTTGTTTAATTTATCTAATTCGCCGTCTTCACTTTCATCATCTTTTGATGGTTTTTCTTTGCCATCTTCTTGTGAAGACTCATCTTTAGATTCAGAAGGGCTTTCTTCTTTATCCTGAAGTTTGGATTGATCTTCCTCATCAATTTCTTCTTCAGTTTTTTTAGTTTCATTTTTCTTAGCCATTTCTTCACCTTTTATGAATTTATCATAAAGTATTATAATTAGAGAAAGAGAGCGATAAGCTCCTTTAATATTTTGACTTTAATCAAAGAATTCTAGATTTGTTTTCTATCATATGGGTTAATAGAAAAGTGTTTTATGATTTTTAGATTTAGGGTGTGGACTTAAATCTAAAAAAATCTTTGTTTATAGTGTGATTTTTTTAAGAGGATTTTTGAAATGTTCTTTGATTTGTGTTTATCCAGTTTGTTATTATTTGTTAGAATTTTATAGGTTTCTTATAATAACTTTTTGAGTTTAGGCTATTTATCAAGTGAACTTTGATTTTTTGATTTGTTTAAGCTCTATTTTTAATAAATAACCATCGGATTTAGATTTTATTTTGTCAATTTATATTAAAGTAACAAAATGTTATCTTTCTCTATACTTATTATAGTAACAAAATGTTATATAAAGATTTCGGTTTTTAGTAACAAAAAGTTAATATAATACTTATGTCCATATTTTAGTATAGGGAGATTAATATGAAAATATTAATTTGAATCAAGTATAGGAATATCAATATAAAGAAAATCAATTTTAAATAATATCAATTAAATTCAATATATTATTTACTTTTTTAAAATGGTGGAGGTCAAATTATGGAACAAAACCAAAATCAATATGACGATGTTGATATGGAAGCGATTCTTGATGTTATGGGATGTAAGACTAGACGTGATATCATGGATCTCTTAAGGGAAGAGCCAAGATTTGTTAGTGAAATATCTCAAGAGCTCCAAATAGGTCAGAAAGCTATCATTGAGCATTTAAGGGCTATGGAAGATGTCGGTATTTTAACATCTTCAACAAAAAAAGTGGTTAGAGGTCGTCCACGTAAGTATTATGATATGCCAAATGATGTGAATGTGCATATTACAATTACTAAAAACTCATTCAATGTATCTTTTTCTGAAGATTTATTAAATCCTCATAATGATATCAAACAATTGCCTTCTGGTGATGAGTGGTCTAAATTATTGGATATTGAAAAGAGAATAGATCAAGGTCATACAGAAGCTATTGAAGAATTGAAAGCTCAAATACGTTTATATGACAACTTGAAAGAAAGAGCAGAATACATTTTAGAAAGAACTTATAATAGATATTAGATATTAAAAAAATATATTATATAATTATTTTTATTATATAATTATTTTATGAAGAATATTAATAATATAATATTGTTATCTTTTTATTCTCTTTCCATTTTTCTTTCACTTTTTTTATAAAAAAATAGATTTAATAATAAATAATAGATTTAATAATAAAAAATAGAATTATAAATAATAATAATATTATTATAATTTATTTTATCTTATTTTCATCAGCTTATTTTCAAAGATTCTTTAAGTTTACTCCTGCAACTATCGCTTGTCCTAGTGATACTGATCCGTCTCCAGGACAAGAGTTGATGTGTTGAACAAATTCAAATCCTTCTTTTTCCACATATTCTTTAATATGTGCTGTTATTGCTTCGTTATAGAACACTCCACCAGTTGCACCAATTGTTTTGATTCCCTTTTCCTTAGCTGATTCTACAGCAAGCTTTGCAAGTCCAATGCTAACAGCCTTTTGCCCTGCAACAGCTATCTTATTAAGGTTTTCTCCCTCTTCAATCTTGTCTACAACATATCTCATTATTGCTGTAGTGTCAAGAATCATTCTTTTTCCATTTTCATCTTTGTATTCCTTGATGATTATTGGGAAATCTTCTAAAGTATCCTCTTCATTGTAATCATATGCATATGATTCCAATTTCATTGAAGCTTCACCTTCATAGCTACGTTTATCACATATATGGAGTGCAGTAGAAACAGAATCAAGAACTCTTCCGGTACTTGTATTAATTCCAACATTGAGATTGGTTTCCAATTGCCTGAACAAGCTTTTTATTTCAATTGCCCCATGCTGGAATGAGTCTATGTAATTAATGTTCAATAGTTCATTTACATATTCTTCAGTGTACTTTTCACTTTCGTAGTCACTGTTAGGATTAGACAATATGGCAGCCATCATTCTCACAGGATATTTGGTACATAAGTCTCCACCAGGCATCTTCTGAGGCATTAGGGAAGCTGTTCTTTCATATTCCTTAATGTTTGTGTATAATATTTCCCCTCCCCATGAGTTGCCGTCTCCACCATATCCTACTCCATCAGCAGCTATGATAATCATTTCATTGTTTTGGCCATTTGTGTAATGGTCATTCAACAGTGAAATTCCATGAGCATGATGGTGTTGAACTGGTATCAATGGGCAATTGTATTCCTCAGCATATTCCTTTGCAAGTTTTGTTGTGAAGAATTGTGGATGCAAATCGCATGCTATTGCATCGAAACTGTCAGTTTTTGTAATCCTCATCATATGCTTGATTGCTTCTTGCAGGAATTCATAGGTTCTGTACTTGTTTGTATTTCCGATATGTTGTGATACATATGCTTTTGAATTCTTAAGGATTGTAAATGTAACATCAAGTTCCGGTCCAAGTGCAAGAATGTTGAGATTGTCGAATTCAGGATTAAGATTGGTGTATTTTCCTTTTAAGTCATAAGGCTCTGGAGTGTATCCTCTTGATCTTCTTATGAACGCAAGCTCATTGTTTCTGAATCTTGCTACAGAATCATCGCATCTGTTCAATATCCTTCTGTTGTGAATGAGGTAATAGTCAGCTATTGTGTCGAGGTTCTTGAGTATTTCCTCATTTGTAATCATCATTGGCTCTCCAGGAACATTTGCTGAAGTCATTATGTAAGCTGGAGTTTCTGTATGATTGAATAGTAAATGATGCAATGGAGCATATGGCAACATCACTCCAATGTTATGCAATCCTGGTGAAACTGACTTTGCAAAATCATAGCTTTCACTCTTCTTGAGGATTACAATAGGTCTTTCTTTTGACAATAATGTTTCCTCTTCAGCATCTGATACAATCGCATATCCTTTAACGGTTTCAATGTCTGGACTCATAACTGCAAATGCCTGATTTTCTCTTCCTAACCTTTCCCTTAGAAGGTTTACAGTGTCCTCAAGCATTACATTTGCCACTAAGTGTGTTCCTCCAATTCCCTTGATTGCAAATATCTTTCCTTCATCGAGGAGTTTTGCGGTTTCTTCCAATGGGTCTTCGCAATCAACCTTAACTGGAGTTTGATCATCATTCTTATACAATTCCAAAGATGGTCCACAAACTTCACAACAGCTTGCTTCTGCATGGTAACGTCTGTCTAATGGGTTTTTGTATTCCACCTCACATTCATCACATAATGGGAAGTCATCCATAGTGGTCTTATCCCTATCATATGGAACGTTTTCAATTACTGTAAAACGAGGTCCGCAATCGGTGCATGCATTGAATGGATAATTGTATCTTCTGTTGTTTGGATCGTTTATCTCTTCCAAGCACTTATCGCAGATTGCCAAATCTGGCGGAATGACGGATGTTCCAGAGAAACTGTCTGAACTTTCCTTGATTGTAAAATCAGCATATTTTTCGTCATCTGAAAGCTCTTCAGTTTCCAGATTGTTTATTTTAGCTATTGGCGGAAGCTCATTTTGAAGTTTGAATATGAAATCAGCTATTTTATCATCTGAACCTTGGATGATTATCTCAACTACATTTCCCAAGTTTCTGACATAACCTGCCAGTTCCAATTCAGTAGCTATCCTATATACGAAGGGTCTGAATCCTACTCCTTGCACAATCCCTTCAACCAATACCTTTTCTGTTTTCATGGTCACCATCTAAAATAAAATCATAAATAAAAATTAATAATCATAAAAAATATCATAATTAATATTCATAAAAAATATCATAATTAATATTCATAAAAAATATCATAATAAATAATCAATATAATAATTATATATTATAGTAATTATAAATCTTTTTAATATAATATTTTCGATTGAGATTAAGATTTAATAAAATTTTAAAAATCTATTTCAATAAATTTTATAATGTTTGTGATAAAATGAAGGAAATTCTTAAAAGTCTTGCTGAAGGTAAAATTTCAATTGAAGAATGTGATACTCTTTTAAAGGCTGAAAGCATTCGCCAATTAGATGATGTGGCTCAAATTGATACTTCTAGAATGGATAGGACCGGTTTTCCAGAAGCTATTTTGGCAGATAGTAAGGATTATGATGATTTGCTAACCATCATTAAAAGATTTTTTGAAAAACAGGAATCTGATAGTGATTCAATTGAATTGAAAAACAATATTATCATTACAAGATTATCTAAAGAAAGGTATGAATCATTGGAAAAGGATTTGGATTATCTTTTTGAAAAGGGAATTAAGTTTGATTACAATAAGAGAGCTAAAATTCTGATAATCTATAAGGATTCTTTAGTTGACTTCAATCCGGAATATGGCAAGGTAGGGCTTTTGACTGCAGGAACCTCTGACATTCCAATCGCTGAGGAAGCAAAGGTTATTGTTGAACAGGGAGGATGTGAAGTCATTAGTTCCTATGATATCGGTGTTGCAGGGATTCATAGGTTATTCCCACAGATTGCACATATGGTTGAAGAGGATGTCTGTGCATTCATTGTTTGTGCAGGAATGGAAGGGGCATTGCCTTCTGTAGTTGCAGGATTGGTGGATGTTCCAGTCATTGCGGTTCCAACATCTGTAGGTTATGGAATCGGTGCAGATGGAAAGGCGGCATTGTATTCAATGTTGCAGTCTTGTGCTCCCGGATTGTCAGTTGTCAATATTGACAATGGGTTCGGTGCAGGAGTTTGTGCTTTGACCATTGCTAAGAATATTGCTAAAAAGGTAAGAATGTCTAAAGAATAGGTATTTTTATTTTATATTACTTTATATTATTTTATATTATTTTTTATCAATTTTGATTATTTTCAATTGTATTATTTTAATATTTTAATTAAATTAATTTTTTATATTGGTGTTTATATTGATTTTTAGAGATTTCAATCCGGAAATTCATGATGTTTATAAAGTGGCTGAATTAATCTATGATGTTGATTATAGAACATTCAAGCATGTTTTCAAATCAAAGGAAGAAGGTGTGGAAGCCATTAAAAACAGATTGCTTTTGATTGATTTTGCAAAAGATGCTGAAGCGGATGAAAATGATTTGTTCTATGTCTTCTTTGATGATGAAGACACAGAGGAAAAGGAAATTATTGGAATGTTCAATGGTGGGAAAGGAGTTCAGCATTCTCTTTTCGGAGATATAAAAAATCAATTCAAAACTCTTAAGTTTTCTGAAGCATTAGGTCTTTCCAAAGTATCTTTCATGGATAATTTCGTTTTGGTTGATGTTGAGGATGATGACTTCTACATTTGTGAATTGGCCATTTGCTCTAATCAAAGGGGAAAAGGTTATGGGACAGAAGCATTGGATCAATTGATTCAACTTGCAAAGGATTTGGATTGCAAAAGAGTGGTTTTGGATGCGGACTTTAGAAATGATGGTGCATTCAGGTTATACAGTTCCAAAGGATTTAAAATATTCAATAGAAAATCATTTGGTGTTCCTGGTAAAAAAAGAGGGATGCGGAATATGGAGCTAATTCTCAAATAGCTATTTGGCTATTATTTTTTTATTTTTTAATTTTATTCGTAATTATTCAAACTAATTATTCTTTCATAAAAAAAGAAGATGATTATTGAAAGAATTATTTTCTCCTTCTTTCAAATTCTTCTAGAATTTCATCAAATTCCACTCTTTTGTATGCTAAAAGGAGCAATGTATGAAATATTAAGTCAACAGATTCATAAACTAAATTCTCATCATTTTTAGAAGCGATGAGAGTTTCTCCACACTCTTCAGCTATTTTTTCAAGGATCTTGTCCTCTGCCTTTTTATCGCTGTTTTTCATAATATTGGAGGTGTATGAGTCTATTGGGTTGTCTCTACGACTTTCCAATACTTCATAAACATCTCTTAAAATCTTGTCATCTACCATCAATTCACTTCCAATATGATTAGTGTTTTTGTTGTGTATTTTTAATTGTTTCAGTTAGTGCAATCAATGGATGTTGATCGTCATCAATGATGGTTATGTCATTAAATGAATTTAATCCTTGCTTTTCAGCGGTTTTTTCCATACCTAACTTAATGTCCTTATGAAAATCCACGACATAGGAATCAATCTTATCCAATCCTAATTTTACAGAAGCCACTGCTCTGTGGTGTCCGTCCACTAAAATGTATCTTTCTCCACTTTTCACTACAATGGTTGGTTCAGCCAATCCTTTTTCAAGTTCATAGGTTCTTCCTTGCAATTCATCAGCGTAAACCCTATCCTGTGTAGGTCTAATTTTCTCTACAGGGACTTGCTCTCTTGTCAATGTTGTTTCAATGTCATAGAGCTTTTCCATGGTTTCCTTAAATGCATTGACTTTAGTTGGAGTTGACCTTTCAATATGTGACCTTACAATATCTGTGTTGGTCATGATTCCTTTTACATGTCTTTCCTTATCAACGACTGGAAGTCTTGAAATACCATGTCTGAACATAACTCTTGATGCATCGTTAATATGCATATCCTCTCTTGCAACGATTACATCTGTAGACATTATTCCGCTTACTTGATCAGTTACCCAATCCTTTAGCAATAAGTCGTAAGCGGTAATTATTCCAACGATTTGTCCGCTTTCATCAACAACAGGATAACCGTCGTGCTTTGTTTGTTTCATTAATTTAATAACATCATTATTGAGAGTATCATATTTTACTGTAAATACGTCTTTTGTCATATAGTCTCTTACTGTTGCCTTTTCTGTATCCATATTCACCCTCCTATATTGTAATTAAATTTTGATAATATAAAGAAAAAATTGAAGAATGTTTATTCTTCAAGCAATTCTTTTAAGATGTTTACAGTTTCTCTTGGGTCAGCTTTTCCTTTGGTTAATCTCATTACTTGACCCATCAAGAAGTTCAATGCACCTTTTTCACCATTGTGGTAATCATCTACAGCTTTAGGGTTTTCTTCAACTGCTTGTTTAGCTGCAGCTTGAACTTCATCATCTTTAACTACACCAATCAATCCTAACTCTTCAGCTATTTGTTTTGGAGTTTGCTTGTTGTTTGGCATTTGTTCAATGATTCTTTGACCTGCTTTGGTAGTGATTTCCTTATTCAATAGCATATTCAAGAATTCAATCAAGTCATCTGCCAAGATTCCACTTTCTGCAAAGTCAAGTTTATTGTAAGTCAATACCCTTTTAAGTTCGTCTCTCATCCATTTAGCTGCGAATTTAGGGTCAACTTCTTTAGCCACTTCTTCGTAGCATTGAGCCAAATCAAGTTCTGAGGTAAGCACTTTTGCAGATTCCTCATCGATTCCATATTCACTAACGAATCTTTTCACTTTGTTGTGTGGTGCTTCAGGCATCACATCAAGAACCTTGTTGATTTGGTCGTCACTGATTTTCATTGGTGGCAAATCAGGATCTGGGATGAATCTGTAGTCATCTGCATTTTCCTTATCTCTCATTGAAACGGTAATCATTTGTGATTCTAAGAAAGCTCTGGTTTCCTGTTTGACTTCACGACCTCTTTTTAAGAGGTTTTTCTGTCTGATCACTTCAAAGTTCAAAGCTTTGTATGCACCTTTAATGGAGTTGATGTTTTTCATTTCCACTCTGTTTCCACCATTGATTGAAACGTTTACATCTGCTCTCATGGTACCTTCTCCACGAGCTCCTCCACTGTATTCCAATACTCTGATAAGCTCTTTCAAGAAGTTACGTGCTTCTTCCGGTGAGTGCATATCAGGTTCAGTTACAATCTCGATAAGTGGAATTCCAGAACGGTTGAAGTCTACAATACCTCTATCCGGTTTGTATTGTCCAGGATCCTCTTCCATGTGAATTTCTCTGATTCTTACACCATTCAATTCACCTTCGTAACCTATAGGAACAGAAGTTTTCTGATATCCGCAAGGCAAGTCAGGATAATCGTAGTGTTTTCTCATGAAATAAGTAAAGTTTTTATCAATTTTACAGTTAAGCATCAATGAAATCATTAAAGCGTTTTCAATTGCTTTTTCATTGGTTGGAAATGGTTTAGCACCTGGTTGGTTTAAACATACTGGGCAAACGTTGGTGTTTGCTGGTGCTTCTTGATAGTTTGTTGGACAGTTACAGAATAACTTTGAATCGGTTTCAAGTTGTACGTGAATCTCAAGTCCACACATCATATTTACGTCTATATTAATCCCTCCAAGGATTTTTAAATATTATGTTAATTGTTTTTTTAATTAAATAAGAATAAGTAGTTAATAGAAATAAGCAGTTAACTTAATAAAAGTTATTTAAAAGTTATGTTAATTAACTATAAATTCATATTATGTTAATTTATGTACTATTATATTTATAAAGATTTTCTTTATATAAAATATTATAATAAAAATTAGATTTTAAAAGTATTAAAAATAAGAATTATATAATTTGTTTATTATTTAAATTTATTTTTCAAGGAATCCTTAATGTATCTTTTTATGTATTGATCCAATTCTGGGTTGATTTCACTTTTTTCAGGACCTAATTTGCTTTTATCTGTAAATGTTCCCTTGAGAGTTCTTCCAGTCCATTTAACTTCTTCTTCAACTCTTTTACCATATTTGGTTCCAAACATTTTAAAGAGTGGGAACTTAGTGATTCCATTAGCTCCACTTAAGATAAGGATTCCTATATTCGCTAAGTTGTCAGTCCATGTTCCACAGATGATTTCCAAATCCGGAAATTCAAGTCTTATTGTAGAGACTACTTTAGCGTAGTATAATGATGCCGGTTGGGAACTGTTTACATACTCAGTTTCTGGATGAGGATTTAAGGAATAAAAGATCACTCTATCTATTTTATGTTCTCTGATGTAGTCCTTAAGGTATTCTATATCTTCAAAGCTTTCTCCAAGGCCTAAAATTATTGTAATTGCTTTTTTGAATCCTAAATCGCCTGCCTTATCCAACATATCACCGATTTGGTCCAATGGCTTGCTTGGGCAAACGGTCTTTTGAAATTCTGGATTTGCAGCTTCAACAGCACCAGTGATTCCTTTTATCTCAGAGCCATATTCCTCCAATTCAGAAGTGATTCCAGTGTTTAGCCAAACACCATCTCCAGTGATCGTGTGTATGTTTTCAGCTATTGACTTGATTTCTGCAGTTGTGAATGATTTATATCCTCCAGATAGGAATTCTATATTCCAGCCAAGCCTGCTGCACATTTCAGCTTCTGCCAATATATTGTTCACTCTGCGCTTTGCTTTAGTCGGATCCTTGATTTTGTTTTTTTGAGTGCTCATATAGCAGAATTTGCAGTCTCCCTTATCACACCACCATGATAAAAAAACAGCTCTTTCTAAGCTTATTTCATTATATCCCTTTTTTAAGCTAAGATTATTTGCTTTGGTGATCAATTCAAGTGTTTTAATGCTGTTTATATCATTCATGGTTTCGCCTTTTCTTTTTTGCTTTTGTATTTCTTGTTTGTCCTTCTTGTCTTTAATATTTATATTTATTCTTATATATTAAATTTATATATTAAAATTTGTAAATAATGAATATGGTAAGGAATATAATATTTTTCTAGATTATTTTTATAGAAACATTTATATACTATGTTAATCAACATAATATTACTGTATTATTCAGTATGTATTTTTTAAAACTATGATTTGCAAGCATGGGTTGTTTTGCCGTCGTAGCTCAGTAGGTAGAGCGTTCGGCTGTTAACCGATTGGTCACAGGTTCGAGCCCTGTCGACGGCGCTTATGGGCCCATAGCTTAGCCAGGTAGAGCGCTCGGCTCATAACCGGGATGTCATGGGTTCGAATCCCATTGGGCCCATTGTATAATCTAGTTTTATTGCATTCGTATTTTTTGCTCCGATGGTGTAGTCCGGCCAATCATTTCGGCCTTTCGAGCCGAAGACTCGGGTTCGAATCCCGGTCGGAGCATTTTTTATATTTGAAAGATATTTGGGAATCTCCTTCCCTCTCTTAGTAGCGGGGGTGTCCGAGCGGCCAAAGGAGACAGGCTTAGGACCTGTTGACGCAGGTCTACCAGGGTTCGAATCCCTGCTCCCGCATATTCTTTAATTTTTTTAGTTTTTATTCCTATTATGGTATTCGTTTGCCGGGGTAGGGTAGGCGGTCATCCTACGGGACTGTGGATCCTGTGACTCGGGTTCAAATCTCGGCCCCGGCCCCATTTTTAAACTTTTTTATTATTTTAACTCTTTTTAAACTACTTTTTCATTGATTATTTTACTTGTTAAAAAGTTTATTTGTTCCAATTTATTTCGTATATTACTTTTCAAATGCTCTAACTGCTTTTATTTATATCTAAAGAAATAAACTAAATATAATTAGGTTACATTTTAATTAGATTTCATTTTAATTAGATAATATTTTAATTAGATTAGATTTTAATTAGATTACATTTTAATTAGATTATAATTAATTTAGGTTACATTTTTAAGTGGGTTTTAATATGGCTAAAAAAGGTTCAGCTGAGGAAAGAGATTTAGTTCATAAATTATGGGATAGGGATTTTGCAGCTATGAGAGCTCCAGCATCTGGTGGTGCTACTAAAAAGCCATTGCCTGATGTTATAGCAGGAAATGGTAAAATTTACTTAGCTATTGAAGTGAAGACAACTACTAAAGATAAGATATATGTTGATCATCCTCAAATTGATGCTTTAATTGAGTTTTCAGAGATTTTTGGTGCAGATCCATACCTTGGTGTTAAATTTAAATATACAAAATGGTTTTTCTTATCTCCTGATTTAATTGAGAAAACTAGAAATGGTAATTATAAGGTAGAAAAGAACTACTGTTTGGAAAAGGCATATGAGATTGATGAAATCTGTGGCTTTGACAAGCAAGTCAAATTTTAATATTCATTAAACATTCTATTCTCATTTTTCTCTTTTTCATTTTTCTATTTTCATTATTTCAAAAATTCTTATTTTATTTTTTTATTTCATCAATAAGTTTATATATTATTAAAACATACTTTATAATACTGTATTATTATTTATGCCAAGATAGCTTAGAGGCGAAGCGGTTGGCTGCAGACCAATTACACGGGAGTTCAAATCTCTCTCTTGGCTTTAGGTTAACATATTGCATATGTTAATCTATTAAGTATGGGGTTATGGTGTAACCTGGCATCATCTGGGACTCCAGTTGTCTTTGAAGAAATACGCGTAGTCTGATGATCAGTATACATTGGTTATGTGATGACCAATTGGAGTACTGAGGCAAGAGAAATCCTAGGATCGGGGTTCAAATCCCTGTGACCCCATTTTTACTTAATTTTACTATTTTTATAAACTATTTTTACTTAATTTTTTACTATTTTTAATAAACTATTTTTATAAACTATTTTTACTTAGATTTTTTCAGTTTTAAGATATTTTATAGTCTATTTTAGGTAATTTTTTCATTATTTTTTATTCTTTTTCTTATTTTTCAGTGTATTTTAGGTAAGTTTATTTACTATTTCTTAAAGAATATCTAATAGATTTTAAATTAATTTTTTAAGTGATATTATGGATAAAATCAATAATGTTTATTGTATTGAAGGAGTTATGGCCGATTCCAATTCCTATTTGATTGATAGCACCGATTCTGATTCTGAATATAATTACATTTTAGTGGATGCTGGAACCGGACAGAGCAATTCAAACTTATTTTCAAAAATCAAGGAGATAGGCATTGAGCCTGAGGATATAGAATTGATTGTAAACACTCATTGCCACTACGACCATGTTGGTGGAAATGACTTTTTCCCAAATGCAAAAATAGCTATTCATAAGATTGATGCTATTGCACTCAGAGATCCTGAAAGCGAATTGACCGTTTCCTCATTGTTCGGTTCAATTGTCAGAAGGCATGATGTGGATATTGAACTTGAAGAAGGGGATAAAATAGCTAATTTTGAAGTTATAAACACTCCTGGGCATACAAAAGGTGGGATATCATTGTATGATGGTGAGATTCTCATAAGTGGAGATACCATTTTTGCAAATGGTGGAGTAGGCCGTATGGATATTGGTGGAGACCCTAATGACATGAGGGAGTCATTAATGCGTTTAAAGGAGTTGGATGTTGAATATTTGCTTCCAGGACATGGTCCTTGGGTAAAAAATGGAAATCAGCATATTGAAATGTCTTGCATGATGATGGGAATAAGATAATAATTATTTTATTCCTTTTTTATTGAAAAAATAATTAGTTTTAATATTTACGAATGAATAGTTCATTCATAAAAAAATAGTGGGATTGGGGATTTAAAATCCGAATAATCCTCCAGCGCCCATAAATTTCTTTTCAGCTTTTTCAAAGGCATTCCTTTTTACAAGAATTGAAATCTTATCTCCGTTGCTTAATATGTCATCCGGTTGAGGAATTTCCAATTCGTGATTGTCATTATTCTTAGAAATGATAATGTAATCCTTGGTAGGAGAGAATTCAGAAACTTTCTTTCCAAAAACCTTTGGATTTTTAATGGTCATATCTAAAATCTCTGCATTACCTGCACCAAATGCCATTAAGTCAGCTACATTTGGTCTAGTAATAACTTTCTCGAGGAATCCTGCTGCAGTTCTTTCAGGACTGATTACCTTATCAATTCCAACTTTCTTAAATGCCTCTTCGTGGTCAGGGTTACTTACTCTTGCAATGATTTTTCCATCAGTGTATTCCTTGACAAGAATACAGGATAATAAGTTTGATTCATCATTACCGGTAGTTGCTACAAAAACATCTGCCTCTTCAATATTCGCTTCTTCCAATGTTTTTGTATCGGTTCCATTACCACAAATGACCATTGCATCCAATTCCTCTGAAGCATGATCACATAAGTCATCATTGCTTTCAATAATTGTTACATCATAACCATGAATGATTAAACGGTCTGCAAGGGAAAGCCCTACACGACCTCCGCCCATAATCACAATATACATAACAAACACCTAAAAACTTTTTTTACGAATAAAAAATTCTATATTTTCTATAATCATTAATTTATAATATAAAATATTTGTAATTATAATTTGTTGTAATTTTCAAAAATTTTTATGAAAATTAACATATTGTTTTAATATCTAAATTTATATTTATAAATCTTTCGTAAAGTTAGTTTTTATTTATTAAAACAATAAAAAATAGCATTTTTTAGGCGATATTTCAACGAATTTTTTAGGGAATAGAATGGTTTTTTATTCAATTGATCCATTTCTCTTTCTGTTCTTAATTCTTCTCTTTGGATTTATTAATCCGCTGATGGTTCTAAAGACCACTAAGACAGGAATGATTTCTAATCTGCCAATCCACATTAAGAAAATCAAGGTCAGTTTCACTGGCATTGGCAATCCACCAAATACAATTCCAGTACTCAATCCGTTATTGCTTTGAATGGAAATAACGTCAAATAATGCTGTAAATGGATCATATCCATAGAGAGTCATTATTATCCACCCACATACCAAGAACATTAGGAATATCACTATATATGCAGATGCCTCTTTTATCTCCCTTTCATTGATTTTCTTTCCTCCAATTCTTGTACTGACTACTCTCCCTTCTGGTGAAACAAGGTTGGTGATAGTTAAGTTCATTCCTTTAAGTACGGTAATTACCCTAATAAGCTTTAAACCACCTCCAGTAGATCCAGAAGAACCACCAATAAGCATTAAAACCATTAAAACAATAAGTGAAGCGCTGCTCCATCTTGCAAGTTCATAAGGAGGAACTACATTTGCACCGGTAGTTGTGATTGCAGAAACAATGGTGAACAATTCCTCGATAGGCACCATTTTATTTGTAACTAAAATGAATGCGCTTGCAATAAGAATCAAGCAAATAAGCAATTGGAATTGCACATCCTTTAAGACAGATTTTCCTTTAGTCTTGACAATCTTATAGTGGATGGAGAAGCTTGTTGCGCCTAAAATCATTAAAGCCATAGTGATTATGTAAACCAAGCTGTTTTGATAGAATCCTACATTTGCGTTTTTAATTGACATTCCTCCAGTGGAAATGCTGGTAAATGTAAGATTTATTGCATCGAATATTGGAAGTCCTGCCAAAATAAAGAGGATTATTCCTGCAGCGGTGTAAATCAAGTAAATTTCCAAAGCTTTTCTTAAGGTATTTGCAATGTTCGGCTTGATCTTTTCCTCTCTTGCCTCTGATTTGTATAATCTTGATGCAGCAGTACCTGCTCTGATTAGAATTCCGATAAATATGATTACAATTCCCAATCCGCCTATCCATTGTTCCAAACTTCTCAAGAATAAGATGGATTTAGGTAAAATTTCAACGTTTACAAAAAAAGTCATTCCACTACCTGTCCATGCAGACATGTTTTCAAAAAGCGCATCGACAAAGGGGATATCTAATGAAAGGGTCATGATTGAAGCTCCAATCATTGAAGCCCATAGCCATGCAAAGGAAGATATCAGCATTCCATGTTTCAGTCTAAGCTTGTTGTAATTCTTGAATTTTTTAGTAAAAGCAGTTCCTAAAAGGAATGAAATAAAACAAGGAATGAAAAAGGCGCTAACTTTAATGTACTCTCCGTAGATTAATGCAACTAGAATAGGGGCTAATAAAACGATACCTAATCCTTGCATTATGTATCCTAAATAATGGAGCACTACCAATAAATCAGCTTTAGAAATATATTTCCTTTTCATACAAATATTGATTATACTTTTGTATATTTAAATATTATTATAGGTTAGTTTTTATATATTCAAACTATGCTAGGTTAAGATATGTTTTGGGGCTTATTTTTGTTTTGTTAGTTTTTATATATTCAAACTATACTAAGTTAAATATATAATTTTAAATAAAAGATTTATTAAATATTTTATTATTGAGATAATTTTTTTCATTGAATAACATGATTTTTTTTAAAATCATCTCACTTATTAGAAAACAGTAGCTGATAAAATGAAAAACAAGAAAGTCCTTATATTCTTATTATTTGGTTTGGTGATAATGGTTGTTATGCTGTACTTCATTGGTATAGATGAGGTCATTGAAGCACTTAAACTATCTAATTTATGGCTTGTCTTATTAGCTATTGTTATACAGATCTTTACTTATTTTTTATACACATGGAGATGGAATATCATCAACAAGACAGCTAATATGGATTTGGGAATAAAAAAATCACTCCCTATGGTTTTAGTTAGTTTGGCGGTAAACAACATCACTCCAAGCGGTCGTGGTGGTGGAGAACCTGTAAGGGCTTATCTTTTGGCAAAAGAGGGGCATTTTAAATTTGAAGACACTTTTGCTACTGTTATTGCAGATAGGGCTTTAGACACATTTCCATTTGTCATACTCGCTATCTTAACAATTATAGGAATAATCTTAACTTTTTCATTGGATATTAAATTGATTGCTTTTTTAGTGATTTGTGTCACTCTAATCACTGCAGCGGTTATTCTATTGATTTATGTTTGCATCAATGAGGCTTTTGGAGTAAAGCTCACTTCATGGATCATTAAAATCGTTCGCAGATTATATAAGAAATTCAATGAAGGTACTGAGCAAAGAATTATTGAGGCAGTTAAAGTCTTCCAAGCTAGAATGAATGCATTGCTTAGAGATAGAACCATCTTATATCATGCTCTCCCATTATCCTTTGTCATTTGGATTTTTGAAATATTGAGGGTTTATGTAGTCTTTTTAGCGTTTGGTGCCAATGTCAGTCCAATCATCATTGGTGAAGTCTTTATTTTAGCATCATTTGTAGGTATGATACCACTTCTTCCTGGTGGTCTCGGTGCAGTAGATGGTATAATGATTCTCTTCTATGCAACCGCAGGTATTACCGCTTCCATAAGTGCAGCGGCAACTGTTGTTGAAAGACTGATTTCATTTTGGATGACAACATTTGTAGGATTGATATTCCTTACAATGTTTGGAACAAGTGTTTTAGATAAGGCATTTGCACTTGCTGGATCGAATAAGGATGATGAAAAAGATACGAAATCCATTGAAGAATCATCTGAGGAAAATGAGATAATTGATGATGCTGATTCTAATGAAGATAAAGCTCATCTTGAAGTCTTGGAAGGTGAAGAATCAGAGGAAGAAGCTGTTCTTGAAGTTTTGGACGATAAAGAAAAAGAAGTTTTAGAAGAAAAAGTTCAAAACTAAAAATCAATTTAATAAAAAAAGTTTTTAGAGCTAAATATTAGCTCTATTTTTTAATAATTTTACTATTTTTTAAAAGTTTAATTAGGGATTACAGTAACATTATTCTCATAAGTGCATCCTTGATATTTTCCATCACCTGCATATGTAAAATCACCATACCAGTTCTCATTAGGTGCATCCTGCAGATATTCGGCATTTTCAATAAAGAATTCACCGTTTTCATCCGTTTGTGCGGCCACCAATGTTCCCATTTGATATCCTGGCTTATGATATGTAATTGTTTTATTTGCTACTGCTTGACCATAGGAATCAATCAATGCTCCCTTAAATGATCCCCCTTCTTCAATTTCAGTAGCATTCACTATCATGAATGTAGCCACATCATTGTTGAACTGGAACCAAAAGACACCAGCGCATATTGCAAATGCAACCAGTAGAATTAAAAAATAATAGCTTTGTTTTTCCATTTAGACACCTTAATTTTAGTTTTAACATTATAATTAAATTATAATCAATTACTATATTAGAAAATATTTTAAATAAAGTTTACTTTTTATTTAAGAAATGTTTGCAATCAAATAGGAAACTTTATTTTAATGAATTAATATATATTTAATTATTAGTATAAATTAGATAACTTAATTTTTTTAAATTAATCTCGAGATTTTAATTTATTCTAATTCAATATTTAAATATTTAAATGGTGAAAAAATGGAAATTAACGGTGTAGAAATTAAAGATACTTACGCAGAAGGTTTCGGAATTAAAGTAACTAGAATCTTAGTAACTGCAGCAACTCCAAGACTTGCAAAAATCGCAGCAACTGAAGCAACCGGTTACGGAACTTCTGTAATTGGATGTCCTGCTGAAGCAGGTATTGACTGTTTTGTACCAGCTGAATGTACTCCTGACGGAAGACCTGGTTACGCAATCATGATTTGTCAAGGTGGTAAAAAAGCACTCGATCACGAATTAATGGAAAGAATCGGTATGTGTGTATTAACCGCTCCTACTGCAGCTGCATTCAACTTACTTGAATCTGAAGAAACCTTAAAAACCGGTAACAAACTCAAATTCTTCGGTGACGGTTACGAAAAAGAATGCTGCATTGACGGCAGAAAAATACACTCCATTCCAATCATGTCTGGTGACTTCTTAGTAGAATCCGAATTCGGTTACAAAGATGGTGTAGCTGGAGGAAACTTCTTCATTTTAGCTAAAGATGTAATGGCTGGAGTAAAAGCAGCACAATTAGCTGTAAAAGCAATTTCCCACGTACCTGGTACTATTACCCCATTCCCTGGTGGTATGGTTGCTTCCGGTTCCAAAGTAGGTTCCAACAAATATTCCAAATTCTTAAATGCATCCACTAACGAAAAAATGTGTGTAACCTTAAAAGACCAAGTAGACTCTGACATCAGACCAGATGCAGACGGTGTATTTGAAATCGTTATTGACGGTGTAGATGAAGAATCTGTAAAAGCAGCTATGAAAGCTGGTATTATGGCAGCTTGTACTGTTGATGGTGTACTTGAAATTAGTGCAGGTAACTTCGACGGTAAGTTAGGTGCTTACATCATGAAATTACACGAATTATTCGAATAATTCTGTAATTTATTAAAATTTAATTTAATTAGTACATTAGCTTAAGATGATGTATTAATATTTTGAGATAATTTTATTATCTCTTCTTTTTTTATTTTTTTATTTTTTTTATCCTGTCTATGTTATCTATTTTTTAACGAAATTTTTTGAAATTGCATTATAATTATTGGGTAGAGGAATGTCTGAATGAAGGAATATTTACTGGAGACAAAAAGCATTGATTATATGAATCCACATATTCAAGAAAAGGTTCAAAAATTAAAAGATCAATCATGTGATGATGCAGATTATATTAAAAGAGCTTTTATCTTTGTCAGAGATGAAATTCCACACTCATGGGATATACAAACAAATATAGTTTCAAGGACAGCCAGTGATGCATTAATAAATAAGACAGGTATATGCTGGGCAAAATCATGTCTTCTTGCAGCACTTCTTAGAGCAAATGGAATTCCATCCGGAATCAGTTATCAACTCCTTACAATAGCTGAGGATGATAGTTTAGGTCATATTGTTCATGCCTTGAATACAGTCTATATTGAAGATTCAAATAAGTGGATTAGGCTTGATGCCCGTGGAAACGTTGGAAATGGTGGTATTGAGTTTAGTTTAGACAAAGATTACTTGGCTTTCTCACCTAGAAGCGAATTTGGAGAAATCGATTATAACTACAATAATCCTGATTTGGATGAAAGACTAGTTAATAAACTTGAAGAAACTGATAATCTAATGGAAATGAAAATAGATTTTGAGTTTTAATTAGTTGAGATTTTAAAAAAAGAGTTTAGAGTTTACTCTTTAAATTGTTTAGTAAACTCATTTATTTCATCAAAGCTTAAATTAACTCCTAAAACAATTCCCTCATTTTCAAGTTCTTTAATTGCCATATTTAAAAAGAATTGATCAGGTCCGGATACCCAATGGGAATGAACTTCATTTACAGTGTTGTAAATAGTTTCCAAGGATTCTCGAACATTTTTATTTGAATTTATTTTTTCAATGAAGGCATCCTCTTCACTTTCATCTAAAACACCAATGGTTCTTGAAACAGGGGTCTTGATTCCATGGAGATGGTATTCAATATTTTCAAGATGACAGTTGTATTTTCTAAGGATATCCAATTCCTTTGCAACAAAATCGACTCCATGCTTTTCAGTGATATGGATTAAATTAGGTTGTACAGCAGCAAAGTAGATGTCAGTTCCTCCACTTGATTCAGGGGAGATAACCTTATTTGCACCGGCATGCTTTAATCTTTTAATGCTTTCCTTTTTGCTTGCCCTTGAAACGATCCATGCATCATTATACAATTCCCTTGTTGTAAGGACGATAAATAGATTATCAACATCACTGCCAGTTGCAACTATCACACCTAATGATTTGTCTATATTAAGTTTTTTAAGTGTCTTGTCTTCAGTAGCATTTCCATTAAGCAAGATTACATTTTCATTCTCTTCAATATCCTCTAATTTTTCCTCATTTTTTTCAATAATGATTACTTTTTGGTTTCTTTTCATTAATTCTTCATAAACTGCAGTACCTACTCGTCCAAATCCACATAATATATAGTGATTTTGTATGTCTGCTAATTTCCTTTCCATAATTCTTCCACTCCTCATATCTTGAAGGTTTTGTGTAACTGAACTAATGATAAATGTAACGATATAAGCTAGAATCCCGACTCCTGATAGTGCCAATGTAACAGAAAAGATCTTTTGCAAGGGAGTTATTGGGAAAATGTCTCCATATCCTACTGTAGCAAGGGTTATTATAGTGTAATATATTGAATCGTATATGTCCAATTCCATAATGTACATGGATCCTAAAATTCCATATAATAATATAATAACAATAATGAGCACTGCATAAATTCCTGTTCTGTCTCTTCTAGAATAATTGTATATGATTTTTATGCCTTTCATTATTAGCCCTCATTCGGATTCCAGTTTTTATTTTTTTAAAAAGTTCTTTTTTATGAATTTTATGTTCTGGCTTATGGCACAGATTTTTTTAATTTTCTTTAATTTTTCAGTTATTGTCCTTATATTTAATTATTAGTTTGATTATATAATATAATGTTTATGTAATTTTTTTAAAATTGTTCTAATTTTTATAGGAATTTTTTTTAAATGATTAAAAAGGTGAAACAATGGATCCAATTGATATGATGACAACAGATTATAATTGTGAGTATTTGGGGCTTTCTCGTTTGTGCTTAATGGAGAATGCTGGAAAATCATTATCAGATGAGGTGGCAACCCTTTCAACTTTCAAGTTTTCAAAACCTGTTAAGATTCTAATATTTACAGGTTCTGGAGGAAACGGAGGAGACGGTTTTGTAGCTGCAAGGCATTTGTTGAATAGGGGATTTGAAGTGGAAGTCTACTGCTTGAATGCTCTAGAGGAGATTAAGTCTGATGATGCATTGATCAATCTTGAGATTCTCATGAACATGGAACCAAGGGTTTCACGATTGTCTGTTGATTTCATTAAGGATTCCAGTGATTTGGATAAACTTGATTTTGACTCAAATAGTGAATATATTGTGCTTGATTGTCTTCTTGGAACTGGAATCAAAGGAAAACTTAGAACAAAGGTTAGAAAAACAGTAGAATTGATTAATGCAATTAATGGTTTGAAAGTGGCAGTGGATGCTCCTTCAGGTTTGGATCCATTAACTGGGGAGATATCCGACATTGCTGTTGAAGCTGATTATACTGTAAGTTTTCATAAGATCAAGACTGGCGTCAAATTGGCAGGTGAGGAAAAGACTGGTGGAGTAATCACCTGCGATATTGGAATTCCAATTGAAGCTGAACTATTCGTTGAAGGTGGAGACTTACTCAGATTAAAGAATAGGTCTAAAGACTCCCATAAAGGCAATAACGGTAAGGTCTTGATTGTTGGGGGAAGCAAGGATTATTATGGTGCCCCTGCAATCTCAGCAAAGGCAGCTATTGCAACAGGTGCAGATTTGACTTATATTTGCACTCCTCAAAACGCTGCTCTTGCCATAAAGGCAATATCTGAAGACTTTATTGTAAAAGAGGCAAAAGGTGATTGCCTGTCTTTGGATGATTTAGATGACATTTTGGAACTTGCCTCAAAAGTTGATGCAGTGTTATTAGGTCCAGGTTCAAGTCAAAATGAGGAAACAGGCAAGCTATTCAATGTATTGGCAATGAAGATTGACAAGCCATTGGTATTGGATGCAGATGCATTGAAATTAGTTGATTTAAGTCTTGTTTCCAAAAAGGAGGACTTGATTCTCACACCTCATTTATCTGAATTCAAGTCATTCTTTAAAAACGTTTCAAAAGATGATTTGAATAATCTTGAGAAATTTGTCAAATTGGAAGACAAGGAGAATTTGGACTTTAGAAAAGTCAACGATAAGATTGATGCCATTCATAAGATTATAAAAAGTATTGAAGGTTCCGTTATATTGAAAGGAAAATATGATTTCATTTTCAATGGAAATAGGTTGAAGATTAACAGAACAGGCAATCCTGGAATGACCGTTGGCGGAACTGGAGATGCATTGGCAGGAATTGCCTTAAGTTTACTCTCTCAAGGATTAAGTAGTTTTGATGCAGCGCTTCTTGCTCCATATCTTAATGGAAAAGCTGGAGATTTGGCTTATGAAGCTCAAGGATATGGTTTCGGAGCACAGGACTTGACACAGTATTTAGGTGCTGTTATGAATGGTTTAATTGAATAATTAAATTATATTTTTATAGGGTAATTAATGAATAATAAAATTATTCTTTTTTATTCTTTTTTTAATTTTATTTTTTTTTTTTCAAGTGATTAAATGACTGATTTAGTAAAAGCTATTTTTAGAAACCGGGAGAATAGATTCATCGCTGAAGTGGAGATTGATGGAGAAATAGTTAGGGCTCACTTGCCGAATACAGGCAGATGCAAGGAGCTATTGATTGATGGCGTAACTGTTTATCTTAAGCCAAGCGACAATCCAAACAGAAAGACAAAATATTCTCTTCATTTGATTGAAAACAATGGAGCACTTGTTGCAATGTATTCTCAACAGGCTAGCAAGATTGTCATAGATGCCATCTTGAATGGAAAAGTCAAGGAATTGTCCGGATACGATATTGTAGGGTCTGAAAAGACTATCGGCAATTCAAGAATTGATATCTATTTGGCTAATTTGGATGAGAATGATAATCCAATAGATGAAACCTATGTTGAAGTTAAATCAGTTACTTTAATAAAAGATGGAATTGCACAGTTTCCGGATGCCCCTACTGAAAGAGGCAGAAAACATTTGGAAGAGCTTATTTCACTTAAAAAAGAAGGGATTCGTTCAGTTGTATTTTTCTTGATTGAGCATCCAAACGGAAACAGCTTTAGGCCTAATTGGGAAAATGATCCAGAATTTTCTCAAACTTTGAAAAAGGCATACCATGAAGGTGTGGAAATTCTTGTCTATAAAACAGAAAACACCTTGGAAAAAATAGAGTTGGTCGGAAATTCAATAAACTTTAATTTAGAAAAATAAACTTGATTTGACAAACCTTTTAATATAAAAATCGCTAATTTTGCTTTAAATTTAAAAATAACAAAAAATAGTTTAATAAAAAGTGAGAATAATATGCAAAGGTTTAATTTTTAAAAAAAACATATGTAAAGGGGGTGATATGTAATTGAGTACATATTATTCTCGGATAAATATTTATTTTTTTTTATTTATAAAGTTTTTGCATAATGCTGATTTTCATCTTTTTAATTTTCATTGAAAAATTTATAAATGATATATTATTTCATAAATTTATTGAATTTATTTCAGATATTTAAAAAAAATAGCTTATTTTTGTTTATAAATTAAAAATATCACTTTTATAGGTTAAGTCTTTAAAAAACTCTAAAAAAAGAAATAAGAAAATAGATAAATAAATTATCTATTTAATTTTTGATAGTTAGCAGCTTGGAGGCCGTGGTACTTGATCATCCCTTCGATTTCTCTTTGGTCTGTTTCCTTGTCTTCAAAGGTGATTTGTTCAATGCTGTGTAAGCTGAAAGGTGATTTTCTGCTTAATGGCTGAATGGAACCTTTGAATAATTTCATTACAACTTCACCGCTAACTCTTCTTTGCATATGGTCGAAAGCTTGGTCGAGGTCTTCTCTTAAAGGCTCTTGCCATAATGCTTCGTAAACTAAATCAGCATATAATGTGCTCATGTAATCTGCAAATCTTAATTCATCTACAGTCAATACCAATTGCTCTAAAGCTCTGTGAGCAGCAATCAATAATTTAGCACCTGGAACTTCGTAGGTTTCTCTACTTTTAAGACCAATCATTCTGTTTTCGATGATGTCAACTCTACCTACACCGTTTTCACCAGCAATTTCATTTGCCTTGTTGATAAGGTCTACAAGTCCCATCATTTCTCCATTGATAGCTACTGGAACACCTTCTTCAAATTCAATGCTTACTTTGGTAGGGGTGTCTTTAGCATCTTCAGCAGATTTGGTCCATTCATAGATTTCTTCAGGTGGCTCGTTTGCAGGGTCTTCAAGCACATCCCCTTCAATAGCTCTTCCCCAAAGGTTTTCATCAATACTGTAGATCTTATCATAGGATAAGTTAAGGCCATGCTCTTTAGCATAAGCAACTTCTTCTGTTCTTGTTAAGTTCATTTCTCTGATTGGAGCAATGATCTTAAAGTCAGACATTGATCTGATGATGGCTTCAAATCTGAATTGGTCATTTCCTTTACCGGTACATCCGTGTGCAATTGCAGTTGCACCTTCTTTTTCTGCAATTTCAATGATTTTCATTGCGATTAAAGGTCTTGCAAGTGCAGTGCTTAATGGGTATCCTTCATATTCTGCATTTGCCTTGATTCCTCTTGCAATGTATTCATTAGCAAATTCATCTTTTGCATCAATGATATAATGTTTGCCTGTATTGATCTTGTCTGCAGAATTTTGGGATTTTTGCAATTCCTCTGCAGGTTGACCAACATCAACACATGCAGTCACTACTTCATAATTATATTCCTCTTCTAATAATTTAACACATACAGTGGTGTCTAATCCTCCACTGAATGCAAGAACGACTTTTTCCATATTATCACTTTTTCATTAGTAAATTAATTAATTTTAATTTTAAATTTCATAATTAATATGTAATTCATTATAATTTAAGTTTAAATTATACTTTAACTTTTGTTTTTTATAATATATAGTTTTTAAGTTTAAATAAAATAAAAAATAAATAATTTATTGATTTAGAATACTTATTTTTAAAGATAAAATTAATTGTAGATTAAAGATAAATTAAAGTTATTTTTAAAGATTAAATACTTTTTTAAAAGGCGATTTGATGGATGATTTAAATAGAAACGATTTGGAATTGGAGATTATTTCTTCTGAAAGCGGAGGATTCATATCCGCTAACAGAAACATATTCAATAACATTGAATTGTCAGACAATTCTAAATTTATCATAAATCAAGCCATTAAGGGAACTCCTATGCTTAAGATTGGATATGGGCCTACTAAAGTCATGCTTGTTGCAGGAGTTCATGGGAATGAATTGGCTCCTCAAATTGCTGCTTTGAACTTGATAGATCATATTTATGATTTGGATTTAAATGGAAAGTTGAATGGCACTGTTTATGCCATACCATTTGCATCCCCAAAGAGCACTATGGAAAATTCAAGGTATCTTGATGGAATTGACTTGAATAGGTCTGCTCATTTGCCTCATACAGTTACAAATATAATTCTAAAAAAGGCTAAGGATTTGGAAGTTTCTGCTATAGGCGATTTCCATTCATCTGCACCTAATTCCAATCCAGGTAAAGAAGGAATCTTTTGCACAAAGGTCCCTTGCTCCAAAAGCTATTTCATAGCAGAGCATATTTCCGAAAGGGTAGGTTCTGAAAAGATATTATACCCAAGTGCAGGTGTTCCATTCAAAGGGGCTCTTGAAGATGAGGCGAATCTGATTCAAATTCCCGCAATAACCTGTGAAGTATTGTCAGCTATTGGATATTCTAATGAGAAAATCTGTAAAAGGTCCTATTTGCAGATGAAAGCATTTTTAGAATACTTTGGAATAATCGATTAATTCATCCAAATAATCTATTTAACATATTTAATCTAATTTAACAATTTTAACATATTTTAATCTAATTTTAACAATTTTAACATATCCTACTTTTTTTTTTACTGTAAACTATTTATCATTATTACTTCTCAAATGCTCTCATTTAGTTTATATTAGCTTAAAATCAAATATTTAATATACATACTTGTCTGGAGTGTTTAGAGTATGTTAACTAAATAGGATGTGTTAGTATTTCCTCTTATAAAGGCCATACAATATTTGCATTTATTCTTTCTCTATTCATGTTTTATGATCCTTTGGCTATTGCATTAGCGGTAATCTCAGCAAATATTCCAGACTTTGACCATGAGTTCAAAAGGAATCATGTTCTAACAATCATAGCTCTTGGAGCATTGATTTCATTGTTTCTGTATTTTCTGGGATTGCCTTACTATTTAGGCATTGTGATTATTTTGCTTGGAGGCATGTTCTTGGTTTCAAGCCATAGAGGATTTACCCATTCTATTTTAGGCGCATTTCTCATAACTGTTTTCCTATCACTGTTTCTCTTTTTTGGAATGGGATTGTCTTCCTATGA
Source organism: uncultured Methanobrevibacter sp. (assembly GCF_902784195.1). Taxonomy (NCBI): domain Archaea; kingdom Methanobacteriati; phylum Methanobacteriota; class Methanobacteria; order Methanobacteriales; family Methanobacteriaceae; genus Methanobrevibacter; species uncultured Methanobrevibacter sp. The sequence goes on from NZ_CACZTX010000003.1 coordinate 54,320, forward strand.
TTTGGATTTAAACAATTCAAGAAACCTAATGATATTATTGATATTGATAATTGCATTGGCATTGCTGTTTCTCAATAAAAGGTTATCTCCTATATTTTTAGTGGCAATTGCCATTTTGGTGGTATCCGTAAATATGGGATTCATTCATCCCTTAAAAATCAACTTGACATTGATTGCATTTTCAATATTCTTTGGCTTATGCAGTCATATTGTATTGGACTCTTTCACCCCTTCTGGAGTAAAGGCGTTCAGTCCATTTAGAGACAAGGAATACCATAAGAAATTTGGTGTTTTACTATTTTTGATTTTAATAGGGATGTTTATTTTATTGTTTCCTAACAAGCTATTGTTTTACCTTAATTTTTTATCTCTTTAATTCCTTCTTTTTCAATAAATTTCTCACTGATTTTCACTTATTTTTTAATATTTTTTTTATACTTAGTATTACTATCGCGGTTTATCCATTAATTTCCATGAAAATTATAAAAAGATTTATAATAAATAATCATGATAAATAATAGTGTTTATAATATATTAAAAAAATTAATTTTTTTACTATCATTATATATAATTTATATGGTGCTTTTATTGCATATTTTTCTGCGCAGGATTTTGTCATAAAAGTGTCATGAATATTTATGATAATTTATCATGATTTGTTATGATTTGTTAAAAAATTTTAACTAATTTTCTACAAATTTTTGACATATTGTAAATATTGTTATAATTTAAAACATTATGGGGTTATTTTAATGTTTTTAAGTAGAATTTATTATGCGATTGCTTATTTAGTGGTTCTTATTTTAGAGATTATCAAATCTACAATAGATATGGCTTTAAGAGTCTTCAAGACTGATGGATTTGAGCCAATTGTGATTGATATTGATACTGAACTAAAAAGACCAATATCCCAAACAATTTTGGCCAACAGCATTACCTTGACTCCTGGAACATTGTCTGTAGACTTGGATAGCGAAAATCAAGTCATAAAGGTTGCAGTCATTGCTCCAAGGGATGTTAAGGACATTATTCCATTTGAACCTTATATCAAGGGAATGCTAGAATAATTTCTAAAAATTCATTTTAATAATTAATCCAAATTTTAAAATGATAAAAATGTAAAATAAGCGGTTTAATTTTCAAATTTATGTTTATTGTGTAAATTTATAATCATAGAATGTGATGATAATGGATATTTTATTGATTTCTGAGTGTTTTTTAATAGTTGCATTGATTGTATTTCTAATTGCAACATTGAGGATTATTACATATAAATCTACATCTATGGGACTTATAGGTACTTCTTCATTCACTTTAGCACTTACTTTGCTACTTATAGCAGTCGGTACAATATTTAATATCGGGTTTTTCAAGGATATTGCTCTAGCATTGCTTCTATTAGGCATTGTTGGAACAATAGCTTATGCAGCAGTTATGAGGAGGGCATAAATGATGTTTGGAATTGATCCTGGTATAATCAATATGATTCAATCAATCTTGCTTGTCATTTCTGCACTTCTGATATTGATTGCAGTAGTAGGTGTTTTAAGAATTGATAGAAACTTAGATAATGTAGTATACGCTAGAATTCATATTTTAGGTATTGTTGACGTTGCAGGAATAATAGCATTCCTTGCTTTAGGTCAGCCTTTATTTGCCCTAATTTATTTATTCCTAGCGCCATTATTGGCTCATGCATTAGCTAATGCTTATTTCCATAGTGAAGATACTCTTAATAATCCAGTACTTAATCCAAATCTTGAAGAGACTTCTGATAAGGAAGAAAATGAAGATGAAACTGATTTGATTGAGGAAGTGATTCTTGAAGATAATTTGGATATGAGTGATGATTCAAGTGAAGAATTAGATGAAAAAAGTGAGGATGATGGCAATGATTGAATATATAGTAATTTTTGTTGCAGTTTTAAGCGCTATTATCGCACTTTTACAAAATGACTTGCTTAAGGCAGCTATTTTAACTGGTATTTCTGGTTTTTGTGTAGCGTTCTTATTCCAGATTTTGCTTGCTCCTGATGTAGCTTTAACACAAGCTATTGTAGAGGGAGCTATTGTGCCAGTATTTATCGCATTAGCTGTTTTAAAAACTAGAAGGGAGGAGGCATAGTTATGATGGATGTTCAATTGGCTTCTTTATTCGCTTCTGGTGCATTTATAATTATTGGACTATTTGCAGCAATCTTCATTGATAATCTAATCAAAAAGATTATTGGTATTGCTTTCATTGAGGAAGGGGTTAACCTATTCCTGATCTGCTTAGGATTTAAAGCAGGTGGAGTCGTGCCTATCTTCTTGCCAGGCATGACTGCAGACTGGTTTGCAGCAAATGCAGCTTATCCTTTGCCTCAAGCATTAGTTCTTACAAGTATTGTAATTGGTGCAAGTACTTTAGCAGTGATGTTGGCTTTGGCTATGGTTTTATACAGAAAGCATGGAACCTTAAGCGTATCTGAAATGATGGGGGATGAAAAATGAATTATCTAATTCCTTTAATGGTTGTCATTCCAATATTAGCTGCTTTAATCGTAAACATATTTGGTGGAAAGGACAAAACAGTTAAGGCCATTTCAATTGTTGTGGCTATTGCAATTCCTGTAATTGCAATCATTGCAGCTGTCGGCATCCAATACTTCGGTGGTCACGACCCAGCCCTTCTTGCAAGCTCACTTCCATCAAACTTGGTCGGCACTCTTGTGGCAAGCTACAATACTGGTATTGTTTATGTCTTTGAAAATATTGAAAGGATTTTCATATTCCTGATGGGCATCGTTGCATTCTTGGCAGTATTGACATACTTCTCTGAGAAAAAGGAAGTGTCCGGCCCTTATTTATACCTTATCTTTATGGGTATAGCATCTGTAACTGCATTGATGTTATCTAACGATATTTTCAATATGTATGTTTTCTTTGAAATTACAGCTTTAACCCAAGTGGGTATCATTATAGCTTCAAGCACTGAAGACAATTATGAAATCGCATTGAAATACCTTATTTTAGGTGCAATAGGCGGACCAATGCTATTGTTAGGTATTGGATTCATACTTGGAACAATTGGTTCAGTAAACATCAATGATATTATATTTGCAATAAGCAACAACTATGTAAACCCTTATGCTCCAAGTTTAGTGATTGGTTTTGCATTGATATTGTTTGGATGGTTATATTCAGCAGGATTGCCTCCATTCCACACTATCAAATCAGCTGTTTACTCAAAAGCAAGACCTAACGGATCTGCAATACTTCAAGGATTTTCAGTATTGTGCATGCTTGCATTTGGTATTGCAATGTATAAGATATTCGCATATATCCCTTACTTCAATACAGCAATAATCGTATTTGCTATTCTTGCAATGGCTTTAAGCATTGCAATGTCTGCAATGGAGGTAGACTTTAGAAGAATGATAGCATTCCTTGCAGTAGGGGAACTTGGTTTCATTGCATTAGGTTTTGGTATAGGAACACAATATTCAATTGCAGCGGCATTGTTCCAGGCAGCAAATGAAATTGTCATAACTGCATTATTATTTATCGGATTCGGTACTGTCTACTACCTTACAAAAACATCCGATACAAGAAAGTTAGGTGGATTGATTGCAGTTGATTCAAAGATGGCAATAATGGTATTGCTTGGAGGATTCGCTTTAGCAGGTGTTCCACCATTCAACGGTTTCCAAAGTAAATTGATGCTTGTGCAAGCTGCATTGGATGCAGGATACACTGAACTTGCAGTACTTGCAATCATTGTAAGTGTAGTGATATTCTTTACCTTCGTTAAAGCATTCCATACAGTATACTTGCAGCCTAAGCCAAAAGACTTGAAATTTGCTCATGAGAAGATTCCAAAGGCTACTGTTTTCTCTGTAGCTGTATTGCTTATAATCTGTTTGGCTTTAGGTATTTTCCCAAATATAGTAACTGATGTATTCATTCCATTTGCAGGAGGATTGATCTAATGGCTTTATATCAAAAATTCCTAGACTCAATAAAAGGACTTAAGTCAAGCTTATCTAAAGACCCTACAACTATGGACAATGTTTCAGGTGCAATAGCTGCAGAATTCCTGATATTCGTTTCATTGATACTTGCAGCATTATTGCTAAGGCATGTCAGTGTAGTTGCTTCAATTGTTGTAGTGATTTTAGTTGCAATTTTATTCTTTACAAACATGCCTCTTGCAGGAAAGATAAAATCCGAGCAATCAGATTCCTTGGAAAAAATGACATTCTATGTTGTGGTGGTTCTTGGAATTTTAGTTGCAGTAATTTATTGGGGGTTAAGATATGTCTGATAAAATTACTAGTGTTAGATCACTCATTATGGCATTGGCAGCAATCCTTTTTGCATCAACCTTGTTCGATGCAATCTATGGATTCAAGAACTTGATTCAACCTGGAATCAGCTTGGTTTACAATGCTATCGGAACACAGCTTGCTCCAAACATGGTTACACTTGTTGTATTCGATTGGAGAGCTTTTGATACTTTAGGAGAATCATTGATTCTAGTGACTGCAGTGCTTGTTGTATTGCTTGTCTTTGGTAAAGGAAAGATTTTAGACAAGAACATTAATGCTGATATGAATGAAGGAGATGATGAATGATGGTTGAAGGAAAAAAATCTCCAAACTGGAATAAGAATGACAGCAGCCCTATATTGAAGATAATGACTCTACCAATAGCCATTATCATGATTGCTTTAGGTATCATGACCATTTTAGGAGGACATATAACTCCTGGTGGAGGTTTCCAAGGTGGAGCAATGATTGCAGGAGCAATCATTTTCTGTGTCATTGTTTATGGTGTAGACGGCACTCCATTGAAATTGTCTCATAGGTTCATTTCCACTTTAGAATCAATCGGTGCATTGGCTTATGTCTTGCTTGGTTTGGCAGGACTTGCATTAACCGGTTCATACCTTTACAATGTAGGTGGAAACCTTTATGGACAAGTGCCTCAAGCTATTGCAACATTATTCTCATATCCGGATTTGACCCATGCAGGAATCGTCCCTTACTTGAACATTGCAGTTGGACTCAAGGTTCTTGTAGGTTTAAGCGCAGTGGTAATTGCATTTTCACAATTTAAGAAATTAGCGGAGGAAGAGGAATGAGTATCGCTAATATTGTAATCGGACCGATTATCATTGCAATCATATTTGGATTCATTGTTGGCTCAAGGGTTCACTTGAATCTGGACAATAGCTTTAAGTTTACAGCAAGTGGAATTTTAGCCCTTATAATTGGTGCTCTGATAATGTCTTATGGATTAGGCCAATTCCCTGTTTATAATGATGTGCCAATTGCAACCACATTTTTGGGAGCTGTCATTGGCGTATTGATAGGCAGTGCATTACTAGGAGGACGAGCGAAAGGAGATCATTAGATAATGGTCTTACTTATTATTTAGGAGAAGAATCATGTATTTAACAACTAATAAGTGTGATGGACAAGGGGATTGTATAAGAAATTGTCCAAGTGAAGCAATACGCTTTGTTGATAATAAGGCTTTTAGCTGTATGTGTTGTGGTGCTTGTTTCGAAGCTTGTCCGAATCATGCTATATTCAAGAATAAATACGGAGGATATGTGGTTGATAGGGCAAAATGTAATGGTTGTGGTGTTTGCCAGTTCACTTGCCCTATAGAAAGCATTCATCTTGATGATGGTATAGTTAAAGGTATATGTTCACGCTGTGGCGTTTGTGAGGATGTCTGTACTAAAAAGGCAAGAGTTGATACTGATAACCTTGTTCTAGACAAGCAGAAAGTCTTGCTTAATTCATTGAAAATGGTTGCAAACACAGTTGGATTCGGTGCAGGAGTCAAGAAGATAGAGAGCATGAAGCTTCCTGTAAAATCCGACAAGACCGCAGATAGGATTTGCATCAGCACAGACAGCGAGAAATGTGTGAAATGTGGAAGATGTGCTTACTACTGTCCTACCAGATCAATTGAAGTGATTATCCAGGATGAAGGATACTGTGTAGGCTGTAAGGTATGTGAAGATGTCTGTCCTACAGGTGCATTGAAAGACGGCGAGTATGATAAGAGCATTTGTACCTTGTGCTTGGCTTGTGTTGAAAACTGTATCAATGAGGCATTATGCGTAGATGACTTTAAGATTAAAAGAAGCATTAAGGATGACACCTTGTATTCAAATGTTGAAGGAAGCATTGTAAGTTGCCTCAATTGCGGTTTATGTAAAGAGACATTTGATAGCCCAGCACTCAAAAGAGATGAAAATGCATTGAGATATGACCCTTCACTTGATGAAGATACTGAAGAGAATAAGGCTAAACGTCTTGAAGCGATTTACAACTGTCCTGTTTCATCATTAACAGAAAGTGAAGACAATAAGCTCTTTGGATACTGCGTATCCTGTGGAAAATGTGTAAATGAATGTAAGGAAGATGCAAGAAACTTCCAAGTAATCTCTTGGGATGGAGAAGTTAATGATGACTGCATTTCATGCGGTATTTGTGCTGAACTTTGTCCAGAAGATGCAATAACCCTTCAAAGAGGGGCAATCAATGTTGATTTGGATAAATGTATCATGTGTGAAACCTGTGCAATTCACTGTCCTAAGGACGCAATTCCAAAAACAACAAGCGTCAAGTATGAAATCTCTGGAGGATTCAATTACATTGACGATAACTTGTGTGTAAAATGCGGATTATGTAAGGACATTTGTCCAGAGGAAGCTATTTATACAGTTGAAATTCCAAGTGATGAAGTCAATCTCGGAACAAAGAACAAGAATCTTAAATTCGTTGTCGATGACGATAAATGTATTTACTGTGGAGCATGTATGAATATCTGCCCATCTAAGTCATTTATTTTCGAAAGAGAGTTTGAAAGGGTGAATTAGGAGTTTGGTAATTATGAAAGATGTATTGAAGATTATGCTTAATGGAGCTTACACTAATTTCAAAAGAATTCTCTTTGCTGCAGACAGAGTGACTGACATGGAACTCCGTAATGCCATCTTGACAGGAACAGTTGAGCCTGACAAGAAGGTGGATGAGGAAGCATGTATCGGTTGCGGAGGTTGTGCAAATGTCTGTCCAACCGGTGCAGTTACAATGAAACCTCTGCAAAACCCTGTAAAGCTTAAGGAAGGATGGGTGAAAACCGAAGTTCCAGAACTTGATCCTTTAAAATGTGTAGTTTGCTACTGGTGTCACGATTTCTGTCCAATCTATTCATTCTTTGAAGAGGCAGGAACCATTCACCCTGGAAATGTCGGTGAGATCAATGTTGACACAAGTGAACTCTTAGAGGAACCTATCAAGATATCCCATGACAAGATTGCATTCATTGCACAATACTTGTCCGACAGGTCATTACTCTCTGAAAATATTGTTCAAGAGGATGAGAAAATTGAAAATGTTGGTGTAGCTCTTGATAAGGTATCCAAGATAAAGGACATTCAAGATAACATTAATGAAAAGTATGAGAAAGATGTTCAACGAAGCTCTGAATTCAATGAAGAGGTTTCAGATGCTAAAATTGATGAAGTTTCTGAAGATGAGGGAGGTGAATAGATGAGTCTTAAAACACTTTCAAGGTCAAAAGCAATCCATATTATGCTTGTTTATACTGGTGGATGCAATGGCTGTGATATTGAAATTGTAAATGCAGTTTTATCTCCTAAATTTGATATAGAGCAATATGGTGTCTTTTTAACATGGAACCCTCGTGAAGCGGACATTCTTGTTGTAACAGGGCCTGTCACTCATGATAATAGAAAGCCATTGGAGGATATCTATAATGCCATTCCAAATCCAAAGCTTGTTGTTGCAGCAGGTGCTTGTGCAGTGATGGGTGGTGTCTATAAGAATTGTTATGGAGACATTCCTTCAGAGGAAATTGAAGGGCCTGTTGAAAATGTGATTCCTGTGGATGCTAAGATTCCAGGATGTGCTGTAAGACCTCAGGATGTATTGGCAGGAGTAGTTGCATCTTTGCCGCATTTATTGAATGCGGACTAATAGGTGGATTTAAGAGATTATTTTTATTTATTCATTAAAGGGATGATGAAATGGAAGAAAAGAAAGCTAAAAAGCAGGAAATCATAGAAACTGAGATTCAAATGGGTACAGTTCACCCTGCTGCTTTAGAACCTTATAGGGTTAGATTTTTCGTAGAAGATGAGATCATTAAGGATGCGGAAATCACAATTGGTGTAAATCACAGAGGTATTGAGCGTATTATGGAAGGTCTTCCAGTTGAAAAGGCAAATATGCTTACAGAAAAGATTTGTGGTATCTGTTCAAACTCACATACATGGAACTCTGTAAGAACTGCTGAGAAAGGTCTTGGTGTTGAAGTGCCTGACAGAGCGGTTTATATTCGTGTAATCGTTGGAGAGCTTGAAAGATTGCACAGTCACTTATTGTACTTAGGTCACGGTTGCGAAACCTTGGCTCATGAGACATTCTCCATGAGAGTGTTCTACATTAGGGAAACCATTATGGACCTTTTAGGAATGATTGGAGGAAACCGTGTTCAATACGGATGTTCCATCATCGGTGGTGTAAGGCCAAGATGTGAATTGGATGACAATAGAATCCGCAGAATATTGGATGGAATGGACTTGGTTGAAAAGAACGTTGCAGACTTTGCAGAAAGGTTCGTTAATGATTCAATCGTATTGTCAAGGATTACAGGCACAGGTTACATTCCACAGGAACAGGCTCTTAAGTTAGCTGTAACCGGTCCTACATTACGTGCTACCGGTGTTAAAAGGGACTTGAGAACAGACATGTATGAGTATGATAACTTCGATTATGACATTATCACTCAAGATACCTGTGATGTTAAGGCTCAGCTTCTTATGAGAGTCTTTGAAATATTTGAAGCAATCAAGATCATTCGTCAAGCAATCAGAGACTTGCCTGAAGGAAAGATTACTGACAGGTCTTGGGAAATGGTGGATACCGGCTTGATTGAAAGCTATATTGAAGTTCCAAGGGGAACATTGTATCACTCCTATGCCATTGAGGATGGAAGAGTTCGCCATAGTATTATTAGGACTCCTTCAATGAGTAATATTGGAGCTATGCAATACGCTTGCATTGACAATCATATCACTGATGGTCAATTATGCATTGTACAGTGTGATCCATGCTTTACCTGTTCTGATAGGGCAATAGAGGTTTATGATACAAACAATAACAAGTTGGATAAATCAATTTTGAAATCCAATATTCATTAGGAAATTTAATTTATTTATGATTAACATTTATTAAAAATTATTATGAGGAAAGAGAAATGGCTTATGAAATATCACTTATTTCAATTTTAGAGGTTATCCTAACACTTATCATAGCATTGTTCATAGGTGTTTTGATTCCTGGAATTGAAAGGAAATATGTTCAAGCAAGGATTCAACAAAGAATCGGGCCTCCAGTTACAAGTCCGGGGCTATGGGCATCAATAAAGTTCCTGTTCAAGGAGAACATAAAACCTAATTCTCCAGCACCAGGATTGTATAAGGCAATGCCTATTCTTTGTTTCATTGTAGTATTGGCAGTATTTCTAGCATTGATGCCTCAAAACTATCAATTCATGGCATTTGCTAGCTTGATTGCTATTGTTGGATTTTTAAAAGTAGAAGAAATCGCTTATGTTTTAATGGGTTCCTTATCCAAATCCGTTATGAGCATTAACTTAAGGTTCCCAGACCATGCAAAAGGTGCTGCAAGACCAGATTTGCTTGTATCATCCATTGAAGATATCAGTTCAAACAGATCACTTAGGATGATCATCTTCGGTTCATTCCCATTGTATTTGGCTTTATTCATACCTGCAGCTTTATCCAAAAGCATTTTCTTGGCAGACATTGTAGCTTATCAGCAAGCTAACGGACCGTTTTTATTCACTTTAGCAGGTATTATCGGAACTGTAGTCTTCTTTATAGGATACATGATTCTATTGAACGAATATCCGTTCTCCTACATCAAGGCTAAATCAGACGTAATTGAAGGGCCATATATGGAACTTGCTTCCAAATACAGAACTTTTGTTTACTTAACCAGAGGATTTTTGATATTTACTTTAGGATTGATGTACTGTGTACTGTTCTTAGGTGTTGCACCAGAACTGTTCTCACTTAAATTCATTGTGTGCATTATAGTATCATTGTTGCTTCCGGTTATTATGGCAATCGTCAGTGCATTCTCCCCAATATTTACCAACAGACAGTTATATCCTACAATATTGGTGACTTCTGCACTTGGAGTATTGGCTATGGTCATTGCATTATTCTAAATTTTAACGTGGTGATTTTATATGAAATTTGTAATCAGACCTTATCATATGATGAGTCTTGGAGGATACATTGTGGAATATGATTTCCCTTACAGGGATTTGATTATTGTCAATGAAACCACTGAAGAGATTAAGTTTGAGATTCCGGTGTTTGATGGATCTTACATTGAAGAGTATGAAAAGTTAGGTCTTAAGGTCATTCCTGTCAGTGAACATGACAGCTATTTAAACTTATATAAGAAAGCGCATGCTGAATTGGATGCGTTAAAAGCTAAATTGGATTAATTGGGGATAAACTTCATAATTTTCCTCATAAATAGAAGTCTTTAAAAAAAAATTTTTATCTCCAATTAACCTTTTTAGATTTTTGAAAATAGTGTCTTGATTATTCTATTTTCAATTAATCTTTTTTGGATTTTTGATAATCTTTAAATAATTGAATATTTTAAGTATTATTAGGTAATATTATGAATAGTATTTCTTTAACAATTACAACTAAAGAAGAGAAAGGAGTTCTTGATGAGATAACAGACATTCTTTCAAGTCATGGAATCAACATTTCATATGTTCATCTATACGTAAAGGATGATGTTGGAACATTGAATCTAGAGCTTGATCATGTTGAGAAACTCGATGAATTAATCGAAGACTTAGAGTCTAAGGACTTTATTTTAGACATTGAAATTCACGGTTCCTTAAATGACATTTTCGGTAAAAGGGTTCTTATTTTCGGTGGCGGAGCTCAAGTATCTCAAGTTGCAGTTGGGGCCATTACAGAGGCAGATAGGCATAATATACGTGGAGAACGTATAAGTGTGGATACTATTCCTTTAGTTGGTGAAGAGAATATTGCAGAGGCAGTTGATGCCGTAAACAGATTGCCTCGTGTTGGTGTGCTTGTCCTTGCAGGGTCCCTGATGGGCGGTAAGATCACTGAAACTGTAAGAAAGTTAAAGGAAAAGCATGAGGACTTGATTGTCATCACTTTGAACATGCCTGGAAGTGTAACAGATGAAGCTGATTTGATTGTTACAGATCCGATTCAGGCTGGTGTAATGGCAGTTATGGCAGTTGCAAGCACTGCAGTATTTGATGTAAAGAGATTAGCAAAGAATAATAAGTTCTAATCATTTTCATTATTCTTTTTTAACATAATATTTATTAGTCTATTTGACTAATATTATTCTATACTTTTATTTTTTGATATTTTATCAGGAATTCTTATTTTTTATTATATTTTATTTTATGGATGTGTTTTGAATTACTAGAAAAGAAAAGTTTGTGCATGGTTTAAGGTTAGGTATCCCAATCACATTTGGATATATTCCAATGGGAATTGGATATGCAGCTTTAGCTATTAAGGCGGGTCTCACTCCATTTGAGACAGTTTCAATGTCTGTTCTTATTTATGCAGGTGCTGGACAGATCATGATAGCGACCATGTTGGCTCAAGGGGCAACTCTTTTCAATATTGTCTTGACTTCATTTGTGCTCAATTTCAGATATTTTGTAATGAACACATGCATTTACAACAAGGTTGATGACGCTTCCCTTGCCGTTAGAATACCTTCGTCACACCTTGCTGTTGATGAAGCCTTTGCAATGTTCATGCTAATGGAAGAGTCTTCCATATGGACTTATATTGGTCTTGCAGGGATTGCATGGCTGTCTTGGATTTTTGGAGCAATCATTGGTGTTATAGTCTTGAATGTGCTTCCTATAATTGTTGCAAACAGTTTCAATATTTCCTTATATGCTTTATTTGTGGCACTATTGGTTCCTGCAGTTAAGGAAAGCAAGGAATTGGCTATTTTAGTTGTAATAACCGCTATCTTAAATGTTGTATTGCAGTTTTTCATTGGAAATTGGTCATTGATTATAGCTATTCTTTTAGGTGCTCTCATTGGAATGTATATAGTTGATGATGATACTGTTTTAGGTGATGCCTATAAGGCAGCTGATGAGAATTGCAGTAATAAGGAGGTACAACAATGAATATTACTTTACTCATTATTCTTTGTGCACTTGTTACCTTCATTCCAAGGGTAATTCCAGCAATATTTATGGAAAGATTGAATTTCTCTCCAAAATTCGAGAAATTCCTGAATCTGATTCCATATACTGCACTTGCTGCACTTATTTGTCCTGGTGTGTTGACTGTAGACCCTAACTTATGGTACATAGGTCTTATTGGAGCGGTAATTGCAGGTGGACTCGCATGGAAAAAGGTACCTCTTGGAGCTATTGTTATTTTAACTGTGATAGTTTTAGTTGCAGTTTACTTAATTGTGCCGTTTTTCCCAGTTTTAATTTAATTCTTTTATTTTTTTAAAGAATTCTTTTTTTACTTTTTTAATTTTATTTCATTTTTTAGCTATTATCACATAGCTCCTTATATTCACAGTTTTCACACTTTTTCAAGCCAGTTTTTACTGTAGGTATTTCACCATTTTCAACTATCTTGTTTACACTGGTCAAGACTTTAAAAAAACTTTTTCTTGCATCTGTGTCTATTATCACAGCTCTTCTATCAGCTATTTTCAAGTAATCAATGTATGCCACTGTAACATATGTGTTGAATTCCTGTTCTATTAGAAGCGCATTAGCTATTGCTTCCATGAAATCACCATCCCAAACCCCATTTATCGGAGGATTTGATGATTTCAGTGATATTGGGAAGTAATTTCCCTTTTCTACTTCAATTTTATCTATAACTCCAATCAAGTCTAAACCGATATCTCTTATTAGATAGTTATACATGCTGGTTGGGAAAAACAGGTTTTGGATTTCGCCACCATCCTTATCAAGAACTTTCATGGATTGGGCAACTTTTAGAGAAAGTATTTTGATATTTAAGTTTATTTCATTGATCAGTTCTTTTTTTATTTCATTTAGATTATTGCTATCTTTCTCTTTCTCTTTCTTTTCTTCATCAATGAATTCTATCTCTTCATCCTTTTTCAAGTTGCTTTCATCTATATCTTCTTTATCATTTATCTCTTCGATAATTTCAAATGTAGTTTTAACCTGATTGCTTATTCCAATTGAAAGTCTCTTTTCTATTTCATTCTCATCCATGTCCTTCTTAATGTGTCTTAAGTTTTTATGAAGAATGTCTTGTATGTCTATTCTAAGATCTTTTAATGTTTTTGAGATAAAATAATCCTCTTCCACATCTTCATCAATGTTGCTTTGGAAATATAATTTCAAAGGACAGAACATATAACTTTTGATTGTAGATACACTTATCATATTTTTAACTCCATATTATTCTGTGGATTAGTCTTTGTTTTTCATATAATAAATAATATGCAGTTATTTTTGATTATAATTTGTTAAAAATAGTTTATTTTATAAAATAATTATAATTTTTTATTTTTATTAGAATTTAATAGTTTTTAATCAATTTTTGTATTAAGTTGAAAAATTGATTTTAGCTTGTAATTTTTTCTGTATTTTAATTACAAAAACGATTAATTAAAATGATGGTTGTTAATTGATCACTATTAATTTTAATTCATTTTTTAAAAATAGTTTAATTTATATTAAAATTATAAAAATAGTTTTGAATGTAGGAGGATAATTTAGTTAAAAATAGTATTTTTTTTAAAAATTTAAAAAAAATAATTGGTTTTTCTTATTATCACTAAAGCTTTTTTTGATTATTTTAAAATCACAGTTGTGTTTTTGCACAATTTCGCATTATGAAAATCTTTTTAATTTTTGAAATTTAACTATCTATTGTAAAATTAATCAGTGATTTTATGGATATTGAATATATTAAGGAGAATTATCGATTCGAAACACTTGGCACGAAACATGATTTATCTGAGTTTAAGTGTGCATCAGATGATTTAAATGATTTCTTAAAAAATGATGCATTATCCCAGCAAAATAGCAAATTAAACATAACAAAACTAGTAATGTGTGATGATTTAGTTGTTGCTTATGTTTCTCTATTGACAGACACTATACTTTTAAAGGATATTCGTGATGAAGATATTAAACAAGATATTAAAGACCAATTATCCTTAAATTCAAAAAAGAGAAAACTTCCTGCAATTAAAATTGGTCGATTGGCTGTGGATGAGAAATATTCTGGGAAAGGACTGGGATCAGAAATATTGATGAGTGTCCTATTCAATATTAAAAACATTGCTGAAAATAGTGTGGGATTGAGATTTGTTACAGTGGAGGGTTATGCAACCGCATATAATTTTTATGCAAATCATAATTTCATTAATCTAAAAAAAGATGATGAAAAGTTAAAAGAAAAATTAGATATCATAATAGAACGAAATCCGGAAGAGACATTCTATTTATATTTGGATTTAAGAGTTCTAGAATGATACCTTTCTAGCGGCATCATACCTCTTTTTAAATTCTTTATCTTTTTCGGTAAGAGGTTCAACCATTTTGTTTAAAAAATCAGATGCTTCTTTACCATATAATGTAGGAGTATCTCCAATTGGCTTTGCCATGTTTTTCACCTCTTTTAATTAGTACAGTTAGTATGTCTCTTATTATTTAAATAACTGTTGTTTTAATGGGTTATATGGGGTTTACTATTTATTAAACAATCTAATTTGGCTTATTTTTTTATTTTTAGTTATTTGGAATTTTATTTATTATATGTTCTAAACAGGACTTTCTCTTAATTTAATATACTCATTTAAGGATTCTCTAGTAGTTCCAACAAGAATTCTATACTTTTCAAACTCTCCATTTTTAAGAACCTTTTCTATTTTTCCTCTTGCGACTACTTCTTCTCCATCAACCACTTCTCCAGCATATGTGTGTGTTAGAGATGCTAATTCTGAGATTTCAATATCAGGTCCTTCAAGGATTTCAACATCTTCTATTGTATATACTGCAGGATTGTCAAAAGCTCCTAATGCACTCTTTATTGTGCAGTTAACTTTCGCAAATCCTTCTGGTTCGTATACGGTATCTCCCCAGGTGCCTTCAATCTCATCATAGTTTCTGGTAGCCAGAATGTCGAATAAGGTTTCTCTAATGAGTCCTCTATTGCTTTTACGTTCCTCATACCAAGCGAACTCTTCTTTAGTTAGAGAGTCGTCTTTTATTCTCTTATCATATACGAAGTCCCAGAAATCATCATTGATTCTGTTTAATGTGATTGATTTGTCTAATTCGTCTATGAAAACAGCTTTGTCCTTGTTATCCTTGTATGCCTTGATTGCATTTCTATGGTTTTCAAGTCCGTAAACTACAAAGTCAAGATCAGAAGTTCCTGCCTTTTGAAGTCCTGGCAAGATTGATCCTGAGATTCCAAGGTCATCATAGCTGATATCTGCTACGTAATGGAAAAAGTCTGATAAGTCAAATAATTTGCTTAAGAGTTCCTCTTTATAGTCAAGTTCTTCACCATTTGCCACTTTAGTGTTGATTTCGTCATAATAGGTTTCTCTAAGACCTTTCAATCTTTCTTCCGGCTTGATGATTCTTTCAACCTTATCTATAGGAACTCCCATCATTTCAACGTTTGTAACGTCACAGAAGTATAAGTAATCTGGGTGATTTTCTCTTAGGTATGCATAAGCTTCTTCAGATCCAACTTTGGAATATCTGATTCCGTCCTTTTCCCTGTCTCCGTTTTCATCTGGAATGTATCTTAAAAAGCAGATAATCCTATCTTCAGGGTGAATGTAATTGGTTGAAGCAAATAATAATCCATCTGTACTAATAATGAAATCTCTTGTTCTAACAGTTTTTTCGATTTTGTTCATTTCAATCACTAATTTTGATTTAATAAGCATTATTTATAATATAGTATTTACTATATTCCCTTATTATTAATTAAGTTTTATATTTTTATTTTTTCTATTTTTTAAGCTAAATTTTCAATAGTTTTTAATTTAATAAAATAAAAGTTGATAATTTTTTGAGTTAATTTTTCAATACTTTTTAAGTTAATAAAAATTAAATCGATAATAATATTAACTATCAAAACCTAACTAATATTGTAGTTAGTTCTATGTCATTTTTTCAAATTTTGTATTTGAATTTCTAGAAAGCTTTTAGCAATAAAAAGCTTGAATGAAGGAAATAATGGCATACGTGAACTTCCAACAAATCCATAATTTCAAAAATAGATTATGAATCGTTAATTATTGTAACGGCTTAATTATAGACTTTATTTCTATATTGTTAAATTGGATGTGAATCTAAAAGTTTTTTAGACTCTTATGAATATAACAAAAAGCAATTGGATTTGTCATCTGGTTAATGGTATTTCCCAGAGTTCTATAACTTGATTGTTATGATATGATTTGTAATTTAGACCTGGAAGAATTATTAAATCCGGAGGTGTCGATATGAAAGACAAAAACACTAAAAACTTGAGAAAATCTATGAATCGTGGTTCTGTTGAACATGAAACAAAAGTAGCTGATAATGAGGGCGAAATCATGACTCTCGCTAAAAAAGATGTCATTAGCATCCCTCCAACCAAGACCATTAAGGAAGCTGCTGAAATGATGATAGAACATGGATTCAGAAGATTACCAGTAACCCATCCTGGCTCAAATAAACTTTTGGGTATTGTAACTGCTATGGATATTCTTGACTTCCTTGGTGGAGGAAGCAAATTTGATATAATAGAAAAGAAACATGATGACAACTTCTTGGCAGCAATCAATGATCATGTTAAAGAGATTATGACAAGAGATGTTATTTCTATAAGTCCTAAATTTTCTATTAGAGAAAGTGTCGATTTAATGACCGAAAACGGCATTGGATCCTTACCTATTGTAGATAAAGAAGATAAATTAGTGGGAATAGTCACTGAAAGAGACTTCGCATTAGCACTTGCAGGTTCATTGACTAATGAGACTGTAGGTGATATCATGATTAAGGATGTTATCACTACCACTCCTGGAACTCCTATTGAAAGCTGTTCCAAAATTATGGTAAGAAATAACTTAAGAAGAATTCCTGTTGTTGAAGAAGATAAATTAATAGGAATTGTTACTTCAACTGATATCTTAAGATTCTTTGGTGATAAAGAAATGTTTGCTTCTATGACCTCTAATAGTGGTTTAGATGTTTTAAAAAGAAAAATTTCTGAAATCATTAAACCAAACATATTAGTAACTGAATCTACTGTTAGATTAGGAGACTTATGTGAATTATTAGCTGAAAAGAACATTGGTGGTGTTCCTGTAGTTGATGATGATCAACTTGTAGGAATCGTCACTGAAAGAGATATTTTAAATACAGTTCTTAAAGAATAATTAGATTTATTTCTAATTGGATTATTAAGTAATTCCTAAAAAATAATTAGATTTATTTCTAATTGGATTATTTAGCAATTCCTAAAAAATAATTAGATTTATTTCTAATTGGATTATTAAGCAATTCCTTAAAAATAATCCATTTATTTCTTTAAGATTTTGTGGTTGCTCTTCTTTGTGAAGACCAATCAGGTAGCTATTGTTGAACTTTTAAGAGATAGCTATTGGTAGGTTAGTTTATATCTTTGATTAGATACGCTATAGATTATTGCAATCCAAATTGAATCGATTCATTTGGATTCTTTCTAATAGCTATTTCATTGGATTTTATCGTTGGTGTTATTATGAAAATCAAAAATATAATGTCTGAAAATGTGGTATCTATTGATAAGAATTTAAACATATGTGATTGTCTAAGAGTGATGTATAAGGATAACTTATCTAGAATACCAGTCACTAGTACCAATGAAAATAAAAAAGTTTTAGTCGGAATTATCTCAGAAAAAGATATAGCTAATAAGTTAGGCTCCGCTAAATATGGTAATATGGCTCCTTCACATTTCCACGTATCCACTGTAATGGTCAAAGACTTGATCACAGTAGATGAGGATGATGATGTGACTGAAGTGGCAAAAATCTTGATTGACAAGAATATTGGTGCCATTCCAGTTTTATCTGATGGTGAAATGGTTGGAATCGTAACTAAATCTGATTTCATATATTTATGCAAAGCTAAAGCATATGAAAAGATTTCAGTTAAGGATATTATGACAACAGATATTATTTCAATATCTGCAGATGATCGTTTAGTTCACGCAAGAAAAGTTATAATGGACTCAGGTGTCGGACGTTTATTACTTACTGAAGACAATGAGCTTGCAGGAATTATTACTTCAAAAGACATTGCAAAAGCATTTGTTTCATTCAGGAAACACACTCCTGACAAGTATCAATCCTCTCAAATCAAAGAGTTGATTGCAGGAGATTACATGTCTGCAAATGTGGAAACAATCTCACAATATGCAACAGTTCCACAGCTTGCTGATGCAATGTTGGAAACTGGTTATAATGGTTACCCTGTAGTTGATGATGAAGATCAAATTATAGGAATTGTAACTCAATCAGATTTGCTAAAATTGATTTATGAAATGGAAACCCAATAGAGACTGTTTCAAGATTGATTTTGGTTTTAAGCATAAGTTTTCTTATGCTTTATTTTTCTTTTTTCTATTTTTTATTTAAATTTTAATTAATTGTTCTTATTTTTCTATTTTGTACTATTTTTATGCATTATTTTGAATTTACTTAGGTTATTTAAGTTTTTTTACCATATTGCTTTTTATACTATGATTAATATATAAAAAATAGTAAATAAATATCATTTTTAAATTAAAATTATTTAACTGGAGTTTTATTATGATAAATGATAAAGTTGCATTTTTAGGACCTCAAGGAACATTCTCTCACGAAGCTGCATCATTGGTCAGTGACAATTTGATTTCCTACTGTTCAATACAGCAGGTGATGGGTGCTGTAGAAAGAGGGGAATGCGTATGCGGTATTGTACCGATTGAAAATTCTATTGAAGGTCCAGTTAGCTTGACTTTAGATTCCTTGATTCATAATTTTGACTTGAAGATCAAAAACGAGATTGTCATTCCAATCAACCATAATTTATTGGCTGCTAAGGAAATGACTGTAGATGAAGTGGAAAATGTCTATTCACATTCACAGGCTTTAGGCCAATGCCAGCCTTATTTGGAAAGGCATGGAATCACTGCTCATTATACATTAAGCACTGCTGCAGCTGCTAAAAGGGTTGCAGAAACCGGTGAAGATGCAGCTATTGGAACATTAAAGGCAGCGGAACTCTATGGATTGAAGGTTATTGATACAAACATTCAAGAGAATTTCAACAATGAAACCCGTTTTGTTGTTTTGGATAATGAGGATTCTCCAATCACTGGAAATGACAAGACTTCAATTTCATTTTCATTGTTTGAGGATAAGCCAGGGGGACTTTACGAACTTTTAGCTCTATTTGCAGAAAATGATGTAAACTTGACTAAAATTGAATCCAGACCTTCTAAAGAGGGATTAGGTCATTATATATTTTTCATAGATCTTGAAGGGCATAGATTGGATGATGATATAGGACGTATTTTAAAGCATTTAGAGGAAAACACTTCATTCTTTAAGATTTTAGGTTCTTATCCTGTATTTAGTGAAGATTTATTCAAATAATCTTCTATTAAATCTATTTTTATCCATTAGAATTTTTTTAAACTTCAATAATTTTTCAATATTTTTCTATTTTTTAACTTGCATTTAGTATAATTTATTAAATATAAACTTCATATATTAATAATATATAAATACATAAATATATAAAATGAAAAAAGTTTGATATTTTTAATGTATAATATTTATTTATTCAATCGATATAAGGAGTAAAAGTATGAATCCAGATAGAAAGAAACTTATGCAGATTTTAGATAATCTTCAAAGAGATTATGAAGCTGGTTTGATTTCTGAAGAGAAATACCTTTATTTATCTGACCAGTATAGGCATAAGATTGAAACTATTGAAGTTAGTGATAGAATTCGTGCGATGCAAGGAAAAGAAGAAACTCCTTCCTCAATCAGATCAAGACATGATGATTCTCAGAAGTATCGGGAAGAAAAGGAAAAGTTAGTTAGAAAATACATTCATAATCCTGAGACTTATACAGTATCAAAAAAAGAAGAGGAGTCTTCAACTACCAGTCCATGGTATATTGCATTGGCAGTTGTATTTTTGCTTGTGGCATTCGGTGCTGGAATTACTTTTGGAATGTCCAGCATAGGTTTAGATGGGGATGTTGGAAATATGCTATCTGCTAGTGCAACTATTAATGACACTGCTTTTCCTGAAGTCAAGGTAAACAAGTCTCTCAGTTACAATTATACAAAATCTTACTCAAATACCACTAAATATGGTTCTTCAGATGATGATTCAAGTTCTGATTCCTCAAGTTCCTCATCAGATAGTAGCTCAAGTTCTAGTTCTTCCAGTTCCTCAGGTTCTGGTGGCAGTTCTAGTAGTAGTTCTGGTGGTGGTTCTTCTAGTGGAGGATCTTCTGGCGGTTCTTCAGGAGGAGGTTCATCTGGTGGTGGCTCTTCTGGAGGTGGCTCTTCAGGTGGTAGTTCTGGAGGAACTGACGAGTAAATTTATTGATGGTGCTACTATTATTTTTTTGGAGTTATAATATGAAAAAAATTATTGGTATCGGATTAGTATTAATTATATTGATTGTAGGTGTTTCATTTTTCATAAATAATCCTATAGGTAATAATGATGGAGATGACCTTTCACAGCAATCAGTGGATTATTCAGAAAATGGAATATCATTATCAATGCCTGGGAATTGGGTTTCTGCAAAATCCAACTCTAATGAAACAGTTTTAGCGGTTGCAGACCCTGATGCAAAGGATTCCTCAGGTTTTAATAGTATTAATGTGAATATTGAAAAGAAATCAAATGCAAGATCCCTACAATCTGAATTCACTTCCAATTACAATACATTGGCTCGTAATTCTGATTTTAATATTTTATACATGGGTAATGTTTCATTCAATGGTGCAGCTGCTATGGAAGCGGATTACACTTCTGTAGCAAACAATCAAACAAAACAGCATAAAGCTATTTGGGTTCAAAAGGGATCTGATATTTATGTTATCTTATGTTCTGCACCGGAATCTGAATTCAATAATATGGTAGGTACTTTTGATTTCATTATCAATAGTGTTAAATTATAATAGTGATTTTTATAAATAAATTCACTATTTTTATTTTTTTAGATATTATTATATAAGATTCTAAATTTTTATTTAGATTTTAGGTAATTATTACAAGATTTTAAATTTTTGAAGTGATTTTATGGAAATTGTTTTATGCGTTACTGGCAGTATTGCAGCAACCGAAACCATTAAGTTAGCAAGGGAATTTAGAAGGCAAGGCCATTCTGTTAAGGCATTCATGACTACAGAAGCTACTAAAATTATCCATCCAAATGCTTTAGAGTTTGCTACTGGCCAAGAAGTTGTATTGGAATTGACTGGAAAGATAGAGCATGTGAAATACTCTCAACAAGATTTGATTTTAGTTGCTCCAGCTACTGCAAATACCATTTCCAAATTTGCATATAAGATTTCTGACAATCCTGTTAACACCCTTTTGATAACTGCTCAAGGGCATGACGCCCCTATTGTCTTCGTTCCTTCAATGCATGATTCAATGTATGATGCAGTAAGTGAAAATGTTGAAAAGCTAAAAGGAGAAGGAATTAAGTTTGTCAATCCTCGCATTGATGAAGGAAAAGCCAAATTCCCAGCTATTGAAGATATAGTCCTTGAATCTGTAAGGGCGGTCAATTTGGATAGGGTAAATAAGGGCATTGCAGATGATGAAGTGTCTAATATTGCAGGTAAAAACATATTGATCAGTTTAGGGGGAACCTTTGAGGAAATCGATCCTATAAGAGGAATTTCCAATAGGTCTTCTGGAAGAATGGGTTTGGAATTGGCTAAGGAGGCATTCATCAGAGGCGCTAATTTAACTGTTTTAGCTGCACATCATGAAGTTTCAATTCCAAAGGCATTTAATATAGTTGATGCAGAATCCACTACACTTATGAATGAGAAAATAGATGAGTTGATTCCTGATTTTGATATTTTCATAGCTACCGCAGCTGTTTCTGACTTTACTCCAATCAGCAAGGAAGATTCCAAAATATCTTCATCCTACAATTTATCTTTAGAATTTGAGCCTGTTGCAAAAATCATACAAAGAATCAAAAAGATCAATGAAGACATATTCTTGATTGGATTCAAGGCGGAATACAACATTTCAGAAGAGAAAATGATTGATTGTGCTAAGACTCAAATGAGAGAAGCAGGAACTGATTTGGTTGTAGCAAATGATGTTTCCCATGATGGATGCGAATTTGGATCTGAAACCAATGAGGTAATCCTTGTAAGTGATGAAGTCAAAAAGGTTTCATTAAATTCCAAAAAAGAAATCTCCAAATCCATATTTGATGAGATCTCTAAAAAATTGAATTAATTTCAGACTTTAAAAGTTTGATTCAATTTTTCTTTTTCTCATTGCTATTTTTATTTTAATTTTTTATTTTTCAATTCTATTTTTTTTGGATGATCATATTCTCATTATTTTTTATTCGTTATATAATTTTTTTCTCATATTCTTCCTTGTTTTTCTATAAAAAATTTAAATATTTTTTCTTTATTTTTTTTAATAGGATATTGTGCTCTTATTTAGATAATAATTAAAAAAAGTATTACTTCTTTATAAAAATTAGTAGTTCTTTCTTATTTTTGAAAATAAAGAAAAATTAGAAATATTTTTTAAAATTTTGATAAAAATTTAGTAAAAAAGAGTTAAAAATAGTTTATTTTGCAAAAAAAGTTCAATCCTCTAAGCTATTTAATTATGGAGTGTTTTTTATGAGTGAATTAACCTAGAGGATATTTTTATGAACTCTTTTTTTATTGCATTAGCAAATATATATTTGTAATATTCTTATATAAAAAGCTTTCAGTAGTAATACTTTTTTGAGATTGTTCGTTATTATGCTAAATTCTTATTTTTACTTAAAATTACTAATAATTATGTTAATTTATTCTTAGATTAATTTTTAAAATTGTATTAGTTTTATTTCTTATTTTCAGTAAATTTTAATCTATTTTTTTTAAAAAATCTAATGTATATTTCTCTTTTGAAATCAAATTTTTTGAAAAAAGTAATACTTATAAAATAAGGGTTTTTAGAGCTTAGAATTGATATCTATTCTTTTAAATTTCTTGAAATATCTTTATATAAAATATATGTTTTATTTTTTTGATGATTCTTTATATTTTTTGATAAAAATAATTATCTGAAAAGCTAAATTTTTATTTTATAATTTCAATAACAAAATGGTGGTTTCAGATTAAAATAGCAGTTATGTATGGTTTTTGAAAAATGTTTTTTATCAAAAATGAATATATGTTCTTTTAAAAAGATTTCTCCACAAGAAAAGCTATATGGTCCTTTTCATAAGGTTCTAATTTAATCTTTTCCAAAATGGAATAACCATTCTCTTTTATTTTTTTAGCTTCATCCTTGAATATTTTTTTAGGCTTTTGAATAACATCAATGCTTCTTGCTTTTATGGTAATAAGCCCTTGTCCATCTTCCTTTAGGAATAAATCCATATTGTCCATGAAGAGTTCGCTCTGTTTTTCCTGAGCCACATCACAGTAAACCAAGTCTGCTTTTTCCACTTTGTTCAAGTAATATTTAGGTTTGGTAGCATCTGCAAGGAGAGGCACGATATTGTTTCTTTTTTGTGATAATCTGACCAGTTTTTTCATGCTAACTGGTGAAAACTCTACAGCATAGATTAAGCCTTCATCGCAAATGTCAGATATGTGTGAAACAGTTGTTCCTGTGGAAGCGCCTAAGTATAATACTTTAGAATAATTGTTCAAGTCGAGCCTTTCCAATCCATTCAATAATGCTGTCGCTAATTTGGATCTTCTTGGATTCCAGATTCTGTACTCTTCATCTCCCTCTTGGATAAGTCTTTCATCATAGACTTTAATCCCTGGACGTAAGTTTCTGGTAGCTATTTCACCATCTTTGTAAAATATGTTCATTTTTTCACATCTTTATATGAATTTGATAATTTGGAATTTTAGATTTTTAGATTTTTAATATTGGAAAATTTAGGTTGCAATCAAAAGTCAATTGCTTATTTTCTTCTTTTCTTTTTATTCTTCTTGTTTTTCTTGCTTCCTTTATATTTCTTGCTTTTTCCTTTCCCTTTGTCCTTTTCGGCCTTTCTTTCCTTTGCCCTTTTTTGGCTTGTCTTTTTAGGGAATGGATTTTCCTTTTCGATTTGCTCAACTTTTTTAAGATAATCTTCAGCAATGCTTGGGTCATACTCTCCAGAGAACACATCCTTTCTCACAGCGAGTGTAATCTTCAAAGCTAAGTTTCTAGCTATTTTTCCTCTGTTCCACCATTTAGCGCCACGAACGCTTGGGTGTTGGAAGATCAATCCATGTTTTGGAGGACGTTCTCCAGTTTTCAAATGTCTGAATATTGCCTTTTCAGCACCCATTATTTGAATAACACTTGCTGGATAAGTTGCTAATCTTTTAATGCTTCCGATATGTGCAATTAATTTGGCGCCTAATGTGGACCCCAATAAGTCTCTTAAGTTTGGAGCAATAGATTCCATTTTAGAATCGATATAATTTTCAAGTTCCTTTCTTGACTTTTGAAGTGAATAGATGGATTCTGCAAAACTCTTTAACATGGCCAAATCGGATTCTTCAATGTCAGCACCTGTGCTTTCTTCAATTTCTTCACTGAAATGCTCATTGAAGTTTTCCAAAATATCCTCTCTGTTTTCACTTTCAGCAATTAGCTTTATGTAAGTCTCATTATTGCTTATTGTATCCATTTCAGGGAAATAGATTGTGTACCAGTCACGAATACGTTCAACCAATTTGCTGATTGATTCATCAATGTCATCTACAGAGTTAATTGCTTGGATCAATAGCTTGTCCTCTTCCTGTGAAGATTTTTTGATTTTGTGGATTGCAAGCTTTTCATAAATCTGAATGATTTCATCCTGACTTTTTGAAAATCCTATTTCTTCAAAGACATTTTCAATATTGTTTCTTAAGTGTTCTCCACCTTTATTAGGAGTTTTCACTTCAATATTTCCATAATTTTCAAGTTCCTTGTATTGGGATTTCCTTTTGGTGGTTTCTATAATGATCTTATCTCCACTCTCTGAATTCAATTTCATTCCATTAATGAGTTCGATCTCTTCGTTTAATATCTCATTTTCCTCTATTTTAATGAGATTGGAAACCACTTCATCTTCTTTGAATAATTTATAATCAGCAATTTGAAGGTCTTCATCAAATGCAATAAATCCTGCAATACATTGTGTTATATAAAATTCCATAATCTTATTTTAATTTTTTTATCTAATATATTTTACATTATTTTAGATAATTTTTCCCCATTTTTGTAAAATTTTAAAAAATTTTCCTTTATTTTTCACTTTCAAATCAAATAATTATATATCATATAGTTTTCATATATTAAAATAGTATAAAATTATATTATAATTATAAAAATAATTATGAAAAATTATATTTATAATTAAAAGATTAAAACTTAATAATTTTAAGATCATATTTCAGATTTCATGTTTTTATTGGAGGTTATTCATGTTAAAAACTAAGTTATGTGGTGTCAGGTTAAAGAATCCATTGATGCTTGCAGCAGGAGTATTGGGGAGCCATGCATCTTCCCTTAATTGGATTTTAAAATCTGGTGCTGGTGCAGTTGTATCCAAATCATTTTCAAAGGAACCTAATGATGGTTATAAGAATCCCACTACAGTTGCTGTAGAGGGAGGAATCATTAATGCTATTGGTCTTTCAAGTCCTGGAGTTGAAGCTTTCATCGATGAATTGGAAAGGGTTGATCGCATAAAGGGCAAGTCAATCGCTTCAATTTATGGTGCAACTCCTGATGAGTTCGCATATGTTGCAGGAAAGGTAGAGGACTTGGTGGATATGATTGAATTGAATGTGTCCTGTCCTCATGCAATGGAAGGTTATGGTGCATCCATTGGACAAAACCCTGAATTGACTAAAAATGTTGTAAAGGCAGTCAAGGATGCTGTTGATGTGCCTATTCTTGCAAAATTGACTCCAAATGTAACTGACATTTCAGAAATTGCAGTTGCAGCTGAAGAAGCTGGAGCAGATGGATTGACATTGATCAATTCCTTAGGTCCTGGAATGAAAATTGATATTGTAACTGGAAATCCAATACTTGCAAACAAGTTTGGTGGAATGAGTGGGCCTGCAATTAAGCCAATAGCTGTTCGTTGCGTTTATGATGCATTTGCCGCAACTGACATTCCAATTGTTGGTGTTGGTGGAATACGCAATTATGCTGATGTTATAGAGTTCCTCTATGCAGGTGCAAGTGCTGTTCAAATCGGAACTTCAATCATGTATGAAGGTCCTGAAATATTCGGAAGGATTACAAGTGATTTGGAAGAGTTTATAGAGGAAAGTGAATTTGATTCAATTAATGATATGGTGGGCTTTGCTCATAAGGAGCCATAGTTTTAGTGGGTGATAGAATGAATGTACCTCAAGTTTTAGAGATTAAAAAGATTATAGAAGAGACTCCTACAATCAAGACTTTCATTTTTGATTGGACTATGGTTGGTGAAAATATTCCAACTCCTGGTCAATTTGTAATGGTTTGGAATTTCAAGGATGAAAAGCCAATGTCCATTTCCTACATCGATGTCGGCAAGGGCGAGCTTGGAATAACAGTTAAAAAAGTTGGAGAGTTTACTGAAAACTTGCATACACTTAAGGAAGGTGACAAGTTAGGTCTTAGAGGTCCGTATGGAAACGGGTTTGACACCGATTTAAAGGGCATGAGAGTTTTAGCTATTGGTGGTGGAGTTGGAATGGCTCCTATAGCTTCATTCACTGAAGCTGCATTGAAAAATAAGGCTCAAGTGGATGTTGTTTGTGCAGCACAAACCAAGGATGAGCTATTGTTCGATGAACGTTTAAAAGCTAAAGGTGCAAAGGTTTATACTTGCACTGATGACGGATCATGTGGGTTTAAAGGATTCGCAACTCATAGGGTATTGCAATTGATTGAGCATAAGGAGTATGACTGGGCTGTTGTATGTGGTCCTGAAGTTATGATGAGACCATTGTATGGTAGCTTAGAATCCAATATGATTGAAGGTGAATACTCTATGGAACGTTATATGAAATGCGCTATAGGTGTTTGCGGTCAATGCTGTGTAGACAATACCGGTTGGAGAATATGTGCTGAAGGGCCTGTTTTCTCATCTGATCAGGTTTCTGAAATCGTTGAGTTCGGTAAATTCCATAGAACTGCATCTGGAATGAAAGAGTATTTCTAAATCAATTAACGTTTCAATATTATTTAATTTAAAAAAATATTAACAATAATTTATTTAATGATAACATGTTTAATCTTAGTGAAAGCAAATATGGCCTACATATAATGATTATAATAATTTTCTTATTATTGTCATTATTTACAGTCATGCCGGTATTGAATATGATTTTGCTTGGAGCAATGATTGCTTATGGTATCACACCAGTTGCCAATAGGATTCAATCAAAAATCAAGATCACTTCAATTTCAATATTCCTGGCGATAATAGTGGTAATCATTCCATTGATACTATTGTTCATATACGTATTTTGGGAAACAGCAGTTTTTGCGAATATGTTTTTCGCTTCCCATAATCTTTCTGTAAGTTCCGGGATTGATTTGAATTTGGCTATTAACACATTTGTCCAAGCATTGCCTGTGGAACTTCAAGGATTAGTTAAACCTTACTTAGGGCTATTGACTAGTGGAGTGCATGAAGCCTTAACTTACATATTCAATTATGCCATAAGGTTCATAAGGAATTTTTCAGATGTGCTGGTTCAATTGTTTGTCCTAATCTGTTCCATTTATTATTTCACTCGTGATGGCGATAAGGTTATGGAATATATTTTCGTATTCATTCCAAAAGAGCATAGGGCTTTCTTTGAAAGAACCTTGGATGATGTTGCAAATGTTCTAAAATCCATCTTCTATGGTCATTTCCTGACAGCTATTGTTA
Organism: uncultured Methanobrevibacter sp.; assembly: GCF_902784195.1. Classification (NCBI taxonomy): domain Archaea; kingdom Methanobacteriati; phylum Methanobacteriota; class Methanobacteria; order Methanobacteriales; family Methanobacteriaceae; genus Methanobrevibacter; species uncultured Methanobrevibacter sp. Next base: position 82,608 of record NZ_CACZTX010000003.1, read on the forward strand.
TCGGTGTTATGGGAGGTATAGGTTATTATCTCTTAGGATATAAGTTTGCATTGTTTTTAGGAATCATTACAGGTATTGCACAGCTGATTCCTATCTTCGGTCCATGGATAGTTTATTGGGCATTGGCAATCTATGCATTCTTTGTTGCTGGAGACATAGTTCAAGGAATCCTTACAATATTATGGGGATTCGTATTAAGCTTGAGTGATATGTACATTCGTCCAATGCTTGCAAGCAATTATGCTGACATGCCTTCCTTAATCCTTTTGGTTGGATTTATGGCGGGACCTTATGTATTTGGAATTGTTGGTTTCATATTGGGTCCTTTGATTTTGGGAATTGCATATGCAGTTATCAAGTCCCTTAAGGAAGAGTTGGAAAAGGATAAATTAGAGAGAGAAATTGGAAAATAATGAATCTGATAATTATTAATTATTATAAAAAATTAGGTCGATAGGATGGTAAAAAGAAATATTGTTCTTTTAGACATTGATTATATCACTCATGATGAAAAGCCCGTCGTGAGATTATTCGGTAAGGTGAAGGGAGAAAAATCCAATGACTTGATTGCATTGGATGACAGTTTTGTCCCTTATTTGTATATTTTGCCTGTAAATGATATTGATGAATGTATGAAGGATTTAGTAGAACTTGAAAAGGAAGAGGAATTGGAGTTTACAAAAATTGAAAAAGTCCTTAAAAAGGATTTCCAAGTTCCTACCGAATTCATTAAAATCAGCTTTAACCATCCTCAAGATGTTCCTAAATACAGAGACAAGATTTGGGATTTGGACTCTGTAAAACAGCTTAGGGAACATGACATTCCATTCTATAGAAGATATCTTATTGACAATGGTTTGGTTCCTATGGCTGAATTGGAGTTAGAAGGGGAAATTATTGACTCATTTGAAACCATAGACAGTGATAATGATTCCCTTGAAATCCTTAAATTGAATGAAGCTCCTAAAACTGCAAACACTGATTTCCAAGAGTTCAGGATGATGAGCTTTGACTTGGAAGTTAGAAACCCTCATGGAATGCCTAATCCTGATGAGGATGAAATAATCATGATTGGAATCGACAGCAATGTAGGAGTTAGAAAAGTCATTTCCACTAAAGGTGATGAGTTTGAGCATGACCCTGAAATGTACTTTATAGAAAAGGTTGACTCTGAAAAGGAAATGATCGAATCTTTCATCAAGACTGTCAAGGAAAACAATATTGACATTATCATAGGGTATAACTCTGATGTCTTTGACTTCCCTTACCTTAAGGATAGAGCAAAGATATGGGGCCTTGATTTGGATTTAGGTGTTGATGGATCAAGCATCAAGTTCATTAGAAGAGGCTACAATAATGCAGCTACATTCAAAGGACTTCTTCATGTTGACTTGTACTTGGTAATGAGAAGATACATGTCTCTTGACAGATACACTTTAGAGAGAGTATACTTTGAGTTCTTTGGAGAGGAAAAGATAGATGTTCCTGGAGACAGGATTTATGAATTCTGGGACAATGGAGGCAAGGAACTTAAGAACCTGTTCAAGTATTCCTTGGATGATGTCGTATCCACATTGAAGATTGCTCAGGAAACATTGCCTTTGAATTTGGAACTTACCCGTATAGTAGGACAGCCTTTTGTTGATGTAACCCGTATGGCAACCGGTCAACAAGCTGAGTGGTATTTGGTTAGAAAAGCTTATGAAGTTGATGAGGTTGTGCCGAATAAGCCTAACATGACTATGAAAAACATCAAGGAGAGAGGCAGCAACTCCGGAGGTTATGTGAAAGAGCCAGAAATTGGTTTGCATGAGAATTTGGTTCAGTTCGACTTCAAGAGTCTGTACCCTACTTTAATCATTTCAAAAAACATTTCTCCAGATGTTTTGGTACATGACAATTCATCTTATAATGCCAAATTTGAAGACTTTGAAGATTATGAAACTGGCTATGATGAAATAGATAATCTTAAGGAAGAGGAAATCTCTTCTGCGATAGATGATGATGAGGAATATTATATTTCACCAGAACACTTCTTCAAGTTCAAGAAAGAGCCTCAAGGATTTATTCCTTCAGCTTTAGAGGATATTCTTAATGAAAGGTTTGCTGTTAAGAATAGGATGAAGGCAACTGATGATCCAATCCTGAAAAAGAGTTTGGATGTTCAGCAGCAAGCATTGAAACGTTTGGCAAATACAATGTATGGAGTTTATGGATTCTTGAGATTCCGTTGGTATTCATTTGAATGTGCCCAATCAATTACTGCTTGGGGACGTCAGCATATTAAAAAGGCAATGAAAGAAGCGGAAGATTATGGTTTCAAGGCAATTTATGCAGATACTGATGGTTTCTATGCAAAGTATGTGCCTGAAATGAAAAAGGAATAGAAATTTAAATTTTATCAAAATAAAAATTATATTAAATCTATTAAAATTTTATTAAATCTATAAAAATTTATTAAATTTATTAAAAATTTATAATCTATTAAAATTTTATTAAATCTATAAAAATTATATTAAATTTATTAAAATTTTATATAATTTCTATTAAAAATTAAAAATCACATTTATTGAATAATTAATTATAATAATTTAAAGGAAGTATGATTATGGAAGAGAAAATTGCTTTGGCAGCATGTAGCGGTATGAGTCCTAACGGTTTGGTTGCAAGAGTTGCAGTTCATGACTTAGCTATTGATGATGTGGAAATCTTATCCATTTGTATGGGTTCAACTTCTGCAAATGTCACTGGCTTTAAAAGAATGCTTGACAAATATCCTATTTTAGCTATTAATGGCTGTGAAGGAAACTGTGTTGGAAAAATACTAGAGCAAAAGGGTATTGAAATTGTCGATGAACTTAATGTTGGAGACATTTTAGCTGAAACTGAGCATAAGGCAAATGATGCTGCAAGATTGGATGAAGAAGGGGAAATCTGTGTTTCAATAGTGAAGGAAGTTATTGAAAACAAGATCAAAGAAATTGAATTAGAATAATTTTTATAATTTTCTTAATTTGATTTTAGATAATTTCTTAATTATTTTAGATAATTTTCTTATTCATTTCCTAATATTTCTAAAAGGTGATTTTATGGTAAAGCCAGTCAAGATTCATGATAATAATTTATGGGATAAGTTTGTCAGTGACAGTGAGCAATATTTTGCAGTTTTAAGCCCTGGAACCAAAGTTGCATTCTTTGTTGGTGAGACTGACAAGAATTTCCTCCTCATTGAAAGAACAGAAGGAGCTATTGATTCCAAATTCAATGTAAACAGTTCACTTAATATGATGGAAACAGATTTGTTCTTTACAATTGCTGAAGATGATGCATCTGAACTTTTGGATGATGCAAGCAAACTTTCAAATTTCATTAAGGAAGGCAAGTTAGGAATATTCTGTTTAGTTGATGATGTGGTCATGGCAGAAAAAGGGCTTGATAAATTATTGAATAATTTAGGATTTGCACCATCTTGTGCAATTTAATTTTTTTAATTTTTTATTAAAAAATTTATTTTCTATTTTTTTTAATATTTTTTTTAATAATTTTTGAAATTTTAATTTTTCATTTTTTTCAAAAATTTCAATTTCTATTTTTCAAAAAAATAATTTTTTCATTTTTTCACTATTTTGTTATTTCTCATCTGTGTGATGTAGATTATTAATTATCAAAATTTACAATATACTTCATTCTTTCAGTATTTTAAAAATATGATTAATTATTTTAATACTTTTTTATCTAAACTCTATTTTAATGAACTTTCATTCTTAAAATTTTCATAGTTCATTGAAAGTTAGAATTTTAGTCTTATTTTCATAAAAATTTCTTAAAAAAAATCAACGAAAAATGAAATTTGAATTTTAATTTTTTTCAAAAATAATTCAATTTTAAAAATTTATAAAATTTATAAAATTTGAAATTGTAAAATTAGTATCAGTAAAAAAATAAGATTAATAAAAATAGTGAAAAATAAAAATAGTAAAATAAAAGTAGAAGAGTAAAATAGTAAAAAAGAAAAAAAGTTAGATTTATTCAGTTAAGTAACTGTTTAAATCTATATTTTCAGCATCACAGATTTCTTTTAAGGTTTCATAGAGTTTTCCATCTATTTCTAAACCATTCTTCTCATTTTCAGCAATTCTTTTTACTTCGAGATCTCCTGGGATGAAAGTGTTTCCGGATTCTCTGATTTCTGTGACGAATTCTTCCACTTGCTCTTTGAATGCGTCAATTGAAACGAATTTTTCAGGATTGATTGCAACAAACAAGTCTCCTTTGTTACAGTCTTCCTTATAGTCTCCTGCAGTACCGGTTACTTTAGTACCAAATGCAGCGTTTACTAAAGGGCCTGTCATAATTTCAATCATAAAGCTTAAAGCGTATCCCTTAACTCCACCGAATGGAAGGATAGAACCTTCTAATGCAGCTTCAGGATCAGTGGTTGGATTTCCATCCTTGTCAATTGCAGTGTTTGGAGGGATTTCCTCACCTTTTCTTTTAGCTTCCAATAATTTTCCTCTTGCGCTTACAGAAGTTGCCATATCTACAGCAATATAAGTTTCAGAAGGGATACCAATAGCTATTGGGTTAGTTCCAAGAATAGCTTTTTTACCACCTAAAGGAGCTACTCCAGGTTCAGTGTTACAAATTACAATACCAATCATGTCATTTCTAATAGCTAAGTCAGAGTAATAACCGGTTATTCCAAAGTGGTTTGAGTTGAATGTACCAACTGCAGCAATACCAGTTTCCTTTGCCTTATTGATTGCCATCATCATTGCTTCATGTGCAATGTATTGTCCGAATAAGCTTTTTCCATCAATGAGTGCAATGGAATCCTCATCTTTGACAATTTCATAATCTCCTTTGGTTTCAATGAAACCGTTATTGATTCCTCTAATGTATTGTGGGAATCTTCCAAGTCCATGTGAAGTGAAACCTTTTAAATCAGAGTCTAAAGTTGCTTCAGTAATGATCTTTGCATGATCTTCTTGCACTCCAATGTTGATTAAGATTTCATTTACAAGTTTTCTTTCATTTTCAACACTAATTCTCATATTTTCCCTCCTTAATGATTGGCATTTGTTGAAATATCTTTGTAATTATTAATTTATTTATAATTAATTTCTAATTTATTTCTAAATTATTTTTAATTTATTTTTAAAATTATTATTGGAATTTTATGTATTTTTATTTTCTTTTTTGTTCTTTTTTGCATTGAATTAATATTCAATTACAGTTCCTTCAAATGTTTTTACAGTAATCTTTTCTTCAGCAGTTACTGTTCCTACAATTTGTGCTTCAATGTTTTCATTCAATGCTTCTACAACAGCATCTGCTTCTTCTGGGCTTGCAATGACACAAAATCCTACACCCATATTGAAAACCTTATACATTTCCTCTAAAGGAACTCCTTGTTCATAAATCAATTTAAAGATGTCTTGTGGTTCTGGATAATCGGTA